>CAZDFU010000001.1:0-9089 GCA_964504985.1 uncultured Gammaproteobacteria bacterium
AATGGGAGGCGTTGCATATAACACGCAGTCATATGTTCGTTTCTCCCTAGTGATAAATGTATATTAACATAAAAGGAGATAAAATTCAATGTCAAGTTTCGGTCTGAGAGTAGGGAAGGACATTCCACCGTCCCATACTTAGACTTTGAATACGAATTTATAGCTCCAAAACCTCGAAAGGATAGAATTATAGTAGCAAGAGATGTTTTGGGAAGAATAATTAGCTCAAAACCTCCTACTATTCCCTCAAGGCTATAATCTTCATACTTGTGTAACTTTACTAATAATTCTGTATAATAATTACAGTACCTTGGAAGGAAAATATGGATATGAACACTGAAAGAAATATGGAGCATTTGGCTGGTGAAGCCCGCCTACAACAACAGGTATCAGCAACCTCGAAAAGATTAGAAAACTCCTTGCAATCACATAGAGTTTTAAATAAAGCTATTCAAACAGCCCAGGGCCTTATGGATTATGGTCAAATAAATCGTGCTCTGACAGGTATAGTATTATCGCAAGCAAGAATGGGTGATGCAGAAACTGCAATGGCAAATGTGCCTCTTCTAACAACTAATAAAAATAAATCCAATGCTTATGCACAAATAGCCTCTATACAAGCTGAAAGAGGGGAAGACACGAAGGCTGCATTAGAAGCAGCACTAAAGGCAGCAAAAGCTATGCGGACAGGCCCATCAGGAACTAAGGAGAAAATGTACCAAGATAAAGCAGATGCTTATATAGCTATAGCAAATGTACAAATGGGGTTAGGATTACTTACAGAAGCTACTCAAACAGTACAGCTTATTGACGACTCACTTGAATACAAAAAGGAAAGTTTGTTGCAACAAATAGAGGAAGTTAAAGCAGGAGGAACACCTCCTAAACTTAACACACCTGAGCAATCTAAAGAGAAAGACATTACTCCAACAGATGATTTGCAGGCTGAACTGGAGGCAGCAAAAGCGATAACTGACCCAAAGGAAAAATCAGATGCTCTTGTAAGACTAGGAGTGATGCAAGCTCAAATAGGAGAAGACCCATCTACAACATTTGAATCAGCTCTTGATAGTGCAAGAAATATAAGAGATGACTATCAAAGAGCACAAGCTTGGATAGATATTGCAACTGCTCAAGGTACTGCTGGTCGGGTAGAACAAGCACTTGCAACGGCAGAACAATTAGGTGGTTCATACAAAGTTGAAGCTTTAACTAATATAGGTACCACACTTGGAAGTAATGGTTTAACTGCAAAGGAAATAAGGGAATTGCCACAACCAGTTATAGATACTATTGTTACAAAGAGTAATAATCATACTGTCTTAGAAGCTCTAGGTTATTTCGATAAGGTTGATGTTAATTCTTTACATCCGACTGTACATTCTCATACTCGTGTTTCATTATTAACAGGTGTTTCAGAGAGGACTAAAGAACAGGAATATTTAGCCGAAGCAAGAAAGTTAGCTGTAGAATCAGATGATATTGTAGCTACGAAAGCCTTTGCTGAAGGCGTAATAGCTTCCCAAGATTATGAAACTGCAAGTAATTATTTACTTGGTATCCTAGACCAAATTTCTAAAAGGGATGACTCAGAAGCGGTATCTCAAACGATGCGAATTTTGAAGGGATTAATACAAATTGATAATCCTAAAGGTAAAACTATGGCAACTAGACTATTTGCAGATGAGAATTTGCCTCCTCATTATAGAGCCTATATAGCAAAAAAACTTTTTCAGAGTGAATACTGGGACCCTGCACTTGGAAAGTATTTACAAACAGGTCAGGCACCTCCTCAACTAAGGAGTGAGCCACAGACAGCAGAGGAGAGATTATTACGCCTTATATATGGGGAAGACTATGAACCTGATAAGAAAGAAGTAGAAGAAACTCTTGAGGAGTTTAGACCTAATCCTCCTGAACAGGCTAAAGTTCTGACCGCTTTGATTACTAATTTTGGGCTTACACCCGATTTACCTTCCTATCAGCTATTAGAAAAGCCAGGGGTTCTTAAGTCAGAGACATTAGAAGAAAGAGTTGTAGAGCTAAAGCAAAGAATGAGCGAGTTTGAGGGTAAAAGTAGGGATGAACTGCTTAGCATCTTTCGTCGTGATTTTGATACTCTAAAGATATTCTATGTAACAAAATCAGGAGTTTATCGGTATAGCATCGTAAATGATTATTCGCTAGAGAAATTCCAGACAGTTACTAGAAGGGTCGGAGAACTAAAAGTACACGAACCAACTTTAACAAGATTTCAACAGGCTTTAGAAAGAAGTGGTTTAACTCCTGTGGATGCTACAAAAGCAGTAGAAGATGCAAAAGCTGGAAAACCACTCATATCAGGAGAGAGTAGAGCAGTAAGATTTTCAACAACTGTGGAATATGGTTCTCAATATGAAGTAGCTCTACAAAGATTACAAGAAGTATGGAAAGGTGAGCTAAAAAGCCTGTTACTTGCTAGAGCTGCTGGACAATCGCCTGAAACAGTTACCGAAAGTCTTGAGATACTTGAAAATCACGACCAGATAGCTCAGCTTATGCCGAGACTATTTAGGATGGTGAAACCATTGAAACTTGACCAAGAGAAAATTAGTCCAGCCGATATTGAAGCAATTGCAAAGGATTTAAAAAATCGATTACAACAAGTCTACAGAGGTAATAGGGAGGCATTAGGTAGGTTAAGAGAATATTCTGATAGTGAAGTTGTTTATGAATATCTAAAAGATACTTTACCTAGCTCTGCAGCTACTTCTGAATGGTTTGGTCATCTAAGAGATACACTCTCAGAAATTGCTAGTGCTCGTTCTCGAGTTGGAGCCAAGACCGCTGATAAACAATTAGAGTTGACATTCCTAGATAAGAATGAGGATTTCATTCGTGCATTAAGGTTTGCTGATGCTGCACAGTGTTGTTTCAATGCAAGTAGAGAGAACTTTAGGTATAGGACATATGAGTATGTAACCAGACTTAATAAAGACCCGTTATCATTTATGATGGACTTAAAGCAGGTAGGCTCTGACGAGATACAAGGGTTCGTATTTGGAAGAATGGGGGTTAATCCTGAAACTGGAAAACTAGTATTAATGCTTAATGGTATTTATTCTCAACTAAAAGGTCAAACTATAGTAGACAATATATTGAGAATAATAGAAGAGCAAATGGGCTCTAGATTGCATCCTGATTCTATAGTAATTGCAAGTCAAGGGGGTGCAATTCCACAACCTAAAGGGTATAGTAGAGTACCTTACCAAGGTCTAGAGGCAATGAGAGCGTTACAAGATAATAACGGGAGACCAGAGAAAAAAACATATGATGATATTGGACAAGTTGCTAATGGGAGGTTTAACTTTAGAGGGTATGGAAAGACTCTAGCCTCATAATCTTCTTATTGTGGTAAATGAAATTCCAGGGTAGAATAGAAGTATAGCTTATTTACTCAATAGTGAGCTGGAATAGTTCCAAGAATGTTATGAAAAATGGGCAGGATTTCAGACATCTTTCCAAGGGTACTTCAATAATCAAATCTGGATTTGAGACAGGTATTCATGCTTTGCCTTCAGATGTAAAAGAGGAAATTGATAGATTGCTTGGTCTCAAATATCCTCCAAAAGAAGTTTTGCGACTCGTGTCGCAGAAATTCCCTAACGCTTCACTACCAAGCAAGACAGCGTTGTATAACTATCGTAATAAATATTTTGATCAGTCATTGGTAAAAGTAACAGGTATAACCAAAGAACAAGAGGCATTTGATACAGAGAAGATTAAAGTTAAATCTCTTATTCTCACCTCTATTAAACAATTTATAGCTACAGACCTTCCAAAGCTGCGAGAAGTCTGGTCAGAAGACCCTAAAAATAGAAAATTAACTCAAAACTATTTAGAGGGGTATAAGTTAGTGCTTGATAGTCTGGGTAAGCTAAATATTCAATACCAATTAAAGGAGGAAGCAGAAGTTAGCTTTGGTGAAATGGTAGATGCGGAAGAACAAAAGCTAGGAAAGGAGGGAGAAAGTATTGATGAACAACTTGCAAGGATTTTCAATGACAGAAGAGGCAAACTCGTTGTCAGAGCAAGCAAAAAAACTAGCATTACTAAGACAGGCGTGTAAGCAGTCAACACATACCTTTTCTGAGGAGTTATTAGAATACGAAGGCAGTAATCGTTATAAAAACCCTTGGCATATCCGTATTATTTATGATCTGCTTGATAACATTCTTACTCAAGACCCTCCTTCTGGTAAAAAGGTTATAATTGAACGGCTACTTCCAGGAAGTTTCTTTGGTGATTTAGGCACAGAAGGAGAAACAGAATTGTTCGTTGAGGCAACAACTGATTCATATGTTTGCTCTTTGAATAAGGATAAATTTTTCTCTATGATCAGTCAATATCCTGAACTTTCTGAAAAGCTTATGAAGCAACTTTTTAACCGACTTACTCAAGTTGAAAAACGTATGTCATCAGTGGCAACAGATAGTGCATTTCATCGAATCGTTAAGCTTCTTTTTAATCTTGGGAAGAAAAAATCTGATGATTCAATGGTAGTTTCAGAGAAATTTACCCACGAGGAACTTTCTCAGATGCTTGGTATCAGTCGCCAAACTGTAACAACACTTATCAATCAACTTGAGAAAAAGGGGTTAATTAAGCGTACTGGAAAATCAATCCAATTTAACCCAGGCAGGCTTGCTCAATACGCATCCTAATGAATTTTGTCGCCTACCTGACAGAGTTTATATAATTTTTGTATTATTCTTATGTAATGAAAGGTATTATTGTTTGTTGTGACGGGGAAAAATCATTTAAGAAGGAGTTGTCACAAGCGATCCCCCCAAAAAAGAAAAAAAGACATTTATTGTCAATATTAAAGCTATTTCCGAGTGGATTGAATAGCAAGTTTCAAGTTATAAGGAAGTGAAATAAAATGATGGGACATGGAAAACATGATAACTGCCTGATATGCAGAATGGGAAAAACTATTGGTATGATAGAAAAATGTATAGATAAAAATTGTATACACCCAACTCATAAAAAGGAAGAGAGAAAACAGGTGCAAAAAAGTAATAACAATTAATTTATGAAAATAAAATTTAAGGAGGTGGTATATAATGGATACAAAGTTAAAATGTCCAATGTGCGGTGGACAATTTAATTTCCAACAGGAGTTAGATGAACACGCAAAACAGACGCACAGCAAACAAACTGGTGAAGACCAACAAGAACACTCAATTATCTGTACAAAGTGTGGAATGAAGGCAAAATCTAATGAGGAATTAAACCAGCACGAGGAGCACACGGCGTAAATAGCTAAGAAAAAGTGTTAAAAATACTATGATTAGAATTAAAATTATCACTGGTTCAGTGAGGCCAGGAAGATTTAATATCCAGCCAGCTACCTGGATTTTGGAAATTGCTAAAAAAAGAACAGATATTAAAGCTGAACTTTTGAATTTACAGGAAGCAAACCTTCCTTTTCTGGATGAGTCAGTTCCGCCCTCTCAGAGGCAGTATTCAAAAGAACATACTAAAAAATGGGCAAAGAGTATTGATGAAGCGGATGGTTTTATTTTTGTTACTCCTGAATACAATCATGGTGTATCACCTGTGCTTAAAAATGCAGTTGATTATCTATTTTATGAATGGCATTACAAACCAGTTAGCTTTGTAAGCTATGGATCTTTAGCCGGAGGATCAAGAGCTGTTGAACATTGGCGGGGTATAGCTGCTGAAATAAACTAGTGCGATGCTTGACGCTCTTACCTTTTGGGCAAGGAAAATGAAAGAAGCAAGAGCAGAGTTACAAAAACTATGAAAAGATTTGATGTGATTGTTGTAGGTAGTGGTGCGGGTCTTGAGGTAGCATCTTTTGCTGCTGAAAAAGGTTTGTCTGTGGCTTTAGTAGAAGAAGGCCCCTTGGGTGGGACTTGCCTAAATAGAGGTTGTATACCCTCTAAAATGCTCATCCACTCGGCGGATGTAGTTGAAACAATTAAAAATAGTGAAAAGTTTGGAATTAAAAGCAAAATTGAAGGTATTGATTTTGCATCAATTGTTAAAAGAGTTTCAGAAGTAGTGGACAGTGACTCTACCGGTATAGAGAAATCTATTAGAGAGGCTGGTAATCCTGTTCTTTATAAAGTCCGAAGCAAATTTATTGGTCCAAAACAAATGCAGGTAGGTGATGAGCAAATTGAAGCTGACAAAGTATTTATTGTGGGTGGCACTAGGCCATCTATTCCACCTCTTCCTGGTTTAGAAACTACTCCTTATTTAGATAGTACAAGAGCCCTTCGGTTGGAAAAGCAACCTGAGCACATAGTTATTATAGGCGGTGGTTATATTGCAGCAGAGCTGGCTCATTTTTATGGAGCCTTAGGGACAAAAATTACTGTTTTAGTCCGTGGTAGTAGGATGTTAGACAATGAGGATGAGGAAATAACAGACTGGTTTACTAAGGAATTTTCTAAAAAGTATGAAATTTTATTTAAAACTGAGACTGAAGCAGTATCTTTCCAGGATGGTAAATTTATCATCAAACTTAAAGGTGAAGGAAATAATAGAATTACTGCTGATCAGCTTTTGGTAGCAACTGGTAGAAGATCAAATGCTGATGTTTTAGATGTTAAAGCCACTGGAGTTGAGGTTGATGACAAGGGACTCATCAAAGTAAATGAATATCTAGAAACCAATGTTCAAGGAATTTGGGCATTTGGAGATATTATTGGTATCTTACCATTCAGACACACTGCTAACGATCAGGTAGGGTTTTCTATTAGAAACGCATTTACTGAACATAAAGTACCCTTTGACCCTTTTGCCATTGGCCATGCAGTTTTTTCCTCACCTCAAGTTGGTGGAGTTGGTAAAACAGAACAAGAACTAAAAAAGGAAGGCATTAAATATAAAGTTGGTAAAGCAGAACTTAAAGATACAGGAATGGGTGGAGCTTTGCAAGAAAATGGTTTAGCTAAGGTTTTAACTGATGAAACAGGCCAAAAGATATTAGGGTGCCATATTATTGGTCCCCAAGCTTCAGTTTTAATTCATGAAGCAATTGTGGCTATGAAAGCAAATGGCACAGTTGATGCAATTACAAACTCTGTTTATATCCATCCGGCCTTACCAGAATGGTTACAAAGAGCATTTTTTGATGTTGGATAACCAAAACAATTATGTACGACGAAAATAAATTGCTAAAATTTAGAAAACAAAAGGATGAGGCTTGGAAAAATGATAAAGAGTCTCCTTTGACTGAAGAACAGAAAAGGAATTTCAAAGGACTAAATTATTATCCTCCTAATCCTGATGTAAGTTTTGAGCTGGAATTAGATAAAACCATTCCTGATGTTGGACAGAAAGTAGTTATTAAAACCACTGGCGGAGATGAACAAGTATATTTAAGAGCAGGTAAGGTTAGATTTGAGGTTGAGAGTCAAGAAGTGGAAGCATTAGTTTTTGAAGATCCAGAACAGGAACAGTTTCAGTACTATTTACTTTTTAGAGATCAAACAACTGGTAAAGAAACTTATGAAAATGGCAGAATGCTACAAATTCCCAAAAAAGGAGATAAATTAGTAATTGATTTTAACTATACCTATAATCCCTACAGTTCTTATAATGATCAGTGGGATTGTCCAATAACTCCAGAAGAAAATATTTTACCAATAGCAATTAAGGCAGGAGAAAAGAAGTTTTGGAGAGTGTAACTGTTGGAGACTCAAACAAAGTGTTAGTAAAAGGATAGATTCCTTTAGAAAGTAAAGCACAAAATGTCGGGTTTAGGTACGCAAATCGGAATGCCAACTACACTGCCCCATATTTGGAACAAAGTGACAAATTCAAGCTCTGCTTATATTTAGACTTTAGCTTTGAGTTTACTGCACCAAAGCCCCGTTACAGGAGAATTATTTTAGCAAGAGATGAGTTAGGTAGGATAATCCATCAAAAGCACCAAATTTAAATTTTTTGATACTCACCTTAGGTTGTATTTGATTTCGTTTCTCTTCCTTGATAGTATTATGATAGTATTATTTTAATGAATCAGAAAGGATTCGCAACTTTAGTTTTTATAATTGGAATTATTGCAGTTTCAGGAGGAATTGTTGGCGGATCATATTATTTAAAACATAACACCTCCTTTTTCATCCCTGTAAAACAACCCTCTCTAGTTCAAGAGAAGTCAAGTTCAGTAAGTGCTCAACTCACTCCTATTACCACAACCTCGGAATCTTATGCAAATCCTATTAAGAATAAGATTACTCTTGCTGATTACAAAGTTACAGGTCCGACAATTGTTCAAGAAATTTATCCGACGGATTGGGCCAATGTAGGTGGTCAGACTCACAATTCAACCCAATTTATAATTACTGCTGTATTGTATATCCCGGAAGAAGATGACTATTCAATCTCTTCATCTTTTAATCATACTGGAGCTAAGACGATTATAGATGATATTGAAGGTAAGTCTCATGAAGCAACTTTTCACCTAACTAAAGGTAATCATAATGTGATCATGAAATTTGTTAATAGTAAATGTTTGGATGATCGAGCTTTACATAAAATTTGGGGTACCGAGGCAGATGCTAAACCAAGAGATATATATTTTGCCGTACGCAGAAAGTCGGTTAAGCAGACCATTAAAAACTATACGATGTTTGATAATCCTGTTGAATTTAGAGTAAATTCCAGTCAATCTTATAAACTGATTGATTTGTATATTCATTGTAAATAAAAGATAGGTAATATTTCCCAAAAAGCTGTAATTGCACAAAGCACTGTCTAAGTGTAAAATTTGTCAAGATGTCTTTAAAATGTGGGATAGTAGGACTGCCGAATGTGGGGAAGAGTACTCTCTTTAATGCCCTTTTGAAAAAAAGGGTAGCTTTGTCTGCCAATTATCCATTTGCTACTGTTGAACCAAATATTGGGGTGGTTGCAGTACCTGATAGCCGGCTGGAAAAATTAGCTGATTTAGTAGCTATGGAAGAAGCTGAAGGGAAAGCAGATCCTTCGACTACGCTCAGGATTTCACGACCTCCGGTTGTACCTGCGGTCGTTCAATTTGTGGATATTGCAGGGCTTGTTAAAGGAGC
>CAZDFU010000001.1:9099-88087 GCA_964504985.1 uncultured Gammaproteobacteria bacterium
CTTCAACAGGAGCAGGTTTGGGAAACAAATTTTTATCACACATCAGAGAAGTTGATGCAATTGTTCATGTTTTAAGGGATTTTTCTGATCCTAATATTGTCAGGGAAGGATCAGTCAGTCCTAATGAAGATAAAACTACTGTTGAAACAGAGCTTTGTTTGGCTGATCTGGAAACAATTGCCAAGCTTCAAACAGCTCAGGAATCTCAAAGTAGAGCTTCAAAAGATAGTTTGGATATGGAGAAGTTAAATATCCTAAAGCAAATTAGAAAAAATTTAGAGGAGGGTAAAACTAGTGAACAATTAACAATTAAGGCTGAAGGGTTAACAAAGTGGTTTCAGACTTTACCGCTCCTTTCCATAAAGCCTGTTTTATATGTTTACAATGTTTCTGAAGAAGAATATGCAGAAAAAATTCAAAGCGCTGTCATTCCCGCGAAGGCGGGAATCCATATTAATATAGATTCCGGGTCTACGCCCGGAATGACAAAAGATGCTCAGGATGACAAGCTGGTTATTTGTGCAAGAGTAGAAGAAGAGCTGGTGGAACTATCAGAGGATGAGAGAGTAGAGTATTTAAAGGAATTAGGAATTGAGGAGCCTGGATTAGATAGGCTGATTAAAAAAGCTTATCAGCTTTTGGGTTTACTTTCATTTTTAACAGCAGGGGTAAAAGAAGTAAGGGCATGGACCCTCCGGCGAGGTGAGACCGCGCTCAGGGCCTCTGGTGTGATCCACACAGACTTTATGAAAAAGTTTATCAGAGCTGAGGTTATAGAATATGAAAAACTAGTTGAGGCAGGTTCTTACAAAGCAGCTAAAGACAAGGGTTTAATAAGGACTGAAGGGAAAGAATATATAGTTAGAGATGGTGATGTAGTGGAGTTTTTGATAGGATCTTAGTTTATAAGAAGTTAAACAGCTTCATAATACACCCCTTTGGTTGTCCCTCTTTTTCTAATTAATCCTGCATCTTGTAGCTTTTTAAGATCATATCTTAGAGTTCTCCCGTTTACTGCCATAAATCTTCTTCTAACCGAATCAAAACTTAAAATTTTGTGTTCTTCAATAATTGATAATATTTCAGCCCTTCTGGGTAAAAGATAATCTTTAACATCAGCTTGTTGTTTTTGTAAAACTTGTTCTTTTACTATCTGAGCTGCTGATGAGAGAGCCTCCAGTATGAATTCAACATAGCTTGTAACATCTCTTTCAGGTTCTTCTAAGCCTCTATAATATAAAGATCTATTTTTATCCAAAGATTCCTCTATAGCTAAAAGCCCTTTCATCCCATAGCCACCTTTTGCCAGTATAGATTGAATAAGCAATCTCCCAACCCTGCCATTTCCATCTAGAAAAGGATGTATTTTTTCAAAAATAAAGTGAGCAAGAGCAGCTTTTATAGGAACAAATTGCTCTTTAGAACTATTAATATAAGTTATAAGTTTGTTTAGTAAAGGGCTTATTTGACTAGGCCTTGGAGGAAGATAAATAGCAATACCAGAGGAGTTAAAAATAGCACTGGATTGTATTCTAAATTTGCCTAATTCTTCCTTAGGGGCTAATCCTTGCATAACCGTTTGATGCAACGCATGGAAATTATTAACCTTTAAATCTTTTGATGGCTTTTCATGGATTAAATTTAGTGCTTTTAAAATATTAAACACTTCAGTTTGCTTTTGTTCTTTAGAACCAGGTTTTAGTTGGTCTAGGGAGAGATTATTTCCCTCAATCCTTGCTGAAAAAAGTGAGGATTTAAGAGTAGATTGTCTTCTGATGTTAATCTCAATTTCTGGAGGAATAATAATTGAGTCTATAACTGCTTTACAGGATTCAATAGAGGACAGGAGTTGGGATATTTTGGGAGTCAGAATGTATTTTGGGGGAATTAACATATCTATATTATTTTAATTGTTTATTTGCTTCAGTCCTATTACCAAATATTACCAGATCTTACCAAATGTTGCCAGATATTACCAGAATTTATGTTATTTTTTCTGATTTATGGTATTATCTGAGGCAAATTATGCGACAAACAGAATATGAGGCTCAAACAAGGTATTACCAGAGTAAAACTGAAGGTTTAGATCATCTTGGAGAAAGGAAATTGGGTCCTGAAACAGCTGCCAGATTTATTAGGGATGTTATTAATCAAACAAGAACTTATGGTATTGAGGTGCAAGGTGTGAGAGCAGAGGTATATAGAGACCATGGGATGAGTGAGCAATGCAGACATCATGGATGCGGGCAAAGACTATCTGCCATACTTTGGGATATCTCCAGAAAAACTCCTGACACGGATGTCTACAATGTTGACAATGAGGATGCAAGGTGGAGGGTTATATGCTCCGAGGTGGCGCTGCATGGGATGGAGGCCCATAATAGTTTTAGAAGCAGGGGTAGTATAACAGGGGTAAGTGAAATATCTGCACATGATTTAAGAAGGGTTATATTCCCTCCCTCTACAACCAAGTCAGTTGACCGGAAAAGAGGCAGGGTACGTATAGTAGTATAAATTTATGATACAGGGACGTGAAAGATCATTCATTTCTCCAGAGGTAGCTACCAATTTAGAGGTGGTGGGTAAAAGAAATAGATTTATGGATGTATTGAGGAAAACTGGTGAGCTTGATAGAAGGAGGCGCCCTTTACAAACAGCTTTAGTAAGGGGGCTTGCGTGGATGCTTATTGCAGAAACTCAATTATCTGGACAAGAAAACCTCGATATTATTGCTGAAAGATTAAACAAAGTAAGAATTACAGGAGCTGCTAACCATTCCAGCGACACAGACCATCCTGCTCTAGAGTTTGTTCTTATGAATGGCGGGTATCCAGAAATAGCAAAACGGTTAGTATTCCCTGCTGGCCTAAAAATGTGGGATAGGAATACAACTCGGTGGGGAATGTGGGGAATGAATACGGTTCCGGTAGCAGCACCAGAGTACTTTGAAGAAGCGGACAGAATGATTGCCTTGTCACTGCCGGAAGAATACAGGGAATCGGTTGCGCGTTATAGACAGGATATAGGGTGGTTGACGATGGCTTCTTTAAGGGCATTAACCCCGGGGTGGAAAACAGGAGAAATTATTCCCCTTGTCTATCCTGAAACAACTAGAACACGGAATGGGTGGATAAATAAAGGAAGAGAAGAAACCGGTGTATATTTTAGAAAAGGCCTGATTGTACCCTTTTTTATAGATGGTACAGGGGAGATTTTTCCGGCTGAAGGCCGTCCTGATTGGGTTAAAATCATAAAAAGACAGTTTAAAGTGAGGGTAGCGGTAGGAGAGCCTATATCTGGCGAGGAGCTGAATTCTCAACAAACCCTTGACTGGTTAAAACAAATGAATGCAACTATAGTAGATTTTGTTATGTCCAGAATCGTTGCTTTAAAACCTGAACGTGCAAACCCAACTTTAAAGCCCTTGTATGAAAGGTTAGGCGTAGATATCCCTGCTGGATTGTTGATAAAAGCAACCCAAGGTAAGTATTCACCTTTTCCCAGTACTTTGTCATTCCGAGCCTGACGAGGAATCTCAAGATTAATCTAGAGATCCTTCACTACGTTCAGGATGACAGTTTACTGGGAAACTCTAAATAGATACAACCCAAGCTCTTGAATTAGTTAAACTTTACTAGTACAATTACAACCTGATGAATAATTATTATTTGACTTTAGTCTTAAAAGCTGGCCTTGAAGAAAAAGAACGCAAGGAGCTTTTGGAAGCTCTTAAAAAGAAGACTACAGGCAGCGATGGCAAAATTATAAAAGAGGATTTGTGGGGTGTAAGGGATTTAGCTTATCCTGTTAAAAAACAGACCAAAGGTTTTTATGCTCATTTTGAAGTTGAAACAGATCCAAAAATAGCCAAAACTCTTGACAAAAATTTGAAAGTGGAAGAGAATGTGCTGAGATATTTGTTGGTAAGAATGTAGGAAAACAAATCCTGGACACTAATTTATATGGCATCTAGATCATGGAATAGGGTTGAATTAATAGGTAATCTGACAAGGGATCCGGAACTTAGGTATACCCCCAATGGCGCTGCTGTTTGTACTTTTGGTATGGCCACAAACCGTACCTATGTTACAGAAGGCGAGAGAAAAGAAGAGGTTGATTTTCACAGGTTAGTTGCCTGGAATAAATTAGCTGAGCTTTGTAACCAACTTCTTAAAAAAGGAACCAAAGTTTTTATCTCAGGCAGGCTTCAAACACGGACTTGGGAAGGACAGGACGGTCAATCAAGGACTGTCACAGAGATTGTGGTAGAAGATATGATTATACTTTCTCCCAAGACCAGTACTGAAAGCAACCACGCAGAAAATATAAGCGTTAATGAACCAGCAGCAGCCTCTGAACAAGTAGTCAAGAAAGAACCCCAGTTAAAAGATGAGGAACCTTTGGCCCAAAAGGAACCCTCACAAGCTCCTCAGGAAGAAGTTAAAGACGATGACTTGCCATTTTAGGTTGGACTAGATATAATCCAAAGCTATGCCAGAGAAAAAAAAGATTACCAGAAAAGTTATCTCAAGGCCCAAACCTGTTGAGGTAAAAAAGGTTGATGCTGAAGTTAAAACTGAAGCTGAGACAGAACAAGAGCAGTACAAAGAAGTAAGGACTAAAAAGGTTTGTTTATTTTGCCAAAAAAAATCCACACCTTCTTATACTGATCTTGTAACTTTGCGCCGTTTTTTAACAGATAGAGCGAAAATCCTGCCAAAAACAAGAAGTAGTGTCTGCTCAAAACACCAAAGGGCTGTTTCCAAAAATATTAAGTATGCCCGCCACTTAAGTTTGTTCCCATTTGTCCCCAAAGTATAATAGATTATAGTTCTTAGCGCTTAGTTAACTAATAACTAGGTACTAAGTACTATCTAGTGGTACACTAATCTTATGGCCAACTTGCCTGGTCTTTTTGATAGTTTTGACAATCTTGATCAAATAGATGTTAACCGGGTACTGGCGTGGCTTAAAAATCCGCCTTCACCTATTCAATTAGAAAACTATATAGCTAATAAAATCCTATACCCCCAAGCCCTTCCCTTAACAGATTTTGATATGAAAATTGATCTAGCAATCCTTAGGGAAGCGGTTAGGCTTATGGGTCCAAAATTAGATCAAAAAGAAGGGCCCCTGCTTGGCAATAATCCGTTTTTAAATATTACCTTAAGGAAAATTATCATTCCGGAAAAATTTTTATCATATGTGCCGGATTTATCTACTCTAACATGGGTTTTTGTGGATGGACTGCTTTTAAACAGAAAAAAAGGGGATTATTTTGAGGATCTTTGGAGCATTGTGATTGCAGGCGATATTGATGAAGTAGTTGGTTCAGTTATCTTGCCCAGGTTTGAAAGCCATAATGATGTTTTATCTTTAAGATTGATGGGACATGATTACAAAATTAGGGCTGGAGGTTTGTCTGTTGTCGCTTGCCCCAAAGATAGATGTGAAATTGCCTATAAATTAAGCAGCGGTAAATTGCTGGGAAAGCAGGAATCTGCGCTGGAAATTTATGGCGGGAAATTAGGGCTTATGATAGACGGGAGGACTGTATGAGCATGCTTTTGCCACACAGAATCAGGGTAATAAAAGACGTTGTAATAAGAATCCACCGCAGGCTTCAAGGCAAGGGTTCGCTCAATATTCCTCAGGGAGCTGGAGTTGCGCCAACAGATATTTTGGGTACTTCCACTATTCCATCCGGGTTTAGAATTTTAAATTTGGCCCAGCAATTATCTGTTCCTCCCCAAGACGTACAAAAATACATGAGGATAGCGTTAGGGCAAAAAATATATAAAGGAGAACTTCTGGCGTATAAAACCGGAGGGGTGTTTGGAGGCAAAACTATTGTGGTTTCTCCAACTGACGGGGTTTTAGATTTTCTGAACCCTAAAACAGGTGAACTGAAGATGATATTCTTGCCCAAAAAAGAAGCTCTAACTAGCGGGGTTTACGGGATTGTTGAGGCAGTGGACAAAGAAAGAGGTCAGGTAACAATTAGAACGCAGGCAGCTTTAATATACGGGATGTTTGGGTGTGGAAAAGTAAGAGATGGAATATTGCATATTATTGGCAGAAGAGATGAGTTGCTTGGACTAAACTTTGTACACTCAGAATACAGGGGACAAATTTTGGCAGGCGGGAGCCTGGTTTTGAAAGAGGCTATATCTTCCTGTATTTCAAGCGGGATTAGCGGAATAATCACAGGAGGGATTAATGCTAAGGACTATAAAGCCATGGCAGGAGGACGTTTGATTTTTCCTAAAAAGCTGGAAAATGATAGCGGTATTTCTATCGTTGTTTTAGAGGGGTTTGGGTCTATACCGGTTGGTGAGGATATTTTTGCGATTTTAGCACAATATCATTCTAAATTTGTCCAAATTGACGGAAATACAGGAATTATAATCCTTCCTTCATTTGAGAGTAAAAGTATGAAGAATATTGAAAAAACTGCTTTGCCTCCTGAGAGCAATATTCCCGGTATTTATAAAAGCACACAGGAGATGGTGGAGCTGAAGACGGGTTTAAAAGTAAGAATTATAGGGAATTCTTTTACCGGTGAGCAGGGTAAGATTGTGGCTATTGATCAAACAGAGACACTCTTGCCATCAGGCCTTAAAGCCAGGCTGGCAATAATTGAAACAGTAAGGAGAAAAGTATCAATACCGGTTGCGAACTTGGAAGCAATATTGTAAAGTCTACAAGTTATCTATGAAGAGTTTATTTAAAGCTATCAATATCAGGTTAGTATTAATTGCCACTTTGACATTTCTCTTGGGATGGCAATTGGGGCATAGGGATATTCAAGTTAAATGGGCAGCATATAAGCCTACTGTTTCTATAATTAATAGAGAACCTCCAAAAGATATCAATGTGGATTTTAAGCTGTTCTGGGATACCTGGGATTTGGTATCACGGGAGTATATAGATAAAAAAGCAATTGATCCCAATAAATTGTTTTACGGCGCTATCTCCGGGATGGTTTCGTCCATAGGCGATCCTTATACAGTTTTCCTGCCTCCTGAGGAACAAAAATCAACCAAAGAGGAGTTAAACGGAAGTTTCGAGGGGGTTGGGATTCAACTGGAGTTTGACAGCGAGAAGAGGCTGGCTGTAGCAGCCCCTCTTGACGGGACTCCTGCCAAAGAGGCTGGAATAAAACCTAAGGATCTGATTGTTAAGATTGATGATAAAGACACTACGGGCATGAGCCTTCCAGAGGCAGTAAGGCTTATCAGGGGACCAAAGGGTACTAAAATTAACTTAACAATTTTTAGGGAGGGGGATTCTGATACTAAAACTTATAATTTAACACGGGACACAATTATTGTTAAAAGTGTAGAAGCCAGTTTTAAAGATACAAAGTCCGGTAAAAAGGTGGCAGTAATAAAGTTGTCCAGATTTGGTGAACGGACTAATGAGGAGTGGAATGCTTCTGTTTCGGAGGTTACAGCTGGTAAACCTGATGGTGTGATTTTGGACGTCCGCAATAACCCGGGAGGCTTTTTGGAAGGAGCAGTTTTTGTTGCTTCTGAATTCCTGGAGGGCGGGGATGTAGTTTTGCAGGAGAATAATGAAGGAGAGAGGACATCTTTTGCAGTCAGCAGAAGCGGTAAATTAACCAAAATGCCTATTATAGTACTCATTAATAAAGGTTCAGCATCAGCCTCAGAAATTGTGGCAGGAGCATTACAGGACCGCAAGAGAGCGAAATTAGTTGGAGAGAAATCATTTGGTAAGGGAACTATTCAGGAAGCACAAGAGCTTCCTAACCAAACAGGTATCCATATTACAGTTTCCAAATGGCTTACCCCAAATGCCAGATGGGTTAATTCTACAGAAGGACTTGAACCTGATGTTAAAATAGAAGTAGGAAAAGAGGGTCAGGAAGATAATACAAAAGATCCACAGTTAGAAAAAGCCCTGGAATTACTAGAATAATATTATGGATTATTCTAAACTACCAAGACCAAACATAAGAGGTATCCTTATCTCCGTAGCCATAGGTATAATTGTGGCATTGGCGCTTTATCAGGCCCAGGTTAGAGGGCTTTTCCCTCCAGGTTCTTCTTTGCCTAAGGTTTTCCCGGAAGAAACACAAACTATCATTAAAGAAGAAAACGCAGTTATAGATGTGGCGGAAAAAACTTCTTCATCTGTGGTGGCAATTGGAGTATCAAGAAGAGTGGTAAACCCCTTTGACCCATTCTCCATCCCCAGAAGAGAAGATTCAACCATAGGTACAGGGTTCGCGGTTTCTGATAAAGGCATTATTATTACCAACAAGCATGTAGTTTCTGGCACGGACCGTTATTCAGTGGTAACCAAAGAAGGGCAGAAGCTTGAAGTGAAGAAAATTTATAGGGATCCAATATTGGATTTGGCCCTGGTACAAATTGATGACCAGGCAGTTAAACCTTTGGAATTGGGAGATTCTTCTAAGCTAAAAGTAGGACAAACAGTTGTTGCGATAGGGAATGCTTTAGGCAAATTTACCAATACTGTAACAACAGGGATAGTCTCTGGTTTGGGCAGGAAAGTAGTAGCAGGTGATCCTTTTTCAGGAGAGTCTGAGAGTTTGGATAACTTGATTCAGACAGATGCTGCGATTAACCCTGGAAACTCTGGAGGGCCTCTTTTAAACAGTGCCGGACAGGTAATCGGGGTGAATGTGGCTACGACAGAAGGAGCTCAAAACATTGGTTTTGCAATTCCCATAAACTCTGTTAAACAGATAATAGAAGATTTTTCAAGCAAGGGAACAGTATCCCGGCCTTTTTTGGGGGTGAGCTACCGTTTTATCTCCAAAGATATAGCCATACTTAATGAGGTCCCTCAAGGAGCTTTTATTCAAGATGTAGTTGAGGATAGCCCCGCTGAAAAAGCAGGGCTTAGAAGCGGTGATATTATTACTAAAATTGATGGTCAGGCAGTTGATGCAGATGGTATTGTTTCACAAGCTATTCAGAAGAAAAAGGCAGGTGACAGTATTAGTTTGGAGATTTGGTCAGATGGGAGAATAAGAACCCTTACTATAACTGTGGGTGAATTCCCGGATCAATAGCAAATCTTCAGGATTCTTTGTTTTTTAAAAAGATCAGTTTTAACCTCAACTTTAGCTTCTGGAAAAAATTTTTGGGCCTCAATTACAGCCAGTTCTCCGTGAGTATAATCTATTTCACAAACAATAAGTTTAGGTTTTAATCTCTGGGTGGCAACTATAATTTGTTTGAATAATTTTCTATACAAATCAAAACCATCAGGGCCGCCATCTAAGGCAATTTTTGGCTCAAAGTCTTTAACAGAAGAATCAAGATAGGGAATGCGCGCTGAAGGAATATAGGGAAGATTGGCAACAATAATTAGGTTATATGTTATCTGTTCTAGATTGTACCTTAGAGCAGAAAGTAAATCACTATGAACAAATTTGATTCTATCTTCTACCCCATGAAGTTTACTATTTTGTTTAGCTGCTTTTAGTGCAGATTTAGAAATATCAGTTGCGAAGACCCTAACTTGCGGGGTATTTTTTGCTATGGAAACAGCTATATTTCCACAACCAGTTCCTGTATCTACAATCAAAATATCTTTTCCCTTAATGCCTGATACATTATTTTCAATATAGTTTAATACCTCATCAACTAACAGTTCGGTTTCAGGCCTAGGAATAAGCACATCAGGGGTGAGCCTAAACTTCAACTTGTAAAATTCTGCCCAACCTTGAATGTATTGTTTGGGTTTATCCATTGAATCTAATTAAGTTGTTTGTAGCGCTGTGATAATTGGTTCCAAATCTCCCTCTATTATCCTATCCAGATTATGCCAGGACTTATTAATTCTATGGTCTGTAAGCCTGTTTTGAGGAAAGTTGTAAGTTCTGATTTTTTCTGATCTTTCTCCTGAGCCAACTTGTTGCGATCTCTGCTCGCTGATATTGCCTGCCAATTTTTGCTGGGTTGCTTCCCAAAGTTTGGATCTTAGTAAACTTAAAGCATTTTCCCTGTTTTGAAGTTGAGACCGCTCTGTTTGGCAGGTAACTACAATACCAGATGGGATATGTTTAAGTCTTACTGCTGTTGAAACTTTATTAACATTTTGTCCACCAGCCCCGCCGGATCTGAAGGCCTCAAATTCTATATCCGCAGCATTAACGGTAACTTCTTTTGTTGAAACTTCCGGTAAAACAGCCACTGTGGCAGTTGAGGTATGAATTCTTCCGGATGATTCAGTGCTGGGTACTCTTTGTACTCTGTGAACACCGCTTTCATATTTTAGATTGTTGTATGAATTTTTACCTGTTATTTTGAGTACAATTTCTTTAATTTGACCAAGGTTTCCTTCAGACCTGTCTAACTCTTCCACTCTCCAGTCTTTTTTTTGAGCAAATTTCATATACATTCTTAATAAATTACCCGCAAAAAGTCCTGCCTCGTCTCCACCAGCAGCTGAACGTATTTCTATAATAGTTATATTAGGATTAACACTAGAGGGATTGGAAGAATCAGAAGGCCCGGATGTTGAGGATAAGGGAGATAAGGCAGATTGTTCCAGCTGGTTTTTTTCCTCTTGCAATTTGCTAATTTCCTGAGAAGCCAGTTCTGCTAAGTCAGGATCTTTTAGAAGAAGTTTACATTCTTCAATACGCTCCTGTATTTGTTTTAATTGATCTTGCAAATAATCGTTCACAATCTATGGAGCTGCAGTTTTGCGGGCTTGCATCAGAAGATCTTTGAGGCTTGGTCTATCTTTCTTTTTCTCTGCTACTTTAGATTTCCTGGCTTCCAGGATTTTCTTCAGCTCAACCTGTTTAGCTTTAGAAGTTTCCATCTTTTTAACGAATCTATCAACTTGCCCTAAGGTATCAATAAATTTTTGTGCTCCTGTGAAAAAAGGATGACAAAGGTTGCAAATTTCCACCCGGATTTCCGGTAAGGTTGAACCGGTTCTAAAGGAATTGCCACAAGCGCAAGTTACTTTAGCTTCAGGGTTCCAGTTAGGATGTAGATTTGCTTTCATGATATTGGTAGTATAACAGCCTAAGGCTTAATTTTCAATTATTTTCAATTTCTCGCTAAACTCTGTGGGCTCTGCGGTGTCTATGATAAACCTCTTTTGCTAGTGTACCCAAAAATACACCAAGTATGACTAAGACAGCACCAATTAGAAATGAGGTTGAGATGGCTTCTCCCAGGACCGTTACAGCAAGGGTTATAGCAATAAAAGGCTCAATGTATTGGAATAAATCAGCTGCGCTGATTGAGGTTTTAGAAAGTCCCCACTCAAAAAGAAAATAAGCAGATATAGAAGATAGAAGTGTCATATAGGTTAGCCCCAAAACACCTAAAAAAGTAACTTTCTCAGGCCAGCTTGGGTTTTGCAGGTATTCCAGGCTGGCTGGGATAAACATGGTGATAGTGCCAACCAAAAAAGCTATTGCTGTGACAACCAGGGAAGAATATTTATTTAAAATCCCTTTGGATATGACTGCCCCTGTAACCCAGGAAGCTGATGCTAAAAGAATAAAAATGTTGCCTATTGTGCTTTGGGTAAGGAGAGTTCCTGTAACTGCTTGGGGAAGGCCGATAACAACAAGGGCACCTATCAGGGCAAGAACTACCCCTAAAAGGTTAATAAGAAAAATTTTTTCTTTTAAGAACCACCATCCTAAAAGCACAGATAGTATGGGAATGATCAAAGTTAAAACAGAAGCATCAGTGGCAGTAGTTCTTTTGATGCCTTCAAAAAAGAATGTGATGTTTAAAGTAATAATCAATACCCCAATAGCCACCAGTTTTGGCAGATCCTTAATATTGATTTTAATTTTTTTGGTTTCAATTAAGAAAAAAGGAGCCAGGAGCAAGGAGGCAAAAGAAAAACGCAGTAAGGCTAAACTCATGGGAGGAAATTCCTGCAAAGTGATTTTAGCAACCACAAAGTTTGCTCCCCATATAATGTGAGCTAAAATCAAGGCTACATATGGCCACGGTTTTGTTAAAATTTGTGATCTCACAACTATAATGATGTCAGTTTAGAGGTTATTTCGTCAAGTGAAAGAGTTTGCTGGGATTTATCTTTCATATTCTTTAAGTTAATTAAGCTCTGTTTTACCTCTTCCGGGCCAAGAATTAAAGCATAAGGGATTCTTTTTAAATCAGCATATTTTAACTGCTTTTCCAGTTTTGAAGTTGGATCAAGCCATAATTCTGTATTAATTCCAGAATGTCTTAATTTATCAGCAGTTTGTATAGAGGCTGATTGCAGATCTTGAGAAAATATAGTAACTAAAACTTTAGTAGTAGTTAAATCTTGTGGAAAAAGGTTGAATTGTTCCATTGCCTCCATTATTCTGTCAAAACCAAAAGCTAAACCTACAGCCGGGATCTGATTTTGAGCAAACATGCCAATTAAGTTATCAAATCTTCCTCCACCAGCAACTGAACCAGCCTCATATCCTTGAATCTCTGCTTCAATAATCATTCCAGTATAATAGTCCAAACCTCTTGCTAAAGCAGGGGAAAACTCTACCTTTTCTTTACTAATCCCCAAATTCTCCAGGGTTTTTAATATATTTTCTAAGTTTTTAGTTGGTTTTTGACCCTCAAATTGCTCCACAAGTTTAGGGTCTAAATTTGCTTGTTTGAGTTGTTCCATTACAGCTTCTTTGCCTATTTTTTTCAGTTTATCCAAAATTCTAATTGCCTCAATAGGTATTCCCTCAAAAACTTTTCTGTCATTTATTAAAACTTTAAAGTCCTTAAAACCTAAGGATTCTAAAGATTTAACAACACAATTAATAATTTCTGCATCAGCCAAAGGGGTATTAAGGCCAACAGTATCAATATCACACTGCAAAAACTCTCTAAATCTCCCTTTTTGGGTGTTCTCAGCCCTCCAAACAGGCTGTATCTGGTATCTTTTAAAAGGGGTGGGGAGCTGGTTTAAATGTTGAGCTGCAACACGCGCTAAAGGTACAGTCTGGTCATACCTTAAAGCAACCCTTCTTTTCCCGTTATCTTCAAACCTATACATTAATTTATCACCTTCTTCACCATATTTACCCAGAAGTATTTCTTCATACTCCAAAGCAGGAGTTTCCAGGGGTTCAAAACCAAATGATTCAAACACCTTTTTCAAGGCATTTATGACATATTGTCTTTTCATTGCTTCAGAAGGCAAAAAATCCCTAAATCCTTTTAATGTTTGTATTTTTGATTTATCCATATATTTTAGTCAAAACAACTCCATTTTCCTGGTATGTGACATGTTTCACCAACAGGATTAGCTTCGATTAGTAGTGTATCATTATCACAGTCTAGCTGCATAGATAGAACCCTTAAGAAATTTCCTGAGGTTTCTCCCTTTGTCCAAAGCTTTCTTCTTGTTCTTGACCAAAAGGTAACTTTACCAATTTCTAAAGTTTTAGCAAACGCTTCTTCATTCATAAAACCAAGCATAAGCACTTTTCCTGTTATTGTTTCCTGAACAATTGCAGGAAGTAGATTTATCCCAGTTTCAGGATCTGCTATTTTTAAAAAATCTGGTTTTAGTTCACTTTCTCTCATATTAATCACCCCCTTCCTTTAAACCTTAACTAATTGCAAACGGTGGAATTGGTAATCTCCAGCTCTCTCCATAAATTATTTTCATCATTCTGGTTGTTTCAGGATCATCAAGATCTGGGATTAGACGTTCAATTGGATTTATAAAAATAGCACGGGCTCCTAGAAGTAACAATCTTTCAATAGTTTCATTTTCAGAAGCTTTAGGGATAAGCGTTTCTGCAGCTGACCAGCCTTCTTTTTCCAAAGGCATTTTAGTAGGTGATTCCCGGGTGGGTATATCATTCATAATTTCCCGTTCCTGATTTTCGGGGAAATCAAATTTAAGAACTCTATATTGAGTATTCCAAACACCTGTCATAACAGCTCTTAATGTTCTCCATACTATTGCTTGTGAACCTCTTATATTAGGTAAATCAGGATTAGCAATTAAAACAGCTTGTGAACTTAAAACATCAGCAACTGGTCTAATATTATTAACAATCATGGACATACCTGTATCAGATGCTTCTATACAAGCTTGAGCCCAGCCTCTCTTTACTGCTGTTTCTGCGCCCCCATCATATTTTCTAATATTTACATCTATCCCAAAGCTTCCGAAAAACCTCCTTGTTCCAATTGGGTAACTTGTAGCTATTGTTAACCCTGCTAAACTTTCAGGTTGTAAGTAAGGAATATCATTGCGGACTCCAAGTTTTAAACTACAGAAACTAAAACCAAGTTCTTTTAGAACAAGGGGAGGAGTTCCATATGAATATTCACCGTATTTATCTAATCCCACTACTCCTAAATCAGCTTCCCCCTCAGCAACTGCGCGGGTAATATCCCCATTTCTCATTAAAATGATGTCTAAGCCTTCTATATTAGTTGGACCATCATCCACTCTGTTTGGTAATTTCCATTTCAAGCTTCCTGCTTGTAATAAAGCAGCAGTTTCATCCCCCAGGTTGGTTTTACCCGTTGGTTTTTGTATTGCTATTGCTAATTTTTTTTCTAAATTGCTCATAAAAAAACTCCCGTTCATTATTCACCACCCAAATAGGGTAATGAACAAGGAACGAGAGGTTAATCCATTAAAAAAGGACCTCCCGCGGTCCCATCCTGTTTCCCTGTACCATTACTGGTACGGGGCTCTTAGTGGCGACTCTACGGTTATCGTGACATCGTCTGTTGTATTTTACAGTTCAACTTCTGGAATACATTTTTGTATTCAGCTGGTGGATCGTGACTCCACTCATAACGCTTTTTAGATATTTAATTGTAAAAGCAGTATATCATATAAAAAGAATTTGTCAAATATACTATCGGCTACCTTAGGTGTTAACGTAATCCACCCCCCAGGTGAATGAATCTTCGGATTTTAACTCTGATTCTGGTTATCTTTTCCCAGCTTACAATCCTAAGGTCTGTGGCAACTCTGGTGAAGATATCTTTTATGGGGTCAACCCAGTAAATTTCTCCGTCCAGGGATTTGAAATTTTCAGGATGAAGTTCGCATTTGTCAGCCAAAAATTGAGAGCGGGCACAAAGTGTCTCCAAAGGATTAGCAATGCTTTGATCGTCCTTTATAAGATCTTGAATAATCACATATGATTTACCCATGCCTTTCACTTTTGAATTTGGTAAATGAACCTTTTCCAAGTTTGAGGTTAGCTCTTGGGCAAATCTTAAATCACTTCTGATAACATTTGCAGGGGCTTGCCTGGTAAATGTTCCATAAGTAAGCAGCAATAAATGATGCCAAAACCTGGGTACTTTTAAAAGTTTGTCAGGATGGTTAGATGATGCCTTCCAAACAATATGCTCATGCCCCTTATCAAAAAATACTCTTTCTCCCATACTTAAGTATGGAATTTTAGCAAATATTGACAGTTTTGTGGAAAGTTTAGTAAGGTAGTAGCGGTATGGTTAAATCAGCAATAATTTTGGCAGGAGGTAAGGGTGAAAGGCTAAGGCCTTATACTAATGACCGTCCTAAGGTAATGGTGGAGCTGGATGGTAAGCCCATTCTAGCTTGGCAGATAGAATGGTTAAAATCCCATGGCATCAAAAAATTTGTTTTAACAGTTAGTTATAAATATGAGGTAGTACAAAAGTATTTTGGAGACGGGTCTAAATTTGGAATAGAGGTAGATTATTCAATTGAAGACACCCCCTTAGGCAGGGGAGGAGGCATTAAAAAAGCCTTCAAAAGCTCTTTAATTGCTGATGAGCAAGATGTGGTGGTTTGTAACGGGGATATTATTACCAAACTCAATTTGGATGAGATGATAAGCGGGCATTTAAAGGAGCAATCCTTAATAACCCTTTTACTGGTGCCCTATCTATCCAGATGGGGGGTGGTTAAGATAGATGAACAAAATCATGTGATAGGGTTTGAGGAAAAACCAAAATTGCCTTATTGGATCAATGGGGGGATCTATATTTTTAATAAAAAAGTTGAGCCTTTTTTACCAGAGATTGGAGATCATGAAAAAGAAACTTTCCCCAAAATCACCAGGGAAAAATTTTTAGGATTTAAAGATGAAGGGTTCTGGAGGGCTGTAGATGTGGTAAAGGATAAGTCAGAAGCAGAAGAGTTTTTAAGCAATGGCAAGGAAGATTTCAGCTGATTATTTCTTCTTGGGAGAGTTAATTTTGGCTGAAGGTGTAGCTAACTTGGCAGATGGTGCGGCAGTCTTTTTAGTTTTTAGAAATCCTCCTTGCGGAATAATGTAGGTATATTCTGCTTCAAAAATATCATTTTTGCCTAAACTGCCTGTTAAAATAACAAAATTACCAATTTTTAGCTTAGGTGAATCAGAAACTGAGAAAGCAATACTTTTTAAGTTTTTGTCTTTTAAAGTAAGCAGTTCATCAGAGATTGAAATGATTTGACCCCAAAGAAAAGTTTTTTTCACACCTTTAGGTTTAGTAAGTAATATAATCTTTTTGGCAGTTAATACTCCTTGCTCGTCTATATCTCCTAAAGCAACCAAATAATCTTCCTCAGAAATACTTTTTTGGGAAAATTTTGTTTTTGATTTAATATTACTCTCAAATACAGTGTCCTGATTTAAGTTGACTATTTTTGGGCCTGTTTTGGTAGTTAGGGTTAGAGAGGAGTCCAGTTTTGTTTTAACCTCTCCAGCATAGGCCCTGTTTTTTAATTTATTATTGACTTCTTGTTTTAACTTAGCAGCTTTTGAAGCAATTTGTTTTTTTAGCTCTTCCAGTTTGACTTTGATATCAGCAGAAGGGCTGCCTTCAAGAGCTTGTGCTTTTGGGGTTGAGAAAAAGAGGATAAGAATTAATATTATAATTTTCAATTTTCCATTATCCATTTTCAATTTCCTCAGATTGTTTCCTTTGAATAGTAAACTGTCCTTTCGATACTTCTTGTATCTCCATCAGTACCAAAAACAGCAGTTGTTATTGTATTTACTCCTTCTTTTAAATTTAAAACTGTTGAAAATGAGCCATCCTGCTTTGACTTAATAACTAAATCCTGTGAATCTGAAAAAATCAAAACGTCTTTTACAGATGAGGTTTGTCCGGATATTACGATGGAGCTTTGGGAAGTTAAACTGTCATCTGCAGGTTGGTCTAAATCCAATCTTAAAGTTTTTGGAGCACTGGTAACAGGCCCTCTTAGAAAGGGTTTTAAAGGTTGTTGATATTGGATATTTAAAATATAGTAAAGTCCTGATAAGAAAACTAAACCAAAGATAAGAATAAGGAAATGAAAGAAAATAAAATATTTAGTGGAAATTTTCTGGGTCAGCTTCACAAAAACATTTTAGCACACTTTTCTTCTTTTGAGGGATTGTTTGAGCAGTAACTTTTTGCTACTATCGTTTCCTATGGATATTTATTGGTTGGGGCAAGCATGTTTTAAGCTAAAAGGAAAAAAAGCTTCTGTAATTATAGATCCATACAAAAGTGAATTTACAGGATTAAAACTTCCCAAAGACCTGTCTTGTGATGTAGGTTTATCCACTCATGACCATGATGATCACAATAACACTGCTATATTAATTTCTCCCTCAGGCGGAAAGCCTATGGTATTTAAAGATCCTGGTGAATATGAGGTAGCAGGAGTGGTAATAGCGGGTATAAATTCATCCCATGATGATAAAGGCGGTGCGGAAAGAGGAAAAAATACCATTTACCATCTGATGTTTGATGGCTTAAATATTGTTCATTTGGGGGATTTGGGCCAGCCGGAATTAACAGAAGATCAACTTGCTCAAATTGGAGAAGTTGATATTTTACTAATTCCTGTAGGGTCAGTTTATACTATTGATGGTAAAAGAGCCTCTTCGATTGTTTCGCAAATTGAGCCTAAAATTATTATACCAATGCATTATAAAACAGAGGAGCTTAAGTTTGAACTGGAAGGGGTTGAAGGTTTTTTGAAAGAGATGGGGGTTGAGAATATTACCCCTCAGCCAAAATTGTCCATTACCAAAGACAAGCTGCCCGAAGAACCGATGGTAGTTTTGCTTAGCAAAACTTAAATTTTATGCCTCAGGTAACTAAACTTCCGCCTCAGAATATAGAAGCAGAACAATCTTTATTGGGGAGCTTGCTTATTGATAAAGATTCAATTGTACGGATTTCAGAAATAATACACCCTTCTCATTTCTACAGAATAGACCAACATGGACCAATTTTTGAAGCAGTCCAATCTTTGTTTGAGAAAAGAGAGCCTGTTGATCTGGTGACAGTTACAGAGGAGCTAAAAAGAAAAGGCCATTATGATAAGATTGGCGGGTCAGCTTATCTTACAACCCTTGTTAATACTGTTCCAACCTCAGCCCATATTGAACATTACGCTAGGATTATAAAAGCCCATGCAGTCAGAAGGAACTTGATTGTCCAGGCCACTAAATTAATTGAAAGGGCATATAACGAATCTGAGGATGTTGATCAGCTTTTGGAGGCTGCTGAAGCAGGTATTTTTGCGATATCCCAGGAACATGTCAGCCGTGACTTTTTGCCTATCAGAGAGGCTTTAACTCAATCTTTTGACCGCTTGGATGAATTGCAAAAATCTTCTGGAAAACTCCGCGGGGTTCCAACAGGCTTTAGGGATTTGGATAGTAAACTGGCAGGCATGCAAAATTCAAATCTGATAATTTTGGCTTCAAGGCCCGGTCAGGGAAAAACTTCCATGGCTTTAAATATTGCCCAATATGTGGCAGTTGTGGCTGGGCTGCCTGTTGGAATTTTTTCTTTGGAAATGAGCCAGGAAGAACTGGTTGATAGATTATTGATAGCCCAGGCTGATATTGATGCCTGGAAACTTAAAACAGGCAGATTAGATGAGAGGGATTTCGATAAACTTTCTTTGGCAATGGGTGAATTGGCTGAGGCACCTGTTTTTATTGATGATACCCCAGGGATTACCATTTCTGAGATGAGGACAAAGGCCAGAAGGCTGCAGATTGAACATGGATTAAGATTCTTGATTGTGGATTATCTGCAGCTTGTTAAGGGAAGAAATTTGGAAAACAGGGTGCAGGAAGTTTCTGAAATTTCCCAAAACCTTAAAAATTTGGCCAGGGAGTTGAAGATTCCAGTTTTAGCGATAAGTCAATTATCAAGAGCTGTTGAACAAAGAGGTACCAGAAAGCCTCAGCTGGCAGACCTTAGGGAGTCTGGAGCTATAGAGCAGGATGCAGACGTGGTGATGTTTATTTATAGGGAAGATCCAGAAAGGATGGAGTTGGTTACCCTGGATATTCAAAAACATAGGAATGGGCCTGTTGGAGAGGTTTCATTAATGTTTAGGGCTGATAGGACTAAGTTTTATGGTTTGGAAAAGGCCAGGAGTATAACTAAGCCTGCCTCAGAGAAAGAATCTAAAGAAACTCCAGTTGCTGCTTAATTATTTAATACAGGAACAGTTTGTGCCGGAGGAGGGAGTCGAACCCACATGAGCTTTTGGCTCAAAGGTTTTTGAGACCTTCGCGTCTGCCATTCCGCCACTCCGGCTCAGAATTGAATTATACCAATATTTAAGCTAAACTCACAGCTATATGAGCAAACACAGATTACCCGTGCATATTAAACCCGAAAGATATAAAATCATGCTCAAACCTGACTTGGAGCAATTCAGCTTTGAGGGTGAGGAAACAATTTATCTGATTTTAGAAAAATCCACCAAACAAATTACCCTGCATAGTGTTGATTTGGAAATTTTATCAGCTGACTGGATTCATAAATCTAAAGAGGTTTGGGCTGGGAAAATTTCTTATGATCAAAAAGCAGAAACAGCAACCCTAACTTTTCCTAAAAATTTGGAAAAAGGAAAAGGGGAATTAATACTTAAATTCAAAGGGATTTTAAATGATAAAATGAGGGGTTTTTATAGAAGTAGATTTGAGCACAGTGGGGAAGTAAAACACCTGGCTGCCACTCAGTTTGAATCAACTGATGCAAGAAGGGCATTCCCAAGTTTTGATGAGCCATCTCAAAAAGCTATTTTTGATGTGACATTAATGATTCCTGCTCACACCATAGCCATTTCCAATACCTTAGAATCTGCTGTTTCTGAGCATGAAAGCGGGTTAAAAATTGTCGAGTTTGAACCCACCCCAAAGATGAGTACCTATCTTTTAGCATTTATTGTAGGTGAGTTTGAATATATTGAAGGAAAAACAAAGGATAATGTTGTAGTAAGAGTTTTTACCACCCCTGGTAAAAAAGAGCAGGTTAAATTTGCTTTGGAGGTAGCTATAAAATGTTTAGAATTTTATAACAACTATTTCAGGATTGATTACCCTCTTCCAGTTTTAGATATGATTGCTATCCCTGATTTTGCAGCAGGGGCTATGGAGAATTGGGGGGCAGTAACTTACAGGGAATCTACCCTCTTGGTTGATGAAGCACAAACCTCCACAGCCAATAAGCAATGGGTAGCTATGGTAATTGCCCATGAGTTAGCACACCAGTGGTTTGGGAATTTAGTAACAATGGAATGGTGGACCCATCTTTGGTTAAATGAAGGTTTTGCCTCATTTATTGAGTATTTGGCTATTGATCATATTTTTCCCCAGTGGGATATCTGGACTCAATTTGTGGCTCAGGAAACAGGCAGTGCTTACCAACTGGATGCTTTAAATAACACTCATCCAATAGAAATTAGTGTTGGACATCCAGCAGAGATTTCAGAGATTTTTGATAAGGTTTCCTATTCCAAAGGGGCCTCAATTTTAAGGATGCTTCATGAATATTTAGGGGCTAAAGATTTTCAAAAAGGATTGCAACATTATCTTAAACGGCATGCGTATTCTAATGCTCGAACAGAAGATTTATGGAGGGCGTTAGAAGAAAAGAGTGGTAAACCGGTGAGAAAAGTGATGGCAAATTGGACATCAAAAGCAGGGCACCCATTAATAAGTGTAAAGTGCAAAGTGAAAAGTGAAAAGTTAGAATTAAGACAAAGCAGATTTTTCTCCAGTCCCATTTCCAGAGAAGAAAGCAAAGATAAAACAGTTTGGAATATTCCACTAAAAGTAGGAGGTAAACAATTATTAATGGATAAAAAATCCCTAGGTGTCAAGCTAGTCCACCTCCCAGGTGGGATAAAGGTGAATGCAGGGGAAGCTAGTTTTGTCAGGGTAGATTATCCTCATGAATTATTAAAAAAACTTGAAGGGACTATTAAGGAGGGTGGTCTGACTGCACCTGATAGATTAGGTTTGATAAGAGATACTTTTGGGTTGGCTCAATCCGGCCAGACCCCTACAACTTCAGCTTTAGAATTGGCTTTGGCTTATAAATATGAGGAAGATTATACTGTCTGGGCAGAGCTCACAGGACATTTGTCCCAGCTTGACAGCTTGTTAGCTTATGAAGTTTTCTACAACCAATTTAGAATTTATGGACAAAAAATATATAAAGATATTGCAGATAAAATGGGATGGGAAAAAAGAAGAGAAGATAAGCATACAGATTCCTTGCTCCGGGGGATGGTTTTAAACATGCTGGGTAAATTTGGTGATGAAGAAGTTATAAAAAAGGCTCAGGATTTATATGGATCCCTGATCAAGTCAGGGATGACAAATAGTATTGATCCTGATTTAAAAGGAGTTGTATATAACCTGGTGGCTGAAAATGGTAATAAATCTGAATGGAATAGCTTGGTTAAGATGTATAAAGAAGAAGAAAACCAGCAGGAAAAAGACAGGATTGGCAGAAGTTTAGGGCATTTTAAAAGTAAATCTTATCTTTTGAAAAGTTTGGAGTTTTCCATATCAAAACATGTTAGGTTCCAAAATAGTTTGGGGATTATTGCTTCTGTTTGGGGAAATCCCCACGGAAGGTATTTAGCATGGGAATTTGTTAAAAGTAACTGGAAACTTTTAAAGGAAAGGTATGCAGGCGGTCATTATTTTACCAGGGTATTTGCTTCTGCAGGAGAGTTTACTAAAGTTTCTGATGCCAAAGATATTGAAAAGTTTGCAAGGATTAATCCTGTGCCTGAAGCCAAAAGAACTATTGCCCAGGTTTTAGAACAAATTTATTCAAATGTGGAATGGCTAAAAAGGGATAAACAAAAAATCAAAAAAATTCTGCAAAATCCCCAGGTGTCAAGCTAGTCCACCTCCCAGGTGGGAAAACTAGAACTTAAGTTTGTCATATATTTTATGATAAAATACAAAGTTATGGCATTAAATGTTAATGAACTTAGAAATGGGACTTTTTTCAAGGAAGGAAAAGAAATTTTCTTAGTTGTAACTTATGAGCATGTTAAAACCGGCAGGGGTTCAGGTAATATTAAACTTAAAGTAAGAAACCTAAGATCAGGGGCTGTGGTGGAAAAATCTTTTATAACTGGTGCAAGAGTTGATGAGGCAAATGTTGAAAAGAAAAAAGCTCAATTTTTATACAGAGATGGAGATAGTTTTAACTTCATGGATCCCGCTTCCTTTGAACAATTTTTAATTTCCTCTTCAGTTATTGGTGAGCAGGCAAAATATTTAAAAGAAGGCCTGGAAGTACTTTTAATAGTTTCAGAAAATGAGGCATTGGGTTTAGAATTACCTTTAAGTTTAGTTTACGCAATCTCTGAAACTGGGCCAGGAGAAAAAGGGAACACTGTTTCTAATGTTTTCAAAGAAGCTATATTAGATAATGGATTGGTTGTTAAAGTCCCTATGTTTATGAGGGTTGGAGAAAAAGTAAAAGTTGATACAAAAACCGGACAGTATGTGGAAAGGGTAAAATAGTATAGTGTATTATGTATAGAGTATAAAGAAATGCCCCTCTATACACTATACTCAATACTTTATACTTAAACTATGGCTAAAAAGATAACCAAGGCTTTAATACCTGCTGCTGGTTTTGGGACAAGATTTTTACCTCAGACCAAGGCCATGCCTAAAGAGATGCTTCCTATAGTTGATAAGCCTGTTATCCAATATGTGGTGGAAGAAGTTGTGGCCTCAGGGGTTAATAATGTAATCATAGTAACAGGTGCTACCAAAAGAGCAATTGAAGATCATTTTGACAGTCCTTCTGAAGGTTTGATCCAAAACCTAAAAAATGGTAATAAGAGTGAGCTGCTGGAACAAATAGAACATATTTCCAACATGGCAAATTTTATCTATGTCAGACAAAAAGGCCTTTATGGAAATGGTACTCCTGTATTGGCAGGGGAATCAGTAATAGAGGACGAACCTTTTGCAGTGCTTTGGGGAGATGAATTTATTGCTGCAAACCCTCCCAGATTAAAACAGATGATTGAGGTTCATGAGAAATATGGGGGTATGGTTATTTCTGGCGTAAAAATTGAAAAGAAAGAAGATTTAAAAAGGTATGGAATAGCAGATTTAGAATTGGTGGAGGGGAATGTTTTTAAGATAAAAAAGATTGTGGAAAAACCAGACCCGGAGGCTGCCCCCTCAAACATAGCTACTCATGGGGCATATATCCTGCCTCCTGAAATTTTTGGAGCTTTAAAAAGTCTAAATCCAGGTCAGGGTGGGGAGATATGGTTAGTTGATGCTATAAATAAACTGAAAGATGAGGGGGTTCCTTTATACGCTGTAGTAGTAAAAAATGGTAAATATTATGATACTGGTAATAAATTAGAATATATGAAAACAGTGGCGGAGTTGGCAATTGATCATCCGGAAGTAGGAAAAGAATTTAAAAAACATCTGCAAACCTTAGTGGAGAGTTCTAAGAACTAATACTATCCCCCCAACTGTGACTGCTTGGGTTAAAATCCCCCAAGGGAGTTTAACATTAGATTGTATTTTATGCTGCCATTTGTAAGCTGTGGAAAAAGGAGGGAAGTTCCAGCTAAATAGCAAGTAGGGCATCATCAAAATATCCCACATTTCAGAGAATAAAATACAAGTTAGTAAATAAATTGGGTTAGTGAGGTTGCCAAATATCAAAAAGGCTAAGGCTATTCCTAGGATTAAATCAAAAACAGATTCTAAAAATAAAGTGAACTTATTTTTTTTCCTCCAACCCAGACCTAAGTCCCAGTGAGGGATCATATCTAAAATAGGGTGGGAAAGGGAAGCAAGGGGTAAGGCTATAGCAGGGTTGGGGACATATGCTGCGATTGCCCCTCCAACTAATGCATGCGCGGTTGCTGTCATATTTTCGTTCTATCAGTGTATCACGTTTTGTCAATGAATTCGACTTCCCGCTCATCATTGATCCTGAGCGTAAGCCGAAGGATCAATTTGATTCAAATGCATCTTCGTGGTACTCTTCTCTTGCAGTTTGTGGTTAGTAGTTATTTGTGTGAGTATATGAACTCCTAGCTCCTAACTCTGAACTCTGAACTAATAACTAATAACTAATTATGTTTCCTGTGCTATTTTCAATAAATAAGATATCTGTTTCCTCCTTTGGAGTATTTTTAGCCCTGGGGCTTATTTTTGGACTTTTTTTAATTTGGCGCTTAAGCAGGGCCTGGGAGTTGGACGAAGAGAAGATTTTAGATTTAACACTGATTGCTTTCCTGGGAGGATTATTAGGCTCAAGGATTTACTTTGTGATAGAAAAATTGCAATATTTTATTCAAAATCCACAATATATTTTGCTTTTTAACCAAACCCCAGGATTTTCATTTTGGGGGGCTTTTATAGGCGGTTGGTTAACGCTTTACTATTTTGCCAGGAAGAAAAAGATAGATTTTTGGCAGGCAGGGGATATTGCAGTGGTAGGGCTTTTAGGAGGCTTAATTTTTTCCTCCTTAGGCTGTTTTTTAGGAGGTTGTAATATAGGCATACAAAGCAACTGGTTTTTTGCAACCTCTGTGGCAGGCAGTTTGGGAAAAAGATTCCCCGTTCAAGCGCTGGAAGCTGTCTTGTTTTTTCTAGCGTTTTTAAACCTTTGGGGTAAAAGCACCCGCTTTCATCACCGGGGCAAAATATTAAGTTTAGGCTTAATTTATATTGGAATAATTAAACTCCTGACTGAACCGTTTAGAGCATCCTATGATGAAGATCTATTTTTATCATTTATCCTGATAATTTTAGGGATAAATATTTTATATAGGGTAACAAACAGAAAGTTAACAAATGATTTAAGGGAATTTTTTATTTTTGTGCGTAAATTATTTACTGACTCCTTGACCAGGAAGCAGACTTTAGCTAAACTTAGGAAAAGTTGGTATAATCGCAGAACGTCAATTTCCTGGAATGTGCGGAGTTTAAAGAAAAAATTAGGGAGGATAAATGTTGGAATTTCCTACAAAAACAATAAATTACATTAAGAAATTATTGCTTAACCAGCAAAAAGTGGTTGAGAAAAACCTGAAAGGGGTTGAGGAAGATGATCCTGCAAAAAGTGATGGTCTGGCTGAAAGCTCAGAACCAGGTACAGACTCATACATTGCAGATACCCATACCAAAGCTATAGTTTTGGAAGCCCAACTTAAAAGAACCAATAGTTCCATAAAAGAAGCTCTTATGAAAATAAAAAATGGCACTTACGGTAAGTGTGAAAAGTGCGGCCAGGGGATTGAACTGGGAAGGCTTCTAGCCATGCCAACAGCTTCCCTTTGTTTATCTTGCTCAAATAAAACTACAAAATAAACCAAAACTGCTATCTTTACAATTATATTTACTTCAAGTTATTATGCCAACATATGGTGACCAAAGCAAAAGAGAGATATAACCCTGATCATGACCTTAGTTTTATACGGAGAACTAATGATACAAGGGGAGGTATAGTCCTTCCAGCTGATGGTAATCTGGAGGCAGTTTATCCTTGGGGGGCTAATGGAGCGATGGCAGAGGCAGAAAGAAGAAGATTAAGTTTACAGGCAGGAATAAGTTGGGCTAGAGATTATGAAGAATGGCATGAAGACGTCCTAAAATCTGGGTATGCTCCACACAGAATGGCTTTGGTTGGTGTTTCACCAGGAGCAGAGCAGCTTCAGTTTGTATTAAGAAAGTATCCGCAAGCTGAAGTTGTAGTTATTGAGGTAGACCCTAAAAAAGTTGAAGGAGCCAAAGCTACAATCAGCCGTACAAACAGGCAGGCTGCTAAACGAGGCAGGATTTCTTTTGTAATTGCAAATGCTATTGAATATCTTGCGGATCAGCCAAATAAATTTGATTTTGTGGAAGCTGACAAGGTGGCAATACATTTACCAAGTCAACCGAGAGGGCAGCTTTATCAAACAGCAGGAACGGCTTTGGAAAGAGGTGGTGTATTTCATCTGAGTGATGTGCTTGCTAAAACTTGGAGCGTCCGTGCTGCACCTGGATCTGAAAAAAATCCACCCACTACGGCAGCAATAGAAGTTTTAACGGAAAAACTTATGCCGGCTATTCTGCATGCTTCTTGGACAAACCGGGGAGCACGGTTATGGGATAATGCAGAAGATATGGCTTCAGAAGTATTATCTTTTGTCCCCAGTCTATGGCGGGGAAGGCTTAGGATATGTAAGGCGCCATTTACCGGAGTAGATGATCCGGAAGGGATGATTTCTAACTTAATTGCTATTTCACCTAGTCTAGGTATTGAAGCAAAGAGAAGACAGCAGCCTGATAATGAGGAATTGGCAAAGATTGCAGATATAATGTGGAGTGTATCAAGGCAGTTTTTTGAGGCAGCTCATACGCCAGGCGTACTGATTGGTTTACCAGACTATACCCATATAAATTTTGTAAAACTTGCTGCTTAACTTGTAATGTTTTTGAATCCTTTTCCTCTTTGACAAAGTTTGGATTTCTTGTAATTATGAAGTTAGATGATAAACATCATATCTAACTCTTTGATTATTTTTAGTGCACTTGCTAATTTTTTAATTGGATTGGTAGTTTTAAATAATAATATTAAGGGTAAGGTAAACATAGCCTTTTCTGTAATTTGTTTTATGCTTTCAATCTGGGGGATCTTTTTATTCCTTTACGGAGTTCCATTTTTTTTAAGTTCTTTTTTTTGGATTAAAGCTGCTTATGCCTTAGTTACTATTCAAATATCTTTTATATTAGGTTTTTCATTCATTTTCCCAAAACCAATATTTAAGAATTGGCGTTTGCCAGCTATTCTTTTTAGTTTATTTTTTATAGGAATATCTTACTGGTGGCTTTTTTTTACCAATGATTGGATAATAAATGTAACTTTAGATCCCCAGAAAGGACTCCACGTAGCTTTAGGAGACATTTATAAGGTTTGGTCAGTTTTAGTTTGGATAGCTTTTGGGTGGGCCCTTTTTAATTTCATTAGAAACAGCAAGAAGTGTGCTTTAAGGGAGAGGATTCAACTACAATATCTTTTTTTTGGATTTGGATTGTGGGGGGTATTTGTTAGTATTCCTGATATAATCTTACCAATATTTTTTGCAGAGACACGTTTTTTTCCTCTAAGTGTTGTTACCAGTTTGTTTTTCTCAATAGCTGTTTCATATGCCATTATTAAGCATCATTTTATGGATATACGTATGGTTGTGGCTAGAACAGTTGCCTATACGTTATTGTTAGCTATAATAGGTATTTTTTATGTAGTATCTTTTTACTCTCTTAGTTATTTATTTTTAGGTACTGTAAGCTCAGGCACTCAGGTAATATTGAATGTTGGACTTGCGCTAGTAGTTGCTTTTACTTTTGATAGATTAAAGGTCTTTTTAGAAAAACTTACTGATAAAATTTTCTATCAGGGGCATTATGACACTCAATCTTTGCTTTCATCTGTAAGTACTATTTTAAGTACGAATATTGATTTAACTTCTTTAGTTAATCAAATTCTTGGCCTTTTAATTAAGCAAATAAAGGTTAGTAAAGGAGCTTTAGTATTACCTTCAGATTCATCAATATATGAAACAATTTCAGTTGGATTTGATGGAAATTTAAACTTAACTTATCAACATATTTCTCCTTTTTTATCTCAAGGAGAAACAATAGTTTTTGATGAATTAGAAGAAGGGGATATTAAACAATTAATGCGTTTGTTAAATGCATCTATAGTTAGATTACTCAAAATAGAAAATAAAGTAATTGGACTTTTGATTTTAGGGGAAAAATCATCAGGAGATGTTTATTCCCAACAAGATTTAAAAATACTAAATATTATTTCACCTGAGATGGCGGTGGCTGTACAAAACTCTTTATCTTATGAAAAGATTAAAAAGTTTAATGAGGTTTTATCTGAGGAAGTTAAAAATGCCACTTTAGATTTACAAAGGGCAAATGAAAGATTAAAAAATCTGGATAGATTAAAAGATGATTTTGTATCCATTGCTTCACATGAATTAAGGACTCCAATGACAGCCATCCGCTCCTATGCCTGGATGGCTTTGAACCGCTCAGATGTAAAATTATCTGAAAAACTTCAGAAATATTTAGTAAGAGTACTGATTTCTGCAGAAAGGTTAATTAATTTAGTTAATGACCTTCTTAATATCTCCAGAATTGAGGCAGGAAGAATAGAAATAAGTCCTGAGCCAGTTGATCTTATATCACTTTGTAAAGATATTACTGATGAAGTTTATTTCTCAAAATCAACTGAAAAAGACATTAAGTTTGAATTATCTGATAAGTATCCTGTTCCCAGGGCTTTTGCTGACCCAGAAAAATTAAGACAGGTTCTTTTAAACCTGGTAGGAAATTCTTTAAAATTTACACCAAATGGCGGGAAAATTGGCTTTAGATTTTTTAGTGACGGTAAAACAGTGGAGATTTCGGTTTCAGATACAGGGGTAGGGATATCCAAAGAAGATATGAGCAAATTATTCCAAAAATTCTCCAGGTTAGATAGTTCATATACAGCAGCAGCTACTTCTGGAGGAACAGGCTTAGGTTTATTTATCTCCAAAAGTTTGGTAAATCTTATGCATGGAAAAATTTGGGCAACCTCTGAAGGCTTGGGAAAAGGAGCTGCCTTTACTATTTCTTTGCCAGTTGCTACACAAGAAGTATTGCAGAATGCAGATGAATTTAAAATAAAATCCCAGGGAGAAGCTAAGGGGTTGGAACCTGTTGCAATTTAGGACTCTTGACTCTGAAGCCTTATCACTATAAGGTAATCATATGGACAACCAAAGCAAAAAAATACTTGTTGTTGAGGATGATCAATTTTTAAGGGAGTTTTATCAGGAACTTTTGGAAGGGGAAGGATATACGGTGGATACTGCAATGGATGGAGAAACGGCAGCCAATAAAATTAACCAGGGGGGTTATAATCTGGTTCTTTTGGATATTATGCTGCCCAAAAAAGACGGAACCCAAATTTTAAGGGAAACAACGATGCGTCCCCCGAAAAATGCCAACGGCCCCATAGTTTGTTTGACTAATTTAGGCCAGGATTCAGTAATAAAAGAGTGTTTTGAACTGGGAGCTGCAGGATATTTAATTAAATCAGCCTTGAACCCTGACCAGGTTTTAACAGAAATAAAAAGCTATTTAACAAAATCCTCATAAATGGCTGATATTAAGGTAATCTACCAGGATCAGGATTTATTAGTGGTGGATAAGCCTGCAGGTTTGGTGGTTGACGCCTCTGAAACACAAAAAGATCATGTTTTAGCAGATATCCTGCAAAAGGAGTTTAAAATAACTCTTGAAAGAGGGGGGATAGTCCACAGACTGGATAAAGATACATCTGGTGTTTTGCTGGTTGCTAAAAACCAGCAAGCCCTGGAGCATTTGCAGGCTCAATTTAAAGAAAGAAAAACAAAGAAAGAATATTTGGCTTTGGTTCATGGGTTGGTGGAAAAGGGTGGAGTAATAGATGCTGCAATTTTAAGAAATCCTGAGAATAGAGAAAAATTCATAGCTATTTCCGATCAATCCACCTCGAAGGTGAGCTTTGGCTCCTTCGAGGTGTCTTCTGCCAGGGAAGCTGTGACAGAATATGAGCCAATAAAGTCATTAGTTATGGGTCCAGAGTTCATAGAAAAGATCTTTGAGGGTTTTAACAAGATTCAGTTACGCAAACTACGAACTATGAACTACCAACTCTACACTCTTTTGGCCGTAAGGCCAAAAACTGGACGGACGCATCAAATTAGGGTACATTTAAAACACATAGGGTATCCTATTGTTTGTGATGAAAAGTATGGAGGCAGGAAAGTGGTAAGGCTGGATAAAAGATGGTGTCCCAGGATGTTTTTGCATGCCAAGAAGATTGGATTCTATCATCCAAAGTCCGGGGAGTGGATAGAGATGGAAAGCGGGTTGGCAGAAGATTTGAGGGAGGCACTAAGTAAATTAACCTAATTTATATGGATAATATTTTCATACAACTTGCCATAATTTTGGGTATCTCTTCTTTGCTTGGGTACTTAGTAGTTAAATTTAAGCTGCCCCTTTTAATTGCTTATTTGGTAGGAGGTTTATTAATTGCTTCAACCTCTGTTTTTGATCCCACAACTTCAGAAGTATTGCATTTTTTACCAGAGATTGGCATTGCTTTTGTATTATTCCTGATTGGCATGGAGCTTGATTTAAGGGAGATAAAAAATTTGGGGATCCCGATAATTATAGCAGGATTTTTGCAAATTATTATTACCACGCTTTGTGGTTTTATACTGGCTCAGGCCTTTAATTTTGGCATTGCAGAATCAATTTATCTGGGAGTAGGATTATCTTTTTCCTCAACAATTGTGGTAATTAAATTACTTTTGGAGAAGAAAAACATAACTTCTTTATATGGCAAGCTGTCAATTGGGATACTTCTTTTAGAGGACTTACTGGCAGTTTTAATTTTGCTTGGACTGACAGTTTCTCCGTCTATGTTTCATCTGGGATTACAACAAACCCTGCCTCTTTTTACCTTTGTTTTAAAAGTTTTCCTGCTTTTTGGAGTGGCTTTAATCTTAAACAGATTCGCTTTACCAATTATATTCCGCTCAGTTTCTAAATCTTCTGAACTGTTGTTTTTAACAGCCCTGTCATTTTTATTTATTTTTGTTTCTTTTGCCTTGCTTTTAGGTTTTTCTGTAGTAATTGGGGCATTTTTGGCAGGGGTTGCCCTGGCTTCTTCTCCTTATCATTATCATATCCAGGGCAGGGTTAAACCTTTAAGAGACTTTTTTGTGGCTTTGTTTTTTGTTTACCTGGGGACTCAGGCAAACTTTAACGAATTAGGTTCAGTTTATCCTTTGGTAATTATTTTTACCCTCTATGCCTTAATTGTTAAACCTTTAATTTTCCTTTTGGTTTTGGGAGGGTTTGGTTTTAGAAAGCATACCATGTTTCAAACAGCAGTTAATTTATCTCAAATTTCAGAATTCTCATTAATAATTTTACTTGTTGGACTGCAGTCTGGTTTGGTTTCATCCCAGGCTTTGACAATAATCACTTTGTCTTTGATAACCTCCATGCTTTTTTCATCAGTAATGGTTACTCACTCAAATGCTATTTATAAAATTTTAAAACATTTTGTGGCATTTTTTGAAAGAAAAAATATTAAGCATAATTTGGAAATAGATGATGGCCGTGATTTAAAAAATCATGTGGTGGTTATTGGTGGTCATAGAGTAGGGGGAGAGATAGTTGAGTTTTTAAAAAAAGAGGAAATACCTTTGATAGTATTGGATTTTGACCCCAGCCAGGTTGAAAAATTAGTTAAAGAAGGGGTGAAGGTCATTTATGGAGATATATCTGATCCGGAGGTTTTAGAGATGCTTCAATTGGAATTTTCCAAAATGATCATTTCCACATCTTCTGATGTAGAAGACAATAAGGTGCTTTTGGAAGAGTTAAGGCAAAGGAAGATTGATGCTCCAGTTGTTGTCAGGGCCTCTACTTTAGAAGATGCTAAGGTTTTATATAAAAAAGGTGCCAGTTATGTGATTATCCCCACGCTTTTGGCAGGTGAATACCTGGTGGAGAAGTTAAAGAATCATTTAACTGATAAGGAATACTTTGTAAAGAGACCTAAGATTGAGCTTGAGAAACTCCACAGAAAAACTCTGGCCTGGGAATAATTTTTATCTGAATGCAAAATAAGTTTAAGATTTTACACCAAGACGGTAAGGCAAGATCCGGAATACTGGAAACTGCTCATGGTGCAGTTGAAACCCCAAACTTTATTCCAGTTGGCACTAAAGCTTCTGTTAAGGCGCTCTCAAACAGGGATTTAGAAGAGATTGGGGTTCAGATTATCCTTTCTAACACCTATCATTTAATGCTCAGGCCAGGAGATGAGGTAGTTAAAAAATTAGGGGGTTTACATAAATTTATGAACTGGGATAAGCCCATGATGACTGATTCAGGGGGTTATCAGGTATTTTCTTTAGGGGTAGGGTTGCAGCATGGGGGCAGTAAAGTATTAAGAAAAGTAGCAAATGGAAAACAGGGAAGCGGGAATTTAAGAAGCAGGCCAAGATTAAACAAAATATCAGAAGAAGGGGTAACTTTTCAGTCTCATCTGGATGGTAAAAAGTATATGCTTACTCCTGAGTCCTCAATTCAAATACAGGTAAATTTAGGGGCAGATCTGATTGTGGCTTTTGATGACCATGAATCAGGCCATTATAATCATGAAGAAACATTAACCTCAGTAGAGTTAACTGAAAGATGGGCTGAAAGGTCTCTTAATGCCTTAAAAAAGCTCAAAACAGGACAATTGATGTATGGAGTTGTACATGGAGGGGAATTTAAAGACTTAAGAATTAGAAGTGCCAAATTTACAGATAAATATTTTGATGCTATAGCAATAGGTGGAATCTACCATGATAAAAAAACTTTAAATGATATCTTAGAATGGACAGTTAAATCTGTGTCAGAAGAAAAAGTAAAACACCTCTTGGGTATTGGAGAAATAGAAAATTTATTTGATGCAGTTGATAGGGGGATAGATCTTTTTGATTGTGTTGCCCCCACGCGTCTTGCCAGGCATGGTTTTTTATATCCAGGAATTAATATCAGGCTGGCAAAATATAAAGAAGATAAAAACCCAATTAAAAAAGACTGCAGTTGTTTTACCTGCCAAAACCATACCAGGGCCTATTTGCATTACCTGCTTGCTGCCGGTGAGTTGCTTTATTACCGGTTAGCCGCTTATCATAATGTTTTCTTTATATCTAACTTAATGAGGAAAATAAGAGAGGCTATTAAAGAGGGCAGCTTTAAGAAGCTGAAAGCAAAAACGCTCCGATTAAAGGGGAGCTAGTTAAGCCCCCCTTTACCTTCAAATTCTTTGCAAAGAATTTTAAACTACTGGTGTGCCACCAGCGGGATTTTGGTCAGTGCCTGTTTCGCTTTCACCCTCACCGCCTTCTTCAGTTGGTGTTTCTACAGGTGTTTCTCCTGCTGGAGTTTCTGTAGGAGTTTCTGGTTCCTGAGATGGTTGAGGTGTATCACCTATTCCACCTTGACCCTGGTCGTCTGCTGGTACATTTGTGCCCATTCCGCCTTGATTTGAATCGTCCATTAAAATATCACCCCCTTCCGTCCACTTAGTTTATCTTTAAAGTAGTTGTCAGGTCAATACCTTTTTAGGTACACTAAAAATATGCCTTCATGGAGAACTGTCCAATCCAAAAGACAACTGACACAAAAAACTAAATTAGCAGTTTTTGTTTTGGCTCTAGTATTGGGGTTATTGCTTTTATCCCAGATTGTTAAAGTTACCCAAATAATATTTAGCCCCTGGAAGTTGCAGACAGATAATCAAAAAAAGTTTTCATGGAATGGGGATTTTAATATAAATTTATTAGTCCGTTCTGGAAAAACTTCACTGGTATCTTTTAGTCCTCAGAATGAGGAAATTACTATTATTAATATTCCTGATTCATTGTTTTTTGAAACAGCATACGGTTTTGGTAAATGGCAGTTCCGTTCTATTTATGATCTGGGTGAAGGAGAAAAAGGTTTAGGAGGAAATAAACTAATAAAAAGCAGCCTCTCTTCATTATTTGCTTTACCAATTGATGGGGTAGTGGAGGGTGATTTAGTAAACCTTATCAAAGAAGATAAGTTCTCAATGCTGAGTGTTTTATTTGACCTTAAATCAGAACTTACACTTATGGAACTAATAAGATTCCAGATTGATGTATCAAGAGTACGGTTTGATAAAGTTAGCCAGATTGATTTGGAAGAGCAAGGTGTTTTGGAAAAAAGCAATCTTCCTGATGGGAGCGGGGTTTTAACTGCTGATACTGTAAAGCTAGACTCAGTTTTATCAAATATGATTGATCCTCTGCTTTCCAAAGAGCATAAAACTATTGCTGTTTTTAATTCAACTGAACACCCCCTGCTTGCCCAAAAAGCAGCCAGGTTAATCACTAATATAGGAGGTGATGTTATTATAGTCTCAAACGGCAAAAATAAGCTAAAAACAACTGCAATTTCAGGTGATCAATCAAAGACTTTGGAGCGTCTTAAGCAAATTTTTGAAGCAAGTGGTACAATTGACCCCAATGATGAGGATTTAGCCTCATCCAGAGCCCAAATCACTTTATTTTTGGGTGAGGACTATTATTTAAAACAATAAGGGGTTAATTATGATCTTATGGATATTGTTGTTTGGGCTGGTTGTAGCTATCTCTTTTGTGCTTGCATTTAAATCCATGCACGATTTTCAGGAGATCCCTGCTGAAGGAGGAGAAGAATATGGGTTATTCTTAATCCGCAGACTCAGCCAGCTAAACAAGCAACTCTTAACCTCTTTTCATAAAGAACTATCAACCTCAACTCTTTTTATCAGTTTTGAGAGGCTTATAAAAGGGACAAAAGCTGCTTTGGTTGTATACGGCCCAAAAAAAATATTAGCCAAATATAAACAACAACTTGATCTTTTAGAGCTTGAAGATTATACAAATGTAAGACCTGAACAATTTGCAGCCTGGGAGGTAGTTGTTAAACATGCTGGTAAACCTGGTTTTCCGCCTGTGCCTGCTGAGGATCAAATATGGTGGCAGCTGATATTATCTACCAAAGAGGGGAATTTTTTTCATCCCCATATAAGATTGGCAGTGGTATCTAACCATCCAAAAAGAAGGGATATTCTTAAGGCAAAACTTGCAGATTTGTCACCAGACAAATTTGTAAAATTACCCAACACCTTTTCTAATACCCAGTTGCTTGATTATTACAATAAAAGAGGTTTTAGGAAAGATGCGCACAATAAGAATCTGAATCCAGATGATGTTATCAGGTTACTTGATGTTTGAAAGAAGTTATACTACCTGTTCTTCTTCAGCATTTTCCGCATCTTCTTCGTTTTCATTTTGATTATCTAAAGGGGTGAGGATTTCGTGAGTTAAAGTGGAGTCAGAATTTTCCAAAAATGAGGGTTGATTTTTAAACCTTTTACTTCTATAAATTTCCTTAACCAGCACTGCTAAAGCATTTACCTTAATGGATTTAATAAATAAATCATATTTGTTCCCACCGCGGAGCAGTCTTATCAGATGATGACAAATATCATCTGGTAAAACTCCCAGGTAATTAGCATTACTATCTACTATGGTAATTTTCCTGTTTTTTATAATCATATTAACCTTCATACCGCAATATGCTCTTGATAATTTTTGTGGTTCTGCTACTTTTAAAAGATTGACAATTCTTGTTTTTCCAGGTTCTTGTAAAAAAAGGGAAGCTGATAGTTTTAGGGACGGAGAAAATTTTACTAGGCCGTTTGCCTGAATTTCTTCCTTTTTCCCATTAGGTTTAAAAGATTTAATGATTTTTAAATTTTTTATGGCAATTGGGTTATATGGATCAATTCTTACAACTTCAGAATAGTATTTCTTTGCCAAATTATACTTATCCATTTCCATATAAACCCGGGCCTGGCGGTTTAGCGCATCAACATTTTGAGGGTCCAGTTTTAAGATTTGTTTGTTCAACTTTAAGGCATCATCCCAGCGGGAATCCAGTGCAGCCTCGATAGCGTTATGAGTTAAGTTTGAAGACAGGGGAGATTGATCCATCTAAGGGAAAAAGTATAGAAGAGAAAGAAAGGGTTGTCAATGGTTTCGCATAATATTTGCCTGGTTTAATTTGTTTCAGTTGTTAAAATAACCAATGCTGTCTTGAAAGTACATTCTAAACCCTATACACTATACTGATTCTCATGAGCGGTCATAGTAAATGGTCAACAATAAAAAGGCAAAAGGGTGTTGCTGATATTAAAAGGGGGCTAACTTTTACCAAGGTAGCTAATGCAATAACCATTGCTGCTAAACTGGGGGGCTCAGGTGATCCTGAATCTAATCCAAGATTAAGGATGGTTATTGAGGAGGCAAAAGCTGTTAATATGCCCAAGGAGAATGTTCAGAGGGCTATAGACCGTGGTTTAGGAAAACTTCCAGGACAAGTCATAGAAGAAGTAACTTACGAAGGGTTTGGTCCGGGAAAAGCAGCCTTTTATTTAGAAGCAGCTACAGACAATAAGTTAAGGACTTTGCAGGAAATGAAAAATTTCTTTGAAAGGTCAGGAGGATCCTTGGGATCACAAGGTAGTGTTTCTTATATGTTTGATAGGACTGGAGAAATTAGGGTGAAAAGTAAAGGTGCTTCTTTAGAAGAAGAATTACTGGATTTGATAGATTTAGGGGTAGAAGATGTTCAGGATGATAAAGAATTACAAGAATATTTAATATATGTACAAGGCTCGCAATTAAATACTATGGGTAATAAAATTACTCAGAGAGGTTATGTAGTGGAATCTCAGGAATTAATCTATAAGCCCAATATTTTAGTTGAGATAAAGGATCCTGAAATAGCAAAAAGGGTATTGGAGTTTACCCAAAAGTTGGAGGAGCATGATGATATACAAAAAGTTTATACAAATTTTGATATACCTGATGAATTAATAACACGTTCCTAAAGTAAAGCTTTATATTAATTAGAAAACTTAGGGTAAAAGATAAAGAAAATTTTATGATAATTTTAGGTATTGATCCCGGAACAGCAACAACAGGATATGGGATTATAAAAGTCCCTGATGATATTTTAGGTAGGGAATATGAATATGATATTGAGCTTATAACTTATGGTAATATCTCAACCCCTAAAGACAGGTTAATGCAGGATAGGCTGCAGATGATTTACTCAGAGTTGGATTATGTGATAAAAAAATATAAACCCGACCAGATGATTTGTGAAATGTTATTTTTTGGAGCAAATACCAGAACTGCTATTATGGTTGGGCAGGCCAGGGGAGTGATTATGTTAACTGCTGCTCAAAACAGGCTGCCTTTTCAGGATTATACGGGATTACAGGTAAAATTAATGGTGGCAGGATCTGGCAGATCAGATAAAAAGCAGGTTCAGGAGGCTGTCAGAAAGTGGCTGGGGAAAAAAGGGAAGAAAAGGGCGCAATTTAGCAAACTCAAAGGCGGACATATTGATGATGCAATGGATGCAATAGCCATAGCTATTTGTCATGTGCTGAAATTGGCAGCAAAATAAATGAAAATTAATATTAACAAGCGCCAGAAAATTATTATAACATCAGTCATCCTAACTATAGGACTTTTATCAACACAATTGGTTGATTTTAATTTAAGGTTTAGATTTATTGCAGGGTTATCTGTCTTGGCATATTTGCTTTCCCTCTGGTCTCTTTGGGAAGGTTTAAGTTTAACTAAGGCTATTGTTCTTCTTATATTGCCCACATTTTATACTTTAGCTGTTGCAAGTTTCTATTTTTTGTTGCCTGTTAGGTGGTTAACCAGACTGCCTGTGGCTTTTGTATTTGGCTTAACTTTTTATCTTTTGCTTCTTTCTCAGAATGTTTTTAATGTAGCCTCAATTAGAACCATTCCTTTATACCGGGCTGCTTCCACTGCCAGTTTCTTGTTTACCCTTCTTTCTGCTTTTTTTATATTTAATGTTATATATGCTTTTAACTTATTGTTTTTATGGAATGGGGTAGCAGTATTTTTAATTACCTACCCATTAATATTACAGGTGCTTTGGTCAATCAACATGAAGGATAGGCTTTCAGCAGCTGAATTGATTCAAAGCCTGGTTTTAGCATTGGGGCTGGGGGAGCTGGCATTAAGTTTTTCCTTTTGGCCTATGCTTACAACCATTTGGTCCTTATCCTTATCCTCAGCAATGTATGTGCTTTTAGGTTTAACTACTCAGGTATTAAGAGGCAGGGCAAGCAGGAGAGTGGTGTGGGAGTATTTGGGGATAGGGGTGATAGTACTCATAGTGTCTTTTTTTACTACTTCCTGGACAGGTTAATTTGAAATATAATATCTGAGTTTAGGCTGATATAATAATCCAAACTAATTGAAGTAGAGGAGTGTGAAAAATACCTCAAGATTCCGTGAAAAGAAAAAAGATACAGTTTGATATAGTTGCTACCCTCGATGTGGATAACTATAGGGTTATAATTGTAAGATTTTAGCTTCAGTTTTAGCAAGATGCATATATATCTGCCAGTGAAGGATACCCGAACCTTCCGGAGAAGAGAACCCCACCCTCTGTGTGCCTTATAAGCACATTGAAACAAAGTAATAGTTATTAATCCGCTGTTTTGGATGCAGATTTACAACTTTTCTGACCACTACACTATGGTAGGCAACCTACCCTATGTATTAATGTCGTACAATGTATCTTATGCGATGTCAAGGAAGGGTTTTCCGGAGGAGCCCGCTAAACGGGCCCATGCCAAAATTTAATAGAATTTAAAGGGATTTATTAACTATATTTATTTGTGCTTAATTTCTTACTTTCCTATTAAAAAATTTTATAGTTTATGCGGGGTCAATTTTTAAAATATATCAATATTAGGTTTAGGTCTTCCTGACAGCCTAAACTACAGATGGTTCCATATAGCTCTCATCCCCTGATAAACCGTTTTTGGGGCATTACAGGGCCTCGTGCCTAGAGAGCGGATTGGGCCCCGCGCTAAAGGCTGCTTGGCTAAAGCGGTTTGATTTTTGTTCAGCTGTTTTAATGGTTTGATGTTTGCTGCCCACAAATACTAATGTTTATTTAATTGGTCCAGTAACCTTATATATAATCTTTGGACTGATCATTAAACTAGGAAAGTTTTTTACAAACCACTTTATGTATGCATCTTTTGTTGTCGCACAATATCTAGGGGTTGACAAACCACACTAAAAAATGTCAAGCTGAAGTTAGGTACTAAATTGAGTATTTTATGAAATTTCTTAGCCCGGTTTTATCCCTGTCTGTTATACTCACCCTATTCTTACTTAGCCCTGCCTATGCTTTGGCAGCTACTCTTTCCCTCTCCCCTTCTTCGGGCACCTTTAATAAAGGTTGTCCTTTTAGTTTGGATATTAATTTAGATACACAAAATGCTGAAACAGACGGAACAGATGCAATCCTTCTTTATGATAATACCAGATTGACTGCTAACTCCATTGATACTGAACTGCCTCAAAAAATTTATAATGACTTCCCAGGAAGTAATATAGATGAGGCTGCAGGCAGAATTACAGTTTCAGGATTAGCTTCAGTTTCAAGCGCTTTTAATGGCAGGGGTACAATGGCAAAAATATACTTTACAGTAAAAGATAGCGCTGCTACTGGATTAACCCAAGTTAAGTTTGACTTTACTTCTGGCGGTAAAACAACTGATTCTAATGTGGTTGAGAGAGGGTCGGTTCAGGATATATTAACATCTGTAACTAATGGCAACTACACAGTAGGAACTGGGGCCTGTGGAGCTGCTGCCGGGACGCCTTCTGTCCCTTCAACATCAGGCAACAACAATACAGTGTTTGTATCTACGCCTTCTGGTCAGGCACCCGCCACCATTGATCAGTTTGTGGACAGAGATGGAAATGGTCCAGGAGGTACGCCTCAATTAACTTTTACCTTGGCCATTGTAGGATCTGTATTGACTGTTCTGGGAATATTAGGTCTGGCGCTGCTTTAGGCTTTCTAATTGTTTGAAAATATGACTCTTTCCGCTCTTATCACTGATTTTCTGGAATATTTGGAACTTGAGAGAAATGCTTCTCAGCTGACAATAAAAAATTATGATCATTATTTAAAAAGGTTTCTGGAGTTTAGCAGTGATATTGATCCTAAAGATATTGACTTAAACTTAGTCAGAAAGTATAGACTCTATCTTTCCCGTTATACTGATTCTAAGACAAATAAGCCCTTAAAAAGGGTAACCCAAAATTACTTTATGATTGCTTTAAGGGCCTTTTTAAGATATTTGGCCAGAATAGATATAACCGCTTTATCTCCTGAGAAAGTAGAGCTTGGGGAGAACGAGCCAAGTCCTTTAAAGATTTTGGATGAAACTTACCTTAAACAATTACTTGATGCCCCTGATATTTCTAAGAAAAGCGGTTTAAGGGATAAATCAATTTTAGAAATGCTTTTTTCAACAGGGCTTAGGGTTTCTGAATTGGCCTCTTTAAACCGCAGTACTATAAATTTAAACAGACGGGAGTTTGGAATTATTGGTAAGGGAGGTAAAGAGCGGGTGGTATTTATATCAGATACTGCAGCAGACTGGCTGCAAAAATACCTTAATATTAGAAAGGATACTTTTAAGCCTTTATTTATCCGTTTCCAGGGAAAGGTGAATCTTGAAAATCAGGGTGAAGCCATGAGGCTTACCACAAGGTCTATTGAAAGAATTGTAGAAAAATATGTAAAAGCCCTGGGTTTGCCTATAAAGGCCACACCTCATACCTTAAGGCATGTTTTTGCTACGGATTTATTAATAAATGGAGCTGATATCAGATCTGTTCAGGAAATGCTTGGGCATGCTAATATTTCTACCACTCAAATTTATACTCATGTCACCAATGCCCATTTAAAAGACGTCCACAAATCCTTTCATTCAGGAAATAAGTAATCCAGGGAAAGTTATTGATAAAGGCTTTTTCTGTCTGCCTCTGATAGTATTTCAACACCGCTTATAACATCAATAGGCAGAGGCTTCTTGGATACAATCATTATTTCTCTTTCGGCTTCATATCCTGGTTTTGCGTGATCAAGTATTTTTGAACTATAATAAATCACAACGCCTCTTCTTTTGAAGCATTCAGAAATAACTTGTTGTAAATCTTTAACAGCCCGCTCTGAATTTTCAAATGCCCTTTGATGTGAAAAATCAAGCGGGTGATAATCTGGTCCTGTTATTGCTAATAAACTTTCATCTTCATCCCACAACGCTGAATCAGATGGAAAAAGTATACTGGCTAGGATATATATTTGTCTGGCATGAAGTCTTACTTTAAATTTTTCATTGAAAGGATGTTCAATTGCATGCTTAAGTGCATAGTCTTTGGAAGATTTATGTTGACGCCTCCATGATAATTCTTCTTTAATCTCTTCAGGAAAGTCCCCGTATTTTTCAATAATTCCCTCTAAAAGAACTTTAGCCCTTGGATTGCTATTTTCCTCCAATCTTTCATAGATAGGTAATGCATAATATAAATGCCCCCCATTTTCCATGACCTCTTTTTGGTAAGGAAGCATATCCTCTGCTGCAGGTGCATTATAGGGAACCTGGCCTGTTTGTAAGGCCTTTGTTAAAAACTCTGCTGAGGTACCGTAAAGAGCTATAGCATCCTTATGATAACCATGCTCAACCCACTGATCTAATTGCTCTAAATTAACAGGCATAATAAGAGACCTATAGTTTATCACTTAGGATCTTGAGAGCCAACTGACTTACCTTAGCGGTGGATGATTGGGTTATTTCTTTAGATTTTTTAATAGATGCGAGAGGATTGTTGAGGTCAAAGATATCACAAGCGATGCCAGGATGGCTGAAAGAAAACCTGATATTTTCATCCCAGGCACAATTGCTGCTGCCAGCCATAAGACAAGCGCATTAATAACAAAAGTAAAAAGCCCAAGTGTTAAAAAGTTTAAAGGCAGAGTTAATAAAAGTAGAATTGGTTTAATAACTGCATTTAAAAGCCCTAATACCACTGCTGCTAAAAGGGCTGTTGGGAAGCTTTCTATTTTAAATCCAGGAACTATATTTGCTGCTATAAGAAGAGAAAGTGCTGAAAAAAGCCAAGTAAGCAAAAGACCCATTGATTCATTAATCTCATAAATATTTTAGATTGTCAATGATTGACAAGCCAAACATGCTTATGTAATATTGTTTGGCTGCCCCTGCAAAATGGCAAGAACTGACTTTGTTATCCCTTCGCTTGGAAATAAATTTGTAGATTTAAGAGAGGTAATTCCTGGTGATTCTTTTAATTGGAGTTGGGTTAGGGCACTTTCCGGGGTTAATTATTTAGCAATTCATCATACAGCAGGCCCTGATACACAAACTCCCGCCCAGATTGCAAATTTCCATATTAACAGCAATGGTTGGGGTGGCATTGGTTATCACTTTTTAATCTCCAAAGATGGGGTAGTTTATTATGTGGGTGATATTGCAACAGCCCGGGCTAATGTGGCTAATTTAAATGATGCTGTTATTGGTATTTGTTTAATTGGAAACTTTACAGCAGGCAAAGAGCCTACCTTAGCACAGATAGACTCTGCAAATAAACTTTGCGACTTTTTTATCAACAACTATCCTCCCCTTTCCAATGTAGATTCCTGGGATAAAGTGCGGGGCCATAAAGATTTACCTAACCAATCAACTGTTTGTCCGGGAGATGCTTGGCAAAGCTGGAGGGCCAGATTGGTATCAGCGCCACCTTCCCCTACCCCTGCTCCAGCTCCAACTCCTGCTCCAACTCCGGAGGACCGGGGGGCCCAGATTACAGAAAGTTATAGAACTGTTTTAGGAAGGGATCCTGATATGGGAGGATTACAAACTTATACCAACAGTCCCTTGAGTATAGACCAGATAATCCGTTCTATGGTGGAATCCCAGGAACATAAGGATCTTATAAGTTCAGCCAAAGAATCAGCTGGATTTAAATCTCAAATTGAAAATTTACAAACAACCCTTACCTCAGTTAACCAGCAATTAATAAGTCTGCAAGAAGCCTTACAAGACAGAGAGGCAGAAATTGCCCAGCTTAAAAAATCTTTGGCTGAAAAAGCAGTGGTTACGCCTGGCGAAATACCTTCCCCTAAGTATGATGAGACTGTACAAAAACCAGACACTACCTTGACAATAGTAGGCGCTTTGATTAACTTATATAAGTTTATCTTCCCGCCCAGAAAGGAAGCTCCAATCTAATCTGATTGGTAGTGTAATTTGGATCAAATAAATTTATCTCCCCTGTCTATTATTTTTGCTTTTGCAACTTTAAATGAATCACTTATAGAATATTTATTTGGAAATGTTAAGCAGTTAAGGCCTTATTTGCCTCTTTTGGCGCTGGCAACATCAGTTTTTTTAACTTTTACTTATCAGGTAAATATTTTATCTATGATTTTAGGTATTGAGAGTAACAACCCATTTTTGGATTTTCTTTTATCAGGTTTTATAGTTTCCAGAGGTTCAAACTTTGTTAATGACATGGTGCAAAGATTTTTACGAAGTAAATAGAGTCCAGAGTAATTTAGGGGGTGGGTTTTCCGGCAAAGCCATATACCCAAAAGTCACCGGAAAAACCTATTACTTGATATGGCCAAGTTAAGATAACGCTATAAAATCCTGGAGAAAGAAAAGATAAAGCTGGCCACCTGTAATAGAGGGCAAATAGAATTGCTGTAACAAAACCAACCATAAAGTACGCTGTTGCTATGGTAGAAATTAAAGAACTTCTCTTCATTTTATGATCCTATTTTTTCTTTAGAAGACACAACTGTTGCTGCTGCTACCCTCTCTCCTGTCCTTACCCTCATTAATATTACTCCCTGGGTTTGTCTTTGCAGGGTTGGAACCTCTTTTAGATCCATTTTTATAAGTTGTCCTTTGGTAGAAGTTAAAACTAATGTATCCATTAAGGGGTTTATGGCTTGGGCTGTCACAATAGGCCCTGTTTTGGTTGTAACCTGGGCAGCTTTAACGCCTTGTCCTCCCCTCCCCTGTTTGCTCCAGCTGGAAAACTTGGTTTTTTTACCCAATCCATTTTCCATTATAACCAAAAGTTCATCATCCTGGTTTTCTATAAAAGTCAGGGATACTACTTCGTCTGACCCACTAAGCCTTATTCCCCTAACCCCTGAGGTATCCCTATGAGTTGGTTTAACCTGTGATTCTGAGAAACGGATTGATTTTCCGCCTCTTGAGACTATAATCAAATCATCTTTCCCAGAGGTGGGACAAACCCAGCCCAACTCATCATCTTTATCAAGTTTAATTGCTACCAGGCCGTTTTTGCGGATATTGGCATATTCAGTTATGGCAGTCTTTTTAACAGTGCCTTTTTTAGTGCACATGAAGAAAAATTTGGCTGCTTCCTCTTTTTGGCGGGTTGTTAAGACAGCGGTAACTTTTTCCCCCTGTTCAATATTGATTAAATTAACCACAGCCTGGCCTTTTGCAGCTCTTTGGGTTTCAGGAATCTCCCAGACTTTAATCTGAAAGACTCTGCCTTTGTCTGTGAAAAATAAAATACTGTCATGAGTTTGGGTATAAAAAATATGTGAAACAGCATCTGTGTCCTTGGTTGATATACCCATTACCCCTTTGCCACCGCGCTGCTGGGTTCTAAAAGAGTGTGGTGATTGTCTTTTGATATACCCGCCTTCTGTAATGGTTGCAATTGTTGTCTCATTTGCCACCAAATCTTCTTCTGAAAACTCCCCAACTTTTTGTTTATAAACCCTGGTTCTTCTATCATCTGCATATTTTTCCTTAATTTTTATAAGTTCATCTTTAATTACTTTAAGGATCTTTTCTGGATGTGCTAATAAATCTTCCGGATAGGCAATGGTTTCCCTTACCATTTTTAACTCATCCTCAATTTTTTGTCTTTCCAAAGCAGCAAGACGCCTTAGCTGCATATCCAAAATGGCAACAGCCTGGATTTCTGTTAATTTGAATTTATCCATCAAATTCTGTCTTGCAGAATCAGCATCCTTGGATTTTTTAATAGTCTCAATAACTTCGTCGATATTATCAACTGCAATTTTTAGCCCTTCCAAAATATGTTCCCTGGCTTTGGCTTCTGCCAGTTCAAATTCAGATCTTTTGGTGACAACTACAATTCTATGATGGGTAAATTCTTCTAAGATTCTTTTTAAGGTTAAAAGATGAGGCACTCCATCTGAAAGGGCTACCAGATTAACATTAAAAACCGACTGCATGGACGTATATTTGTAAAGATTATTTAAAATAGACTGTGGCTTGGCATCCCTTTTTAGGTCAAAAACAATCCTGACCATTTGTTTTCTGTCTGATTCATCCCTTAGATCTGCAATGCCTTCTAATTTTTTATCTTTAACAAGGTCTGCAATTCTGGCAATTAAGGTTGCTTTATTTACCTGGTACGGCAGCTCGGAAACAATAATCTGCATTTTTCCCTGTGGTGTTTCATCTATTTCTGCTTTGGCTCTCATAACTATTCTGCCCTTACCAGTAGCATAAGCTGATAAAATTTCTGTTTGATCATAAATAGATGCGCCTGTAGGAAAATCTGGGCCTTTAATAAATTGCATCAGGTCCTCAACATTTGCCTCAGAGCGGAAAACTTTATCAGAATGAGGTTGTTCACCTGAATTTTCAGGAGCTTGAGGTTTTAATTTAGCATCTGGTTTTTCTGGATGCTCTATTAGATAAATCAAAGCATCACATACCTCCCCCAGATTATGAGGCGGGATTTGAGTAGCCATACCAACAGCAATACCAGAGGCTCCATTTAAAAGTAAGTTTGGTATAACAGAAGGCAGGAGTATTGGTTCTTTGGTTGTTCCAGAATAATTATCAATAAAATCAACAGTTTTTTTATTTATATCCCTTAAAAGCTCATCAGCTATGGCAGATAATCTAGCTTCAGTATTATGGTTTATAAAACCATTTCCTACAAAAGAATGACATTTGCTGTCTACTTTTAAAGAATACACAGTTTGAATTCCACCGTCTTCTATTTGGGAGACAGAATCAAATAGGTAATTATTTGAAATTAAATGTTCAAATAATAATTGGGTATCGAGTTTTAAAGTTGGTATAACAGTTGGCACTATCTGGCTATAATTTGAGGTTAAATTAGCATAGCGGTCAAAATTATGTTTTATAGCAAATTCACGTTTGACATAGGATAAATTATGGTCTAACTGGCCTAGAACATATTTTCTTAAGAAAGGGACATAATCCAAAAGTGATGAATCTTTATGTAAGGAAAATAATATTTTTTCTAATTTCCCATTTTTATGTTCAGATAAAAAACCAATTTCTCTTTGGAATAACCTGTAATTCCTAAGACCTCTTATATATAACTTATGAGTTGACCTAAATTTATCAAATCTTTTAGTTGAGGCAATACCAAATCTTAAAAGGATAATTTGTAATTGACTAATAAGCTTTTCACTTACAGATATAGCTGATAACTCAACCATTTTTATACTGCTGCTTATACTTCCATCACCTTCAAAATAAGCCTGCAAAAATCTAGCAACTACTTCTTTAGAAGATTGTAGGATAACTTGAGGGATTTCTTTTTGTGCTGCTTTAAGAGGGTTTAAGCCTAGGTTTTTCAAAAACTCAATAATATATAAACTATGGATCTCTAATCTATAATATGGTTTCTTACCATAAGAGCTTGGTTGTTTTAAAAATTTATGTAAATGACAATCAGGGAAAACCTCTTTCCAAATCATCTCAAATTCATTTATCCAGTTTTCATCACTGTTGCAAAATTCAATTTTTTTCTTTCCTACATATCCTTCTGAAATAAGTGCCCCCAGAATATATGCTAAATCAGAATTTAAAGTTTTTGGTAAAATTTTAACCTCAGTCCTATAACTTGGATCTTTAGGAATGAATTCCTTTAGAGATATTTCCCCTGTTGGCCAGATGAGATCTGAGGTTCTATCGATAACAGTTATATCCCCTTTTCCGATTTGACTAAGTAGTTTCCATTTATACTCAGGTTTACCGGTAATTGGATTTTTAACCCATGTTAACAAAGGATGATTATGAGATCCTTGAATGGTAAATCCCTGGTTTGTTGTAATCTTGATTGTTGGGTGATGGCCACTATCAAACCATTTTGAAGTTTTATTAATAGTGCGGTTTCTGGAAAGTATTGATGTTTTAAAATCCTCTGATTGATTTGGTGAAATATCTTTAATTTGTTGAAGACCTTTTTCAGTAACTATTAAAGTATCACCAGTAATGCAATACCGCATGGCTGCTGGTGAATCCCCGTCAATTGAACCAAAATTTCCCTGGCCATCAATTAGCATATACCTCATAGAAAAATTCTGAGCCATTCTAACCATAGCCTCATAAACAGGGGCATCTCCGTGTGGATGAAGATTTTTCAAAACTTCTCCCACCACTGCTGCAGATTTTTGATACCTGGAGGTATGGTGCAGGCCTTGTTCAGACATGGCAAAGATAATTCTTCTTTGAACAGGTTTAAGGCCATCTCTTACATCAGGCAAGGCACGGGACACTATAACGCTCATGGCGTAATCCAGATAGGATTTTTGCATTTCTTCAATAATAGGAGCTGGTTGAACTTTTCCGATATTTGCCATAAATTGAGGCCTGAAAAAAGAGCTTGCGCCCGGATTTGATTATACCTGTTTTAGCTTCTTATAAGCAAGACACAATATAGCTAAGCTAAGAAGATAAAGGGTGTTTTTTGGGCCAGGTTTTCCAGGCCATTTTATTTCCGGAGGAAAGAACTTGTCCATCTCTGTATAAAGGAAATTCATCTTTTTCAACTTCATGAAGATGATCAGGATTTTTGATATGATCATAAAATAAAATTCCATTAAGGTGATCAATTTCATGTTGGAAAATCCTGGCTATGTAACCGGTCCATTTTTCCTCTATAGAAGTCAACCTGGGAGGTTGTTTAGCTAGACGGCCTAGGGATTTTAAGACAATTGCCCTGATTTTAATGGCTTTCGGTCTGGAAACAATACCGCAGATTTTGCCGGTTGAGTAACAACCCTCATACCATTTTGCTTTTGTTTTAGAACTCCATATAATTTCTGGATTAACATATATTCTTAAATCGCCTACTTTTCCTCTTCCATTAGCTTTTGTATCAACCAAAATAATTCTTTTTGAAATACCAATTTGAGGGGCAGCAAGTCCAACCATAATTGGTTTTTTACTATTTTTTTGTTCCCCATGAGCAATTTTAAGCATTTTTTCTATAATTTTTTTAGTTTGATTGGAAAGAATTTCTTGCGCTGGTATTTTTGAAGATCTTTTTTTAAGAAGCAGATTATTAGGTTTTAGAAATAAATTTCTCATTTTCCCGGGTTGAGTATATAATATTCCAATGAGCAAGTTGAGAGTAGGTTGGTTTTTTGGTGGCAGGTCTACAGAACATGAAGTTTCTGTGATAACAGCCCTTCAGGCATACGGGAATCTAAATAAAGAAAAGTATGAAGTAATTCCTATATATATTAGTAAGCAGGGTGATTTTTATACCAACTCTAAATTTTTAGAACTTAAGAATTACAAAGATATTGATTTTCTGGTTTTATCCTCAACCAAAATTACCATGGGAAGAAAAGATGGAAAAGGTGGATTTTTCACACAAGGTTTTTTGGGAGGGTTTACTCCCCTGGATTTAGCTTTCCCTCTTTTTCATGGATCATTTGGGGAAGATGGCTCTTTTCAAGGTCTTATGGAAATGTGTCAAATTCCCTATTCAGGATTTAATGTTTTGGGAGGGGTAGTTTCCATGGATAAAGAAATTTCCAAAGCCTTCTTTCAATCTTTAGGATTTTTAACAGCAAAAGGAGTCAGTGTACAAAGAAATGATTGGAACCAAAATTCTAAAAAAATATTAAAAGATATAACTTCCCAAATAAAATTTCCTGTATTTGTAAAACCTGCTGATATTGGTTCAACAATTGGAGTAAATAAAGCAAATGACCTGCAACAGTTAGATTTTAATATAGAGGTAGCTTTTACATATTCAGATAAGGTGATTATTGAAGAGAGCTTAGAAGGATTAATGGAAGTTAATTGTGCAGCTTTGGGGTACAAAGAAGTGATTGCCTCAGTTTGTGAAATGCCTGTTAGATCTGGGGATAGTTTGTCATATGCGGATAAATATATGAAAGGCAGTAAGGGTTCAAAGGGAAGTAAGGGTGCTGGAATGGCTTCATTAACAAGACAAATCCCTGCTCCAATTTCTCAAAGTTTAACTAAAAAAATTCAGGATGCAACAGTTAAAATTTTTAAGGCCATGGAGGGTTGCGGGATTGCCAGAATTGATTATTTTGTAGATCGTAAAAAAGAAACTTTTTATGTTAATGAAGTGAATTCTCCTCCAGGGTCCTTGGCTTTTTATCTTTTTGATGTATTAGAAGTGGGAATAAAATATCCTGTTCTTTTGGATAGGATTATTGAAGATGGTTTGAAGCGTTTTGAAGATCAAAAAAAGACCCAATTTACTTTTAATTCACCCCTTCTTTCTCAACTGGCTCAAAAAGGTTCGCCTCGCTGAAGTTTCGGCGAGCGGGTGAAGCTACGCCAAAGGCGGGCGAAGCGGGCAATCTCTAATTATACTGATCCGGCAAGTCACCTTCTAAAAGTACGGTAACTTTTCCGTCTGTTCTAGCCAGTCTTTGGATATATTCTCCAGCAAGTTGTTCAGCTAGGGATATTCCCTCTTTTGTGGAGTTTGCAAAATAAACCCTGTCTTCTGATGTCACCATTTTTATCCCTGTGACTAAATCAGCTTTATTTTCTTCCCCCACTATAATAACCTCATCTGCAACAGTGGCAATTTCTTTTCCCAGCTTTTTATTTGCCCCAGCTGCCTCTTTTCCTAACTCCACAAATCCCGGGGTAATTATTATTTTTCGATAGTCTTTAAATTGTGAAAGCAATTTCAAAGAGCCTTCTGTTGATTTTGGATTTATATTGTAGGAATTATCAATCAAAGTAATTTGCCCCATTTTTTTAATTTCCAACCTGTGTGGAGTTGGCAGTAAAAGCTTTGCTCTTTCTTTAATTTCTTCTAAAGTTAAGCCAACCTCTATTGCAGCAATTGAGGCAGCTAAAAAATTAACAGCATGATGCTCTCCAATTAAAGGGATCTGAATGTCTGCTTTCCCCTTAGGGGTAATGAGTGTAAAAGCAGTTCCTTGTATTGTTGTTTTAATATTACTTATTCTGTATTGATCATCATCCCTTCCATAAAAATCCGTGCGGATACCTTCGAGGTTCACGCACAGATTGGTTAACATTTTATAGTTTCCGTTTAATAGAATAACTCCTTCACTTTTTACATTCTCTGCCAGTTCAAATTTGGCTCTGGCAATATTTTCCAAAGAGCCAAATTTTTCCAGATGTTGTGGGGCTACTGCAGTGATTATCCCAATACTTGGTTTGATAAGTTTGGTAATTTTGGCAATCTCTCCTTTTTTATAAGCTCCAACTTCACAAATAAAAACATCAGTATTTTCTTTAACAAGTTCTAAAACAGTTTGAGTAATCCCTAAAGGAGTATTAAAACTTTTTGGGGTTTTTACAACGAAGTATTTCTTAAATAAAAGTGTATGTAAAATATCTTTGGTGGAAGTTTTCCCAAAAGAACCTGTGATAGCTATAACCTTTAAGTTAGAAAGCTTTTCTAATTTTTCTTTTGCTGCTGAGATAATTTTTCTTTTTTGATAATACTCAATTGGCCAGATTAAAATTTGAGAAGCAATTAAAAAAAGTGGAGAAAAAAATGCTTTTAATGGTAAGAAAAAAATAACTGTCCATACATTATTAAAAAAATAAAGTGAGTTAAATAGACTATCAATTATTATTAAAGAAAAAGAAACTAAAAATAAAAATTTTGCTTTTGATGTCCAAGTAAGTTTGTGCTTTTTTTGCAAGTTTCTTTTGAAAGGATTTTTTAAAAACCACTTCAAAAAATCAAACCAGTTATATTCCAAAACCTGGAATATGTATAAGTGATCAATTAATGGGAATATTTTAAACATAATCTTCAACATAGGTTATAAATAATTTGGGGTTATGGGTATGCAAAAAATGCCCCATTCCCTCTACTATCACAATCTTAGAATTTTTTATTTTCTGATACATCCTTATCCCGTATTTTAATGGTACAGCCCTGTCTTCTTCTCCCCAAATAATCAATGTTTCATTTTTTATTTTTTCTAAATCAGATGATAAATCCTCTTTTAAAGTTTTTACTAAAGCGTCTTTCATTACACCTGCATCATAATAATCTGACTCGAGTCTTATGTAAAACTTTTTCCTGATAAGGGATTTAAGATTAAAAACATCCGGTACTAAAAAATGTCCAATTCTTGCCAGTGAATAAATGATTGACCTTTTTAAATTCATATCTGTTTTCATACCTGATGCTCCTGCAATAACTAACTTATCAATTAGGTCTCCATTTTCAGCTGCCAGTCTTAACGAAACTTTCCCTCCAAAAGAATGTCCTAAAAGTGAGGGTTTTTTGATTCTCATTTTATTAATAAATTTTTCAATAATTTTGGCATAGTTATTTGAATTAAATACTTGTTTTGGAACATCACTTCTGCCAAAGCCGGGCAGATCAATTAACCAAAGCGTGTAATTTTGCGATAAAGATTCTATTAAGCCCCAAAATGTTGAAACATCCTGTCCCCAGCCATGAAGCATTATTAAGTCAGGTCCTTTACCAACTTTTTGGTAATAAATATTTAAACCATTAATAGCCGTGTACATTAGATGATTACCCTTTTTATTGATGATGCTAAATTGACTAAAATTTCATAAGGAATTTTTCCACAAAGTTTGGCTGTATTTATAATAGAATTTTTATCTTTTGGATTACCTGAATAAATTATTACCTCCTGACCCACTTTTGGATTTTTTATATTAGTTAAATCAATTGCACAAATATTCATACTAATTCTGCCGACATATTTACAGTATTTATCATTAACCTGAACAAAGCCTATATTTGATAAATTCCTATCAACTCCATCATAGTAACCAATTGGCAAGATTCCAAGAGTCATTTGTTTTTCGGCTCTAAATATTCCGTTATACCCTACTCTATCCTGGGTATTTATTTTCTTAATCTGAATGATTTTGCTTTTTAATGAGAGAACGGGTTTTAATTTATGTTTTTTAGAAATGCCATACAGAGCAATACCTGTCCTTGCTAAATTTACGTTTACACCTTTAAGGTGTAAAGCTAAACCATCTGAGTTTTGCAGGTGGATCCATTTAGGATTAAAACCACTTTTTCTTATTATCTCCAATGCTTTTTTAAAGTTTTTAATTTGCATTTTATTTAAAGGATCTTTTTTATCATCAGATGAAGCAAAGTGTGACATTAAACCATCAATTGTTAAATTTTTAAATTGTTTTAATGCTTTCAGCAGTTCAGGTAAATCTTCTAATTTTACCCCTTCCCTATTCATGCCAGTATCTACAAAAATATGTACCTTACATCCTGGTTGGTATTTATTCAAAACCTGAGTAGTTTCTAAATCAAATAAAGCATACGAAAACGGGAGTTGTTTTACTTTTAAATTTCCAGGATCTGTATAGCCCATTATTAAAATAGGGGTTTTTATTCCTAATTTTAAAAGCTCATATGCCTCATACAATGAATCAACACAAAAATATGGGGCATTAACTGGATCCAAGATTTTGGCAACAATATTTATCCCATGTCCATAAGCATTGCTTTTTAGAACTAGCGCTACTCTCACCTTTTTATCAATCAAGGATAGGTATCTATAATTTGAGAGCAGATTATTTTTTGAAATCTCTATCAAATTTAAAACCCGATAATCTCTTTTAAATTTTCCTAGTAAATTATTAATCATCAAACGGCAGATTAATAATTATACTGCAATGAAATATTTATTTCCTTTATCCAATATATTGTGGATTGACTAAAGTTTATGTCTGATTTATTGTGGTAATATGAATTTCAAACTACTTGCATTTATCTTAATACTGCTTGGAATATTTTCCAGAATCATTCCTCATGCTCCAAATATTGCTGCAATCACTGCCCTAATGATTTTTAGCGGTAGCAACTTACCAAAAAGATTTTTATGGGTGTCTTTTGCAGCTCTTTTCATCAGTGATTATTTCATTGGATTCTATGGAACTGATATGCTTTGGGTGTATGGAAGTTATGCCTTAATTGGCCTTTTAGGATTTTGGCTAAGGAGTCACAAAAAACCTACCAATGTTTTATTTACAGCTTTTAGCTCATCTGTTTTATTTTTCCTGATTACTAATTTTGGTGTCTGGGCCCCGCCAAATAATTGGTATCCTCATACTCTTGAAGGTTTAATTCAAAGCTATGCATTAGCACTTCCCTTTTTCAGAAATAGCTTAATTTCTGATATAGCTTACACAGTGATTTTATTTGGGGGTTATGAATTGATTAAAAGATTTTCTAAGAATTACCTGCCCCAAAAACTTTTTCAACTGCTGTATTAAATTTTCTTCCCCTATCAAATTCATTCTGGAAAAGATTAAATGAGGTTGCTCCCGGAGAAAAAAGAATTATGTCCCCAGGTTCTGCTATTTTTTTTATGTCATTTAATAATTCATCCAAATTATTATATTGGCCTTTTCCTTTAACAATAAAAGGTTTTCTTAAATATTTTTTCAATTCATCTGTGGCATCACCTTCTATTAGAAATAACGCTTTAGCAGGATTATAAGTTTCAATTTCAGCTGCTAATTTATGATATTCCATTCCTTTATTCATTCCTCCTGCAATTAAAATAACATTGGGATTTCCTAAAGAAGCAAGGGCATGAATAGTAGCAATAGGATTGGTAGAAGTAGAGTCATTAATGATCTTAATTCTCCTATATTCCCCTATCTCTTCCATTCTAAAAGGTTGACCCCTAAAATTTTGAAAAGCTTGAAGAATTATATTCTTATCAATTCCTATAGTTTCACAAACACTTTCTGCTGCCGCATAATTTTCTAAATTGGCAGAACCCTTTAAGGGAAAATCTATATTTCTATTATCTTCTGAAAAATCCTCCTCACAAAAAAATGATATTTGAGATTTGATTCCTTTTAAAAAGTCATCTCTATTTAAAATTTTATTACATGAAATAAATAAAAAATCATCTGCTGTTTGACCTTTTGCAACAATTTTTTTTGCTTCAATATATTCTTCCATTGATGAGTGCCAATTTAGGTGATCTGGATAAATATTAGTGATCAGTGCTATATGAGGAGAAAAATTTTTGTACTTTAAACAATGTAGCTGAAAAGAGGAAATTTCTACAACAATCCATGGATCATTTTTTAAAAAAGGAATAACTTCCAAAATACTTTTACCAATATTTCCTGCAAAAATAACTTCTTTACCTGAAAGCTTCATTACTTCATAAATTAAAGAAGCAGTTGTTGATTTGCCTTTGGTTCCTGTAACAGCAATAATTTTCTTCTGATTTGCAATTTGTAGAAAAATGGATAAATCTGTTTCTACTTGTTTTCCTATTTCCTGGGCACATTGAAGATAAGGATTATTATCTCTTATTGCTGGGTTTCTGATAATAATATCTGCCCAGATAATATCTTCATTTTTATGTTCTCCCAGGGTATATTCAATATCAGGAAAATCTTTAAGTTGACTTAGTGAGTCTTTTAAGATCTCTTTAGATTTTAAATCAGTAACTTTAACTTTGGCTCCAAGTGAGGCAAAAAACCTAGCAGTACCTACACCGCCCTGATTCAAGCCCAAACCAAGTATTAATATTTTTTTGTCCTTGTAGATATTTTCCATTTAAAGCTATTTTTGGTATTATATCGCTCTATGAACAGTAATCCAATTGGAGTTTTTGATTCAGGCATTGGCGGATTAACAGTTGTCAAAGAAATTATCCAACAGTTACCAAATGAAAATATTATTTATATAGGTGATACAGCCAGAGTTCCTTATGGCACTAGAGGCAAAGAAGTCATAGAAAAGTTCGCTTTGGAACTTGTTAACTTTCTTTTAAAAAAGAATGTCAAAGTTTTAATTGTTGCCTGTAATACCATCTCAGCTACTTGTTTAGATGAAATCAAAAAGATATCACCTGTTGCTGTAATAGGTGTTATTAATCCTGCCATAAATTCTGCAATTAAGACTACAAAAAATAACAGGATTGGTGTAATTGGTACAACTGCAACAATAAGCAGTAAAATTTATGAGAAGGGTTTAGGTAAAGAGATTAAAGTTACATCTAAAGCCTGTCCTTTATTTGTTCCTTTAACTGAAGAAGGTTTAAAAAATCATCCTGCAGCTAAATTAATAGCTAAAGATTATTTGAAAAAAATTTCTAAATCTTCAATAGATACTCTTATACTAGGATGTACCCACTACCCAATTTTAAAAGAAGTTATCCAAAATGTTGTAGGTAAAAAAGTGAAATTAGTTGATTCTGCCAAGCCAACTGCAAAAGAATTAAAAGCCCTCTTAGAAGAAAAAGGATTGAGGAATGGTAAAAAAAACCCTAAGTATGATTTTTATGTGACTGATATAACTAACAGGACTCAGGAGATTGCGGAAAAGTTTTTTGGTAATAATTTTTCAATAAAATTAATTAAAACTCTCTTAACTTGACACTAATTCTTTAGCTAATTTGTCAGTATCCCCAGCGCTCATGAAAAAAACAATATCCCCTTCCTTTATTTCTGGTCTTAATTTATCCAGGACTCCATTGGTAGAACCAATATATTTAACAAAGTCTTTATCTACTGATTCAACCAATTGTTTACTGGTAACAAGGTCAGTATCCAGCTCTCTTGATGGGTAAATATCCATGATAAATACTTTATCAGCAGGTAATTCTTTAAATACCTTAATAAAATCTTCAAATAGTGCTTTGGTTCTGGAAAACATATGGGGTTGATAGATCATTAATATCCTATTATTTGGAAATTTTTCCCTGGCTGCTTTGATAGTTTCTTTTATTTCAGTTGGATGATGGCCAAAATCAGAATAAACTTTTGCTCCATTATATTCCCCAATATACTCAAACCTTCTTCCTACTCCTGAATAATTTTGTAGGCTTTTTAAAATTGTTGCAGGTTTAATATTTAAAAGCAGCCCAACCTGAAAAGCAGCTAAGGCATTTGATTTATTAAAATCCCCGGGAATTTTTAAACTTAAATTAATTTCATTTTTAGAATAATCCACTGCGGGAGTTGGTATTTCTTTCATAACAACTTTTAAAACATCAGCAACTTCTTTATTTTCTAAATTAGCAACAATTGTTCCTTTGGTTTGAAGAAGAAATTTTTTGAAACTCTCTTTATATGTTTCAAGATCTTTAAAATATTCCGGGTGGTCCATCTCAATATTTGTGACAATAGAGATATTTGGTTTTAATGATAAAAAATTGTCATTAAATTCATCTGCCTCAACAACAAAATACCCCTTATCGCTCAGGGTAAGTTTCCCTTTTCCATTTCTAAAATTTGCTTTCCATCTTGGGACAATTGCTCCAAGTAAAACAGTTGGGTCTAGATCAGCGTCTTCTAATACCTGGGCAATCATTGCTGTGGTTGTTGATTTGCCGTGAGTACCGCTGACTGCAATTACAAATTTATCTTTTGTTAAATATTTCCCTACAAATTGCTGCCAGGTCATGATTTGAATCCCACTCTTTTTAGCAGCAACAAGTTCTGGATTATCCGGATCGAGTGAAAATATGGCGGGAGTAACAGCCAAAATATCTACGCTGCAACCTTCGAGGTTGCAGCGTAGATGGTTTATATGATGGCCTTGAAAAAGTTGGGATTTTTTGAATGGTTTGGTGAATTCATTATCAATATCTAAATCACAACCAGTTATTTCATATCCTTGGGCCTGGGCAATAACAGCAGCAGCAGATGTCCCTGACCCACCTATTCCCAAAAAATGTACCTTCATGAAGTGATTATATATCAAGAGTGGCTAGTTTCGTCTCTAAAGGGACTAGTTAGCTAATATATTATATATCAAGGGTTGCAAGCTTAGCATGCGTTTGGATGAATCTTTTTCTTGGCGGAACTTCATCACCCATTAACATGGTAAATACCTCATCAACTGCTGTGGCATCTTCAATTGTCACCTGTTTTAAAACCCTATTTTCAGGATTCATGGTTGTTTCCCAAAGCTGATCTGGATTCATTTCCCCCAGCCCTTTATATCTTGAGATGATTATCTGTTGTGAATCACCCATTACCTTAACGTTCTGGTTCTTTTCTTCATCAGAATATGCATATCTTAAATCTTTGCCTTTTTGTAATTTATATAGTGGAGGCTGAGCTATATATAAATATCCTTTAGTAATAACTTCAGGTAAGTATCTGAAAAAGAAAGTTAATAACAGTGTTCTGATATGTTCCCCATCAACATCTGCATCAGTCATAATAATTATCCTGTGATACCTAACCTTTCCATAATCAATTGTGTCCCCTATCCCTGTCCCTAGGGCAATAACCAATGCTTTAATCTCCTCAAACTCCAGAATCTTATCCAGTCTTGCCCTTTCAGTATTTAGAATTTTGCCTCTTAAAGGTAAAATTGCCTGGAATTTTCTGTCTCTGCCTTGCTTGGCGCTGTTATGAACAAAAACACCAGCAGAAAGGGCGAAATTATGTGTTTCTGGGACTTCCAAATCATAAACATCAATTTTTTCTTCAATCTTTCTAATGCTTTTAATTTTATGATTATAGTGATATACAGCATCTTTTAGCTTTTGGGTGTCGCCATTAAAGAATCTGTCAGTTATTGTAGTTAATTTAATCAAAGATCTATCTTTAGCCTCTTTACGTATTTGGTTGTAACTTTGTTCATTTATAGTTCCTTCCTCTTCATAAAGCTTTTTTAATACTTGTAATGCTTTATTTAAATATGTTTTATGATGAATTTTACTTTCAAAGTTAGATAAATCCTTTGTTAGAGGCATTAAAGAGTCTTCAGGTTTCAATTGTTGTGCTTGTTTATAAGAGCCATCTCTCAACATAAATTTATGATCAGGAGTGCATATAATTTTTTCATTACTATCTAAAGTAACTTCAATTACTTGGGTGTTTGTTTTTGTTTTCCTGACATTAATAATCTCACTTATACCAAGAGAGCCATCATTTTTTATTGTGTAGCAATAATTTCTTTTAGATTGACTTTGTTCTTTTAAAAGATTTATGAAAGAAAGATTTCTTCCGTCAACTAGCGCTATTTGTGTGTCACCGGAAAAACAGCCTCCTGCTGAATCACCTTCTACTATGTATAACTCAGACTCTGCTGCATCCCTGTTTTGGCAATCTGCCAGTTTACCAGGTAAGGTCATTCCCTCTAAGGCGCCTTTTCTAATAACAGCATCTTTAGCTGCTCTGGCAGCTGCCCTGGCTCTGGCAGCAAGTAATACTTTTTCCAGAATTCTTCTGCCCTCATTTGGATTTTCTTCAAAATACATATCCAAACCTTCTTTAACTACCTGGGCTACAATTGGCTGGACTTCTGCATTTCCTAATTTCTCTTTTGTTTGTGATTCAAACTGAATTCTTTCTGAATCCATTTTTATAGAAACAACAGCAGTTAAGCCTTCCTTCATATCCTCCCCTGTTAAGTTTTCATCTTTTTCCTTTAAGGCCTCAATCTTTCTGGCATAATCATTAATAGAACGGGTTAAAGCAATCCTAAACCCTGTTAGGTGGCTTCCTCCTTCTGTGGTAGGGACTACATTGGCAAAGCTTTCTACATTTTCTGCAAAGCCGTCATTATATTGGATGGCTACTTCTACATCTATTCCGTCCACCACTCTTTGAAAGAGGATTGGTTCCGGGTGAATTAAGGCTTTATTTTTATTTAGATGTTTAATTAGGGTAGCTAAGCCTGATTGAAAATAGAAATGACTTTCCTGTCCTGTCCTTTCATCATAAAGGTGGAAGAAAATGCCTGCCACCAGGTATGCTACCTGTTTAAGCTGTTTTTCCAGTCTGTCAAATTCTGCTGTGATGGTTGAAAATATAGTTTTGTCTGCTAAAAAAGTGATTTTAGTACCGCTTTTGGCAGTCCAGTTAAAGTTACTCTTATATGGTACTTTACTGTCTTTAGGAAGGGGTGCAACCTTGCTTTGGGCTTTACCCTGGGAATATTCCTGAAAAAATTCTTTTCCATCTCTTCTGACCTCTGCCCTGGCATATTCTGATAAAGCGTTTACAGCAGATACACCTACTCCATGTAATCCTGTTGATACCTTATAACCTCCCTGCCCAAACTTCCCGCCTGCATGAAGGGTGGTCATGATTACCTCAAGAGCTGATTTGCCTACCTTTGGATGAATGTCAACCGGAATTCCTCTTCCATCATCTGCCACAGTGACATAATTATCCTCATGCAAGCTTACCCAGATGCTTTTGGCATGACCGGCCAGGGCTTCATCAATGGAGTTATCAACAACCTCTTTAACAAGATGGTGCAGGCCTCTTAAGTCTGTTGAACCAATATACATTCCAGGCCTTTTGCGTACTGGTTCCAAACCCTCTAAAACTTGGATCTGTTCAGCTGAATACTTTGAGGAGTCTTTAGGCATAGTTTGAAGTGTTAGTTTATCATACTTTGGAGGGCATGACTAGCATTAGATATTCTAAAATTGCCCTGGTATTTACATTCTGTTTTGCCCACTGCTCTGCCTGTAAAAGTTCCTTTAAAAATAACATATCTTTTAAAGCCCCCTTTTCTTTTTGGGAGTGTAAGTACTGGCGGAAATCAGCTATTAATTCTTTTAAAAATTGGTCTTTGTCTTTAAGTTTTTCTATATATTCAAAGCGTTCCTGAGGGCTTTGTGACAATAGTTTTTCCACATCAGATTTGGTATCTAATTTCTCAGGTTGTGCAGGAGAGTTTAATTTAATAATCTGGCATCTTGATAATAAGGTTGGCAAAAGAGAAGCATCGTTTCTTGCTGCTAAGATTAGCAAAGCTCCCTTTGGTGGTTCTTCCAGGGTTTTTAGCAGGGCATTTTGGGCTTCAACAGTAAGGTTTGAAGCATCTTCCAAAACAACCACCCTGCCTTTGGCTGAATATGGTTTTATAGAAAAATGTGTTTTTATTTGTCTGGCCTGTTCAATTCCCAATTTATCATCTGCTTTAAAATACAACAGATCAGGATGTGTGACTAAATTTTCCCTAGGTTGCCTACCTAGTCCACCTCCCAGGTGGGATTTTAGCAGGAGGTCTATTTCTTCTTTTCTTACATCAAGACACTGGGAAATCAAAAGCCTTGCAATCATAGCCGAATTTTAACATAATGATTATATGCCAAGTCCTGCTGCCCAAGCACAAGGAAATACCATTGAAGAAATCCTTTTTAAACAGGGATTGTTAACCTCAGACCAGCTGTCTGCTGTAAAACTGGAAAGCATCAATTCAGGCCAGAGCATTGATAAAATAATCCTGCAGCATAACCTTGTTCCTTTGGATAAAATTACCCAGGCAAAAGCCCAGATTCTAAGTGTCCCTTTTATTAAACTGGAAGGAAAGGCAATTTCTGCTGAAGTTTTAAACCTTGTTCCTGAACCAGCTGCCAGACGTTATCAACTTATTCCTTTTGAAAAAACAAATGATGAACTTTGGGTGGCTATGGAAGATCCTTTAGACATTCAAATTATCCAGTTCGTAGAAAAACGCAGCGGAATGAGAGTCAAAGCGTTTTTGGCTTTGAAGGAAGATATCACTAAGGCTATTGGCGAGCAATATTCTCAAAATTTAACTTCAGATGTAACTTCTGCTTTAAAAGAAGTCCAGTCAGTCAGGCCTGAAGAACAGGTTGCCCATGAGACAGGGATTATTAGCGATGCCCCTGTCTCCAATATTATTAACCAGCTGCTTGAGTATGCTATTAAAGTCCGCGCCTCAGATATTCATATTGAGCCTCAGGATGACAGAACCAGGGTCAGGTATAGGATTGACGGGATTTTACGGGAAAAAATCCTCTTGCCAAAAGGGGTGCATGATGCCCTGGTTTCCAGAATAAAAATATTATCTGTTTTAAAAATAGATGAAAAAAGGCTGCCTCAGGATGGACGTTTTTCCTTTTCTTTTGGGCCAAATGAGGTTGACCTGCGTATTTCTACAGTTCCCACAGTATTTGGAGAAAAGGTGGTGATGAGGCTTTTGCCTAAATCAACTGCTGCCCCTACCCTTTTGGAACTGGGTTTAAGAGGTGTATCTTTTAAGGCATTGGAGAGCCAGCTTCTTAGGACTCATGGGATTATTTTAATTTGTGGTCCAACAGGTTCAGGTAAGACTACTACTCTTTATTCAATTTTGACTAAAATTTCTACCACTAAGGTAAATGTGGTTACAATCGAAGATCCAGTGGAATACCAGATTTCAGGGGTAAACCAGGTTCAGGTTAATCCTCAAATTGGTTTGACTTTTGCTTCAGCTTTAAGAAGTTTTTTAAGGCAGGACCCTAATATTATCATGGTTGGTGAGGTTAGGGATACTGAGACTGCTGATTTGGCAATCCAAGCTGCTTTAACCGGCCACCAGGTTTTTTCTACAGTTCACACTAATTCATCTGCAGGTGCTCCCCCCAGGCTTTTGGATATGGGGGTTGAGCCATTTCTTTTGACATCTGCTTTAAATGCAGTTGTTGGGCAAAGAGTAGTTAGAAAGATCTGCCCTCATTGTAAGACAGAAATTAATGTTCCACAAGAAGTAACAGAAAGCATCAAGAAAATCCTGGGAAAATTTGCCTTAAATCAAAACAGCGGGATAAAACTTTATAAAGGCAGGGGTTGCCAGTATTGTTCAAATACAGGCTACCTTGGAAGAATAGGGATATTCGAGGTTTTAGTACTTACAGATAAGATTGCCAAGCTGGTATTAGAACATGCTTCAGCCAACACTATTGAAGAAGAATCAGTGGCAGAGGGCATGATTACCATGAAACAGGATGGGTATTTAAAAGCGGTGGAAGGGGTAACAACATTAGAAGAAGTCCTGCGCGTAGCACAGGACTAAATTATGAATATACAGCAACTATTGGAATTAACCATTCAAAGAAATGCCTCTGATTTACACCTTTCAGTTGGCTTTCCTCCTATGCTTAGAATTCATGGAGAATTAGTGACTGTGGTAGGCAGTGAGGCAGTTACTCCAGAGCAGATGGAGGGTGCTTTAAATACAGTTTTAAATAAAGTTCAAAAAGATTTATTTTTGGAGAATCTAGAATTGGATTTTTCCCTGGAATTACCAAACAAAGGCAGGTTTAGGGTTAACCTGTTCCGGCAGAAAGGCCATCCTGCTTTTTCATTCAGGTTGATTCCAGCCAAAATCCCCCTGCTTTCTAGCCTTGGTTTTCCTAAAGTTGTGGAGAAAATCCCAGAAGTAAAACAAGGTTTTGTTTTGGTGACAGGCCCGACAGGACATGGTAAATCAACCACCTTAGCCTCCTTTATAAACCAAATCAATCAAAGCCGTGCTGAACATATCTTAACTATTGAGGACCCTATTGAGTATGTTTATCCTCCAGGCAGGTCTCTTATTGATCAAAGGGAAATGTTTTTGGATACAAAATCCTGGGATAATTCCTTAAAAGCTGCCCTTAGGGAAGACCCTAATGTAGTATTAATTGGTGAGATGAGGGATCTTGAGACAATCTCATCTGCCATGACAATTGCTGAAACAGGACATTTAGTTTTTGCTACCTTACATACCAACTCAGCTTCACAGTCAATTGACAGGATTATTGATGTTTTTCCAGAGATTCAGCAGCCTCAAATCAGGCTTCAGTTAGCTGCTACCTTAGAAGCAATATTATCTATCCGTTTAATACCTACTCTTCAGCCCGGCAGGATTTTGGCCACTGAGGTTTTATTTGCCACACCCCCAATCAGAAACATTATCCGCGAAGGAAAAACTTATTTAATTGATAATGTTATTGAAACATCTTCTGAGTCTGGAATGCAGGTTTTGGAAAAGTCACTGGCAGATTTGGTAAAAGCGGGCAAAATCTCTGAAGAAACAGCCTTAAGGTATGCCCTGCGCCCAAATTTGCTAATGAAATTACTTGGGTAACAATTAGCAATTAGAGACTAGCAAATAGCAATTAGTTATTTACAACTATTCTCTAATCACTAAAGTATGGCTGAATTTATCTATGAGCAAGCTCTAGATAAAAGAGATTATTAATATTATGTATGGCTGAATTTATCTATAAGGCAAAAGATATTTATGGAGTTTCTCATACCGGGGATATCAAAACCTCTGATGAACACCTAGCTGCCTCTACCCTGCGTAAAAAAGGTTTAATTGTTATTTCCCTAAAACGCAAAAACTCAACAGGTAATAAATTTCTCGATAAATTCTTAAACAGAGTAGGTTTTTCAGAGCTGGTTGTTATCACCAGGCAATTATCTACCATGGTTTCAAGCGGATTGGTTTTATCTGATGCCATAGATATTTTGCATGAGCAGCAAAACGAAGGGCCTTTAAAAAAAGTCCTGCAGGAAGTATCAGGGGATATTAAAGGAGGTTTTACTTTAGCTCAAGCCTTAGGTAAACATCCCGGTATTTTTCCCCATTTGTATGTTAATTTAGTTAAAGCCGGTGAGGCTTCGGGTAAACTTGACCAGGTTCTTTTGCAAATGGCAGAAGGATTGGAGAAAGATAAAGAATTTAAGGCCAGGGTTAAGGGAGCAATGATTTATCCGGTTGTAGTTTTGGGAATGATGGTAGTAGTTATCATAATTATGATGGTGTTTGTTATACCCAAACTTACTTCACTTTATCAACAATCTACCATGGATTTGCCTTTACCCACAAAAATATTAATTGGGACTTCAAATCTTTTTATTAACTTTTGGTGGCTGGGGATAATTTTAATTGTTGTTTCAGCCTTAGCTTTTAACAGATGGAATAAAACGCAGTCAGGAAAGATTTTTATAAGTAGGATACTTTTAAAGATGCCTATTGTTGGAAAAATTATAACTAATGTTATTTTAACTAATTTTAACAGGACTTTTGGGCTTTTGGTATCTGCCGGTATTCCCCTTTTGGAGGCAATAGGTATTGTTTCTGATTTAACAGAGAATGCTGTTTTTAAAAAATCCTTAAAAACAGCATATGAAGGGGTGGAGAGAGGCCTTCCTTTCTCCTCACTTTTAGGTTCTGATATTTTTCCCAAGATTGTGGGACAGATGGTTAAAGTTGGTGAGGAAACAGGAAAAACAGATGAGATATTTTTTAAGTTGGCGGAGTATTTTGAGTCTGAATCCGATCATTTAATTAAAAATTTGACTGTGGCTATTGAGCCGATAGTGCTTATTATTTTAGGTATTGGTGTTGGGTTTTTAGTCATTTCCATCATTTTGCCAATATACAAGTTAACTACTTCCTTCTAAGGTATTGACTTATTAGATAAAGATATGAATACAATGAATTAAGAGAAAACTTTAAAATTATGAAAGGGGGTGAATAGTTTGAAAAAATCTGCTCAGGTCCAATTAAAACGGACTTACGGTTTCACGCTGGTGGAACTTTTGGTAGTTATCGCAATTATTGCCATTCTGGCAGCAGTTGTTGTTTTGATCATAAACCCCCTGGAATTAACAAGAAGAGGTAGGGATGCAGCCAGACTTTCTGATCTTGCAAATCTGCAAAATGCCATTAATGTAGCTGTACAAGAAGCAACAAATTCTGGGGCTGCAATTCTTTGTAATGGGGCAGCTTATCCTTGTGGCGGGAGCGGTACAGGCGCAGGAAGAAGCGGTGGAGCAGGTGCAGGAACAAGAGTGGTTGATGGAACAGGGTGGGTAAAAGTTAACCTGGGATCTTCACAAAGTGTTTCAGTGCCAACATTGCCTGTTGATCCAACCAACAATGAGACCTATCATTACACCTATTGTGCAGACAATGATGCTTGGGAAATTAACGCGGTTTTGGAATCAGAACAACAGAGGACTAAGATGGCCAATGATGGTGGAAATGAAAACGCAACTGATACAACCGGCCGTTATGAAGTAGGATCCAATTTGGGATTAATTGCTCTTTCGGGTGGGAGTTGTACTTACTAATAGCTATCAGATATCTGTCATCAGTCGTCAGATTGTTGCAATTAAAAGTCTGAAAGCTGAAGACTGAAAGCTATGATTGTAATAGGATTTATTTTAGGTGCGATACTTGGCAGTTTTGTTAAAGCGTTGGCAGACCGCAGTTTAGCGGATAAGTCCTTTAGGGGAAGGTCGTATTGCCCGGAGTGTAAACATACTCTGAGGTGGTATGACCTTCTGCCTATAATTTCATATTTAATTCTTTTAGGCAAATGCAGATACTGCAGGGAGAAAATACCTATAGAGTATTTGCTGATGGAAGTGGCGATGGGGATATTGATAGGGTTTTTGTTTTTGTTAGAAATCCCAAACCCCTTTCCCCTTAACCCTTTCCCCTTAACCCTTTTGTTAGCTGATCTTTTGTTTAAAACATTCTTTATTACAATTTTAGCTGTACTTTTTTTAACAGATATAAAAAAGATGTTTATACCGGACAGGGTTGTAATCCCTGCAATTTGGATTAGTATTATGTTTATAACTGTTATAACTATTATAAAAATTATATTTCTTTACTATTCCCTGACACTAACTCCTATAGGAAGGAACTTACTCCCCCCCCATACTGACTATTTTCAAAGGCATGCTTTGATTACTGCTGAACCGCTGATTGGATCAATCCTAATGGGGCTTTTAATCGGGGGATTTTTTATGGCTTTAATTATTATAACCCGCGGTAAAGGTATGGGAGGAGGAGATGTAAAACTTGGGGCATTAATGGGGCTTAGCTTGGGGTTTCCAAATTCTTTAGTTGCTTTAATCTCAGCTTTTTTATCCGGTGCTATTTTTTCTTTAGTGCTTATTTTGGCAGGCAAAAAACATTTTGGGCAATCTATTGCTTTTGGCCCATTTTTAGTGACGGGAAGCCTGATTGCTTTATTTTGGGGCCAGCAAATTCTTGAATGGTATTTAAATTTATCAACTTGAAACAACTATGTTTCTCATTGATTAATACCCTCTGGAGTATCTGCAAAACAGTTACAGCATAGCTTTAAAAATGTATAAACGCGTTGATGCAATTTATCTCCACGCGTAGGGACTATTTATCTAAAAGTCCTACGCCTTTGGCGTTTAATTTGGTTACTACTTTTTTCCCGGTTCTTCTTTCTAATGTCTTTCTTGCCAAACCGGCAATTGAGCCACCATCTTTGGCTACTTTTTTATTCTCTGCAAAGTTTTTTGGTTCGACCTTTTTTGAGATTTCTGTAGTGGAAGCTTCTGCCAACATATTGAGAACCAGTTCCAAATTGGTCATATTATCCCGTAAGTTTTCTTTCTTTAGTCCTTTTAGTTTTTTGTAGTCTTTTGTTCTCATTCCTGCCCAGGCAAAAGTGATTTCATCAGTAAGGGTGGCAAATTGGCTGTTTTCTCTAACACCTCTTTGCTCCCATTCATCGGTTAGTTCTTTTCTAATCTCAATGCTTTTTAATCTTTGATTAATCCAGTTTTGGGAATACCCACGCTTGAGATAAAAGTGCATTGCCCGCTGGATAGCTTTTTCTGGATCTTCTGATTCTTCAACCCGTTCGTAACCCACTCTGGCTAACCATAATTTAAATGGTTCGGCATTTGGAGACGGAATTGACTGGATAATCCGAAATACAGTCTCTGTATCAGCTACATCAGTCAATCTTAACTTACCATCAGCTGCAAGCATTTTCAACCGGTGACATTTTGTCACCACTTCACTTCCTTCCTTTCGAAGTCTTTCTGCTAACTTATTCCAATATTTACGGGCTTTAATAAAATTAGCTTGATTCGATAATACTTGGACTACATCGACTACTGAGAAATACCATTTTTCTTTACTTTTATCCCAATGTCTGCGGATTTTTTTACCCTCAAAAACTGCGAGCTTAGTAGTTTTTACCACAAAGCTATTGTAGCAGATTTTTTTGTGTAAATTTTACCTGTTATTTACTAATAATCCCCTTTTTTCATACTTGTTTCTTGACAATTCAGAAGATTTATTACACTATGATATTAAGGTGAAAAAATCTGCCCTGAGTGAACGGAGTAAATCAAAGGGTTTTACTTTAGTTGAATTACTTGTTGTTATTACGATTCTTGCTATTTTGATGACAATTGGCATTGCTGTTTATTCCGGTGTACAAAAAAATGCCAGGGATGTAAGAAGAAAAACCGATCTGCGTTCTATTAAAGTGGCTTTAGAGCTATACTACCAAACTAATGGTAAATATCCAAATAGAGATTGGGTTTATTCCACCACCGCACAACCCTGGATCCCGGAACTCACCTCTGATTATATGAGTCAAGGTGTGCCAACAGATCCTTTTAACAGCGGAAATGGAGGTCCATGGACTGGAACTACTAATTACAGGTATGCTTATTGGGCATTAGCTTGTGGTGGATTCCCTGCAGGCCAGTTTTATGTGCTGGTTGCACAGCTTGAAAATAAGACTGATGGAGATAATCTTGCGCACAAAAATAATAAATGGTGCGATGGTAATGGACTTTATTCTAGTAGTGGTTGGAGTGGTTCTGCTTATGTTATCACGAGTCTTTAATGGAAAAGCTGACAGCTTACTATAAACATTGGATTTCCTTAAAGGATAAAAAAAACGGTTTCACCTTAGTTGAGATATTGGTGGTGATTTCCATAATTGCAGTTTTGGCAGCTATCGGGCTTTCTATTTACCAGCCTGTTGTAAAACGCTCCAGGGATTCTAAAAGAATATCTGATTTAAAATTAATCCAATCCTCTTTAGAGGATTATCATGCAGACCAGCTGTATTATCCAGCAATTGGCACAGGTTTTTGTCCTGCTGAATCTGATGGCAGATTCAGGGTTGGTTGTCCATTAACCAGCCCTGATAGGACAAAAAAATATCTAAACCTTGTGCCTAAAGATCCTCTGGGGACAACAGAATATTTTTATATGCCAAGCGGTTGTTCTTCAAACGAATGCAGGAGTTATTGTTTGTTTGCCAATATGGAAGGTACTGCTCCTGTTTCTGAGCCTGGATGCAGATTCCCCAGTGATTTATATGATTTTGGCGTGAGCAGGCCGTAAAGCTAACGGGACAAGAAAGCCCACCTGGAAGGTGTAGTGCTGATATGTTACTGTTATAGTATGCCTGTTTCCAGAACTGGATATACTCTTATTGAGCTTTTAGTAGTAATATCCATACTTTCAGTAATGGCTGTGGTGGGGTTTATTAATTTTAACTTTTTTGCCAGTACTCAGATAATATCTAAGGCTGCAGGACAAATTCAAACGCTTTTGAGGCTGGCTCAAAGTAATGCCACCTCATCCACGCTTTGTAATAACCAGGGGGCAACATCCTGGTCATTAAGGTTTGTAAATACTTCAACAATTGAACTCCGCTGCAATGGCGCTTCTGATACTTTGCAAAAAACCTATAATTTGGAAAATGCCAGAGTACAGATTCAGTGTTCAGGCATTGAATATGCTGTTTTAAGACTTCCTGCTGCTTTTACTTATTCAAGCGGGGCGGGTACGCTTACTACTGCTTGCCCCTCATCTTCCCAAACAATTATTTTTACTATTACCAATAGTTTAAATCCTAATACTGCCCCAAAAACTTTTAAGTTATCCAGAGGAGGAGCTATAGATGTACAGTGAAAAAGGACAAACTTTGATGGAGCTTGTGGTAGTAGTTGGGGTTTCTGCAATTGTGGTTGGGGCATTGGTTTTTGCTACCATAGCCTCTCTTAGGAATGCCCAATTTTCCAAAAACCAAGCTCAGGCTACTAAGTTAGCCCAGGAAGGAATTGAGAGGGTTAGGGCAGGCAGGGATAGGAATAAAGCTATTTCCAATTTCACGACAGGGTCTGGGAATGCAGTAGCTAATTGGCAGGATGATGATTTGTGGGTTAACCTAGATAAAAACTACTATTTTAATGTTGCAGCAGATGGGGTTTTGACTTATTTGGTTCCTCAGCCTGCCCAGACAGGAATTGCTGCTTCAGGTGAGTCCATAGGGTCTTTTTACCGGATAGTGATTTTATCTGATGATGCAGCTTTTTCAGTCCAAAAAACTGTGACAGTGCAAGTTTCCTGGACTGATTTTTCTGGACCGCATCAATCAAAATTAACAACAATATTAAGAAAACTATGAACCGGACTAATAACTCTGAACTAATAACTAAGAACTTATTAGGTTTTACTTTGGTGGAGATTCTGGTAGTAATGGCAGTACTTTCTATCTTTGGGACGCTTGTGGTAACTATTTTTAGCCGTACTTTAACAGGCAGTAATAAATCGCAGCTGATTGGTGTGATAAAGCAAAACGGACAGGCTGTTTTGGATAAAATAGATAAAACTGCCAGGAATGCTGATTATGTTTGTGTAAGCACTGATAATAAAACCCTGGTAACAGTTAAAGATGGTATTAATACCCGCTACAGGTTTATCCCTTCTGCCCCGCTTTCTAATCCTACTTCTTCTGGTTTGATTCAACAGGACAATCCTACAAGCAATCAAGGAGAGACTACCCCGGATTTTATGGATAGAGTATGCGGGAATACGAGTGATATGATAAACCCTGTTGTATTAACTGATACCAACGCTCAAACAGGGGTTTCTGTTGATTGTGTTGCTGTAAATGGCGCCCCCGATTGCGGAGCTAACCCTGTATTTTATAGAGAAAGTTCAGAAGGGTTTATGGATCAGGTGACTATTAAGTTTGATCTGCGCCCGGGGGTGCGTATACCTGATGCAGTATCAAGCCAGGTTGGTTCAATAACATTTCAGACAACAATACAACTAAGATGAACGAAAAAGGCCAGGTAGTACTGCTTTTAATTCTGGTGATGACTGTGGCTTTGGCTATTGGATTATCAATTGTCCAAAAAAGCCTGGTGGATGTTTCTACATCCTCTAAGGTGGAACAATCCTCCAGGGCTTTTTCAGCAGCTGAGGCAGGCATTGAGAAAGCCCTGCAAGGAAGCAGTGAGCCTGTTAACTTTTCTGACAGCGGTTCAAGTATTAAAGAGATTACAGGTACAGAAGAATTGCCTTGTGTGCCAGGACAGGCTGGATGTATCCAAACAGCGGGACGGCAAGTTGCGCTGGAATATCCTCCTTTGGCTAAAGAGGATGCGGTTCAGGTATGGCTGGCAAGCCCTAAGGCCAGTTTACCTAATTGTGCTGGTTTTATTTGTTACACTCAACCCACTCTTGATATCTATTGGGGGAATTCTCAGCAAGACAAAGCAGCTTTGGAATTAACTCTTGTTTACTTTGGAAAGGACCCTCAGGATCCGGTCCCTGCTGAAAGAAACAGGGATAAATATAGAAGTTATAAGTGGTACCTAGATAACCTTTCTGTTAGCCGGAATAATGGGTTTGAGAAGGTAAATTGTCAGGACAGGCAGATTGGGACAACTATCTATACCTGCAATAAAAGGCTGGATTTTGCACCGGTTTATCAAAAAGACGCTGCCAATAAGTTAATGCTTATTAGGGCCAGGTTACTTTATAATAACACCTCTCAACCTTTTGCTGCGCAGGCAACAGGGACTTGCGGGGCAGCTTGTTCACTCCCCCCTCAGGCCAGATCAATTACTTCCACCGGCGTTTCAGGGGAGACTCAGCGGAAAGTCAGGCTATTTCAGCAATATAATGTAGTTCCTCCTTATTTTGATTATGCTATCTTTTCTGCAGCAGCTATAACGAAATAGTTATGAAGGATAACCAAAAAGGCGTGTCTTTAATTGAATCTTTAATGGTGGTGGTGTTGGTGGGTGTGATGGTGTTTTTAATGGCAAATTTACCAAATGCCATGAATTTAATAACTAAAAGTAAAAATATGAGTTTAGCCAGGGAAATTGCTGCCAAAGAAATAGAAGATAAAAGAAATACCGCATATGCTAATTTAGCAGCAGATGATTCACTTATTGAAGACCCAAGGATTAGTTTGCTTCCTCAGGGTTCGGGAAAAGTTAAAGTGGAGTTTTGTGACCCTATAACTTTCCCCCAATTTTGTCCAAATGATGAGCAAATAAAGATTGTGACGGTTTTTATTTCCTGGAGAGAAAATAATAAAGATCAGAAAGTTGATATAAAAACCTTTATCGGGGAAGGAGGGCTCAATCAATGAAATGGAAATCTAAAAGGGGTTTAACGCTTGTGGAAGTCTTAATTGCTATGGGGATAGCGGTTGTGGTGGCAGGGCTGCTTTTGGTAATCATGCTTAATAGCGCAGGGCTTTATTATAAACAGTCTTCAAAGCTTCAGGGAGGGTTAAATAGCAACGATGCGCTTTTTAAGATCAGACAGTCTGTTAAGGAAGCAGGCAGTATCAGCCCGTTATCTTCTTCAGAGCAGCTTATTTTAAAGATTTCCTCAATTGATTCATCAGGCGGTATTATTGCCAATGCTTATGATGATTTTATTTTTTTGAAAGATCAGAAAAACCTGCGTTTTAGGATTATTCCGGCAGCAGGAGTAAGTTCCAGGTTTTCCCAGGATCAAATTTTTTCAACAAATGTGGAAAGTGTAACTTTTCAATATTTTAACTTGGCAAATCCCCCTTTGGAGGTAAGTCCTGAGCTTGCCAGCAAAGTCAGGGTTAGTTTAACTTTAAAGCAAAAATCAGGTGCAGATTATGAGGCAATTATTGCAACATCTGAGGCAAGTTTAAGAAATGACTGAATTAGTTATTAGTTATTAGTTCAGAGTTATGAGTTATGAGTAAATACAAAAACAAAAAAACTAATAACCAGAATGGACAGATACTGGTTATTATCTTTGTGGCTTTGGGAGTGGTGTTATTTTCTGTACTATCAATTGTGGCAGGAGCACAGATTTATTTTCAGAATGCCCAGCATTCTATTGAAGCTGAAAAAGCAGTGGCTTTGGCTGAGGCTGCTTTGGATAAAGCCATAACCTCTTTAAATAAAACAGGAGGAAGTTATGATGGTGAGGAAGATATTGCTCTAGGTGAAGGCACATATTCTATTAACATTACCTCCCCTAACGCTGCCACTAAATTGATTGAAGCTACGGGTTTTATACCGGATAAAGATAATGCCAAAGTTAAAAGAACCATCAAAATTACTGCTTCAAGAGGCACAGGAGTGTCTTTTGTTTATGGGATGCAAGTTGGGGAAGGAGGGTTGGAGCTTGGGAATGGGAATTTAGTTAAGGGGTCAATTTATTCTAATGGAAATATTGAGATGGGTGAAAATAATACTATTACAGGAGATGCCTGGGTGGCAGCAGGGGTTCCCCCAACAGCCAATCAGCAAACAGATTGTCAAACATGTTCGGATTTCCATTTTGGGAAAAGTATTGAAGGGCAAAGCAGATTGGATATTACCCAAAGTTTCAAGCCTTCTGTTTCTGATAAAATTAGAAAGATTTCCCTTAAGGTTAAAAAAATAGGCCCAGGTCCTCATTCAGATCTTAGTGTCAGGATAATAAAAGATAATGGCGGAAAGCCTGGAAAAAATCCCAGTGATATTTTAGCAACAGGTACGCTAAGTAATATGCTTGTTACACAAGAGTATGGTTTTATAGATGTGACTTTTTCCAGCAACCCTGCCTTATCAGCAGAAGAAACTTACTGGATAATGGTAGATACTTCATCTAACGTGGTAAATTATTGGTCCTGGCAAAACGATAGTGCAGCAAGTTACAACCGGGGGCAACCCAAATGGTCTCCTGATTGGAGCGCCGGCAATCCTGTCTGGAATGATTTAACAGGAGGCCCTAACTTAAACGAGCTGAGTTTTAAAGTCTATATGGGCGGGACTACAACTTCCCTTTCAGGAGGAAATAATACTACAGTTTTAGGTGATGTGCATGCAAACACAGTAGATGGGCTTATAGTAGGAAAAGATGCTTATTATCAGGCTATAACTGATTCAACTGTCAGCGGTAGTTCTTGCCCTAACGTGCATTGCCATCCAGGGTCTGAGGATCCCCCGCCTCAAAACTTTCCTATTTCTGAGGCAAATATAGCTGGATGGAAAACTGATGCAGAGGATTCAGGTTCTCTTTCCCAGCCAACTTGCGGCTCAGAGGCAGCCTGGGGACCTGGTAAATATACAGGAAACCTTACGCTGGGTAACTCATGTGTTATTAAAGTTAAAACCCCTATCTGGATAACAGGGGATCTAACCATGGGAAATGAGAATAGATTTATTCTTGATTCTTCTTTTGGAACCTCCTCAGGTGTAATAATCCTAGGGACTAGTGGAACCAGCGGAAAAGCTACCATGGGTAACCAGAATAAACTAATTGGTACAGGAGAAGAAAATAGCATCTTAGTGCTTCTTTCAACTTATGATTCCAGAACGAATGATGAGAAAGCCATTAGTATGGGGAATATAGGCAACAGCGGGGTCTTTTATGCTGATAAAGGCATAATTGATCCTGGTAATAGAAATAATTTTAAAGAGATAACTGCCTGGAAAATAAAATTAACCAATGAATCTACTATAGATTATGAAACAGGCTTGGCTTCTATCCTTTTTTCTTCAGGACCCTCAGGATCTTATTCTTTGGTTAAAGGAACATACCAGGTTAAATAAAACCCGGATAACTTGTTACTTGTCATGGGTTACAAGTTACCTGTAAAATGTAATTACTGCCTATGGGAAAAATTTCCGTTGGTTTAGACATTGGTTTTTCATCAATTAAAGTTGTTGCCCTGTCAAAAGAAGATAAGGCTTTTAAGTTAATCTCCCTTGGCTCTGTAGCCACCCCTCAACCAGGTATGTTATCAGATGCAGATTCTGATTTAGAAACTGTGGCTGTTGCTATTAGAAACCTTCTGGCTGCTACTCACCTTGAAGGTAAGGAGGTAATTACAGCTTTGCCTGAATCAAAAGTTTTTACAAGGGTTATTGATGATTTGCCTTATCTAACTGACAATGAACTTTCATCTGCCATCCGTTATGCAGCTGAGGAGTTTATCCCCATGCCTTTAGCAGATGTTAATTTAAATTGGCAGGTGCTGGCCCGGTCTGAGGAGAAAGGCAAACAAACAAAGACCATAGTTTTGGTGGTAGCCTCACCCAGAAATATAGTAGCAAAATATATTAAAATTTTGGAATTGGCAGGGATTAAGCCAAAGGCTTTGGAAACTGAGATTATTGCTGTGACCAGGTCTTTGGTGGGAAATAACCCCTTCTCCCCTTCTACTTTAATTGTGCATCTTGGTGCAACAACCACAGACTTTGCTGCAGTCTCCAAAGGATTGATCTGGTTAACACGTTCAATTTCATCTGGCGGTACCGCTTTAACAAGAGCTTTAGCCCAGCACTTTAATTTTGAAACCAGCCAGGCTGAGGAATATAAAAAGGTTTATGGGATGCTGGAAGATCAACTTGAAGGAAAGGTTTTTGAGGTTTTAAAGCCTGTTGAGGATATTATTGTTTCCGAGTCAAAAAGAGTGATACAAGCCTTTGAAGCAAAGTACTCTCAAAACTCCATCAAAAGAGTAGTGCTTTCCGGAGGCGGAGCAAAAATGCCGGGGGCAGTTTTATATTTTGCCAATAATTTAGGTCTTGAGGTTCAGGAAGCTGATCCCTGGTATTCAATAATTAAGGAAAAGTCTCTTTTGCCCAAATTGTCACAGGAGGCAACATTTTATTCTGTGGCGGTTGGGCTTGCATTAAGGGAGGATTAAAATGAAGATTGCTATAGATTTACTTCCACAGGAATTTAGGATTGAGGAGATAAAAAGGGCAAGGTTTTATAAAATTCAAGCTGTTGGAGTGGTGGTTATAATCCTGGTGGTTTTTTTGACATCTATAACAATATCGCTCCGGTTCCTGCAAAGTCAAAATATAACTGCGGTTCAAACTAAACTGAGTGGAGTTGAAAAAAGAGTTCAGGAACTAAATAACATTCAAGCCTCCCTGCTTTTATTAAAAGATAGATTAAAGGTTATAAATAAATATTTGGAGACTCCCTCAGAAGAGGTTCAAGCCTACCAATTAATATCTCAACTGGTGCCTCCCTCTGTTTCTATCAATTCGGTTTCTATTGATAGGGGGAAAGAAATCTTTGTTTTGGCAACAGCTGCAAATGCAACCGCATTAGATGAATTAACTGGCAGATTGATTTCCGGGAAAACCAGCCAGGATAAAGTTAAACAGGTTAGTATTGAGAGTTTATCGCGGAGTAAAGATGAATCTATCAGATTGAATTTTAAAGTCAAGCTAAAATAAACCAATGAAAAAAGAAGATATACTTAGATTTTATGGGAAATATAAATTATATATTTTTCCTGCAGTTGTAGGTTTGGTTTCCCTTTCCCTGGCGTTGCTTGTAATTTATCCTCAGACAGTTAAACTTTTAGTCAACCAACAAAAGATGGGTGAAATTAGCCAGAAAGCAAAATTTTTGGAGGCTAAGGCTGATAAACTCGGAGAATATAACCCGGATGATTTAAAACTTAAAGTAGATTATGCAATGATTTCTTATCCTGCTGATAAAGATTTTGTAAGCACAATGAGTTTGCTTCAGAATATAATTGCACAATCAGGGTTCAGCATTGCCTCTTTGTCTTTGGGGTCTATTAGTGCAGCTAATGAGAAAGCATCAAGTTATGGATTTGAGGTAGATGTGTTAGGCTCAGGGTCAAAACTTATTGATTTGCTTGCTAATATAGAAAATTCATACCGGTTGATGCGCGTAACTAAGGTGGAGACTAGTTTTGAACGCGACTCACAAATAGCAGCCTCTCTAAGCATAGAAGTTTTATATTCAGCTCCTCCCAGTAGTTTTGGCAGTGTTGACTCTCCTCTTGCAGAGTTATCTGAAAAAGAAGAAGAGGCCTTATCAAAACTGGCAACAGTAAGTAATATTATTTTAGAAGAACAGGAAATGTTTAAACAATCTCCAAGGGGAAAGCCTAACCCATTTGAATAAAATTGTTATTTAAGCATGTCTGGTCTTACCTTTTTAGTCTTTTCCAGGGATTTAAGGTTACGCCACTTTTTTATTTCAGCATGGTTGCCGGAAAGCAGTACTTCCGGAACTTTTTGCCCTTTAAATTCTACAGGACGGGTGTAATGAGGATATTCTAAAAGCTGTTGGCCGTTGTCAGTTAATTGTCTGCTGAAGGATTCCTCCTGGATGGCTTCATCTTTTTCTAAGACTTTGGGGATTAGTCTGGTAATTGAGTCAACAATAACCATAGCAGGTATTTCTCCTCCTGTTAAGACATAATCTCCTATAGAAATTTCTTCTGTAATATATTTATCAATAAACCTCTGGTCAACCCCTTCATAATGACCGCAAACAATAATGAGGTGGTCTAACTTAGAAAATTCTTGAGCTTTGGATTGTTTATACAAAGTCCCGGAAGCAGACATCAGGATAGTTGAGACTTGATATTTGGCAGTTGGCCCGTCTTGTCCGCTTCGCGGAGCGGGTAGTTTGGAAAGAACGGATTCCAGGGCTTGAGCCAGGATATCTGCCCTAAGTATCATCCCTGCTCCCCCGCCATATGGACGGCCATCCACTACCTGGTGTTTTCCTTCCCCAAAATTTCTAAGGTTTATAAGCTCAAAGGTGACCTTCCCTTTTGCCTGGGCTCTTTTTAGGATTGATGAATTTAGTATTGGTTCAAAGACTTGTGGGAAAAGAGTGATAATGGAAATGGTCATGGTAAGAGGTAACTAGTCCAGTAAAGGTAATAAGCTGCTTGTTATTTTACTTCTGTGTTTGTTACTTCATTAAGCTGTAATGTTATCCTGACATTTTCTGCAATAGCCCTGACTGTTAATAATTTTCTAATAGCCCTAATAGTTTGCCCGCCTTTACCAATTATTAAACCCATATCAGATGGATCAATTGTGAGGGTTAGGGTGACATCCCCATCGTTTATATGTTCATCAATTACAACAGAATCAGGTTTGGTAACTAAATTGGTGACAATATAAGATAAAAGATCCTTCATAATAGCTATCAGTCTTCAGCTTTCAGACTTTTCCTCCTGTGGAGCATTTTCTTGAGGTTCTGGCTCTTCTGTTTTAGGAGCTTCTTTTGCTTGTTCTGATTGTGTTTCTTCGACTTTTTTATCTGATGACTGATTACTGACAGACTGATTTTCTGCCTTCATCTCCGGAGTGGTATCAGGAGCTTCTTTTGCTGTTTGCTGTTGATCTTCTGGCTTAGCTGGTGCAGATGCTTTTTCTTCTGGTTTGTCTGTAGACTGTTGACTGACAGCTGATGACTCTTTCTTCTCCTTCTTTGGTTTTCTGGGAGGTCTTTGAGGTGCTTTACCAATAATTCTTAAAAAACCATCAGAGGACTGAGCTCCCATTTTAATCCAGTAATCAATCCTGTCTTGTTTTAATTTTATATCATGAGGTTCAGTTAAAGGATTATATGTGCCCAAAAGTTCTAGATACCCGCCTGTTCTTTTGGCTCTTTCATCAACTGCCACCACCCTATAGAATGGTTTCCTTTTGCTGCCGATTCTCATCAAACGTATTTTAATCATAATTTTTAGTGAAGATAGTATAGCTTAAGCTTATAGCAACGTCAACGATCCAGTTTAGGAAATTGATCACTCATCTTTACAAGTCCTTGTTGTGCTGCTTCTTCTTCTGCGATTTGCTTATTCCCTCCCTTACCCAGTCCATATTCTTTCCCCTGAATATAAACTGCAACAGTAAATTGTTTGGCATGATCCGGGCCTGAGGTTTCTAAAATTTTGTACCGGGGAGATTCTTTGAATTTCTCCTGGGAAATTTCCTGTAAAGACGATTTGGCATCTTTGGGAGGGCCTGATTTAAGTTCCCTGTCAAATAAAGAAAGCAGTGTTTGTCCGATGACCCTTTTAACAACTTCTACTCCCTGATCCAGATAAATTGCCCCCAAAAAAGCCTCATAAGTATTTGCCAAAAGCTGGGGATTATCCCTGCCTCCCCCCTGCTCTTCCCCCCTGGAAAAGAGCAGATATTTTCCCAAATTAAGTTTTTTGGCAGCGTTGGCTAAAGATTTAGTTTTAACAATATATGCCCTTAAACTGGTAAGTTCTCCTTCGCTGTCTTGGGGTCTAGATAAAAACAGGTGTTGAGAAATAATAAGTGATAATACAGAATCACCTAAAAATTCTAACCTTTCATTGGATTGTATATTTAATTTAACCTCATTTAAATAAGATCTATGATAAAAAGCCTGCTCTAAAAGTTTGGGGTTTTTAAAGGTCAAATTTAACTGGTTTAAAAGTTCATCAAAATTCATCAGGTTTATTTTGCAGTTAGAAATCTAATAAATGATCCTCAACTAAAGTTATTAAATCTTCGACCTTATTTAGATGTTCTACTTCACTTGAGTCAAAAGTAACCTGGAATTTTTGAGATAAATTGGCCAGCAGGTCATTTAATTCAATTGGTGAAATTCCCAGTTCATCCTGCAAAAGGGCATTTCTGTCTACATCCTCAGGATTTAAACCTAAATGTTCAGCTATAGCTTTTATGATATCTTGTGTATCAGGCATAATATTTTTGAATGGATTATTCCTTATCCTCCTTTTCAGTTTTAATTTTTTTCAATTTAACAATTTGTCCCAGAGTGCCATTAATGAAAGAACTTGAAGAGTCAGAACCAAATTCTTTCCCTAATTCAACAGCCTCATCAATTATAACTTTTGGCGGTGTCCCCTTTTTTATTATTAACTCAAAAATTGCTAAACGCAAGATGGATAAATCAATTTTATTAATTTGATTCACCGGACGGTCTTTTGCGCTAGCTTTGATTAACTTGTCGATTTGCTCTAAATTTTCAACAATTTCAGAAATTCGTTTTGGGGGATTTTTTTTAAGAAAATTCCAGGTGAATAACTGCTGCATTAGCTTAATGCGCTTGATATGCCTGGGGTCACTCTTTAACTTCATGCTTTGGTGACTAGTACCTTTTGAGCTTTCAGGGCTTCTTTACCTGCATAGAAACCGCAGCTGATACAAACTACATGAGAAAAGGTAGGTTTGTCACAGTTTTTGCAAGACACCAGGTTAACAGCCAG
>CAZDFU010000002.1:0-77181 GCA_964504985.1 uncultured Gammaproteobacteria bacterium
TTTTTCATCATGGGGCACTGCTATAACTACTTGAAAAATACTTGTAGGTTTACCATTTTTATATTCAACAGTTACTTGAGTTTTTCCATCAGGTCTGAGGTAAGCCAGTATTTTTTCCTCCCTTACCTGATCTATTCTTTTTGCTAACTGATGTGCCATAATGATAGGCAAAGGCATTAATTCCTGAGATTCAATGCAAGCATATCCAAACATCATCCCTTGATCCCCCGCTCCCTTATCATCAACTCCCACAGCAATTTCCGGAGACTGTTCATGAACAAAAACCTCAATCGGGGATTTATAAGAAAAATTATAATTTGGATCAGTGTAGCCTAATCTTTTTATCTGATCTCGAGCAATTTCTTTGATGTTAACTTTTGCATTTGCTGTAATTTCACCTGCTATTATAACTTTATTAAATCCAGCCAAAGTTTCACAAGCTACATGTCCTTGAGGATCTTGAGCTAATACTGCATCCAATACCGCATCTGAAATTTGGTCACATATTTTATCAGGGTGACCTGCACAGACTGATTCTGATGTAAATGTTGTTATTGTTGACATTTAAAAAACCTCTCACCTGAGAGGTTTAAAGTTTGTCCGATTAAAAATCGAGACCGCATCTTCCTCTCAAGGATTTGGCACCTTAGACTTTAAGGTTGCCGGCACACCTTTCGGTGGCACTCTTGATGCATTTATTAGTAAACCATAATTAAATTATTTTGACAAGTCCTCAAAAATTGCATGCTTTTTGATAAGCCCAATCATTTTTTCCTTAACTCCTTCAATATTTCCGCCCAATTCAACCTCTACATTAAGTCTTAAAAGAGGTTCAGTATTAGATGAGCGAAGAGATAATCTCCAGTCTGCAAAAGATATTGATACTCCGTCTAATTCTGAAACTTCACCTTCTGGAAACTCTTTTTTGATTGCTTCCATTACTGCTTTAGCATTTTTTACTTCAAAATTAAATTCTCCTGATTCATGAGATCTTCTTAATGAATTAACAATTTCAGAAAGTGTCTTGCCCTCTTCTGTCATAACCTTAAGGACTAATAAAATCATCGGTATTTGAGATTCTGCATTACCTGTTTCTTTGAAAAAATAATGAGATGAGGATTCTCCAGCAAATACCCCGCCAGTTTCATGCAGTTTCTCTGTAATAAATGAGTGCCCTACTTTGGTTATGACAAAAGTTCCACCTAACTCCTCAACAATTTTTTGAGGCGTCATGATATATCTTATATCACCAAGTATTTTTGCTCCTTTGTGTTTTTTTAAAACCTCTCTTGCCACAATTGCAGTAATAATTGAGGGTGGAACAATATCCCCTTTTTCATCAATAAAAAATAACCTGTCTCCGTCCCCGTCAGGGGCAAGTCCTAAATCTGCTTTTTCTTCTACTACTCTTTTTTGTAAATCAACCAGGGTTTCTTTTTGCAAAGGATCTGCCTGATGAGCAGGAAAAGTTCCATCCAATTCAAAGTTCATTTTTACTAAATCTCCCGGGATAAACTTAAACAACTCTTCAATATATAAAGCACCTAAAGCGTTAGCTGCATCTGCTACTATTTTATATTTATTCACCTTAGGATTATCTGCTATGCTTAAAGCATTCTCAACTTCTTCTGTTACCACACCTTCTTTTTTGAAAATAGCTCCACCTTCAATTGTTGGAAGATCTACACCATCCATTGCTAATTTTTTAATATTGTCCATTCCTGTGCTTTTGCCTATTTTTACTAAACCTGTTGGAGATTTTCTAACAATTTTTATACCATTATATTCTTTTGGATTATGAGAAGCAGTAATTTGTACTCCCCCATCGTAGCCATATTTAAAAACAGCATAATAAAAAGTAGGTGTTGAGACTATCCCTAAATCAATAACTTTTGCTCCTAAATCTACTAAGGTTTTACTTACTGTTTCAAAAATAGCTGGTGAGGAAAGCCTCATGTCACGACCCACAGCGAAAGTTAAAGGTTTATCAGTTTCTAGTTGATCAGAGATAACTTTATAAATTGCTTTTATTATTGGAGCAGCATTTTCTTCATTTAACTCTGTTGGGTAAATTCCCCTAATATCATAGCTTTTAAAGATTTTCTCAGGAGGTATTGAAGACATATCTTAAGATTATACAATATATGTCTATATCTTGGGGCTTGAAAAAAGATTCTTAAATTGATAAATTATTTATCCGTGGTATCTCATCCAGTACTATCTGTACAGGACAAGAGAATGGGAAGTAGGTGTAATTCCTACACTGTGCCGCAACGGTGAATTTAGTTATTAGTTGGTAGTTATTAGTCCGTAGTAATTTTCTTTGAACTATGAACTCATAACTAATAACTTATTAGTCCGGAGACCGACCACATAATTTACCCTGAGCGAAGTTGAAGGGTCCCGAGCAGGAGCAATATGCCAGAACGACTTTTAACCGCTGTTTCTACCACCGATTCTAACCCACTTTTATTTAGAGAGTATAAAGTTCCAGATGACTTTGATCCAGGTGATAGATTTGAACAAGTTTCTCCTTTTGAGCAGACAGAAATTCTAGCTGCTCCTCAAGTCCTCGGAACTATAGAATTCCATGAGAACGAGGAACCATTTTCTCCACAACAAGAAAATTCATTTGATACGCAACAATATCTTGCAGAAGTTAATAAGGTACAAATAATTTTTGATCGTGCATTTGGAAAAAGTATTAAAATCTTAAATTATAACCCTGTTTTGGAAATAGCAAAATATAGGTCTCTTAAAGCCACCGAGCAAAAAGATCTGTTTCCAGATTATGAAAAAGTGCAAATTGAAACAGCTTTAAAAGAGAGATTTAGCGCAGCAACTAGCACAATTTTCTATGAGGTTGATCAGGATAATAAATTAAGAAGCCAACAACTAAAAAATCAACCTTTTGAAGATATTTTACAAACCGGAATTGAATATTATAAAACTTTAAATTCTCCTGACATTCATAGAATGGAAAAAGAAAGAGAGGGATTTTTAAAAATTCAACAAGTTTTAACTAATCCTGATACCCCAGAAAATACCAAAATTACAGTCATCTCAGGACCAGGACAAGTTTTAGGAACAATTTTTAAAGATAATTTTGTAGATATATATGAAGTTTCAGAAGATCCCATTACCAAAAAAAGAATTATTAAGATGACCCGTTTTTCTTCAAGCAAAACCTACGCTCAATATAAAGAGGCCGTGTCTTTAAAAAATGCTGATTATTTTAATGGACAAGAAGGACCAATTGATGAATGGTTCTTATCGAATCCTATATTAGGTGAAATTTTAACAGAGAACAGAAAAGCTTTATCTGAAGAGAAAATGCAAATAATTCTCCAACAAACTGCTCCTCATATTAACAGTTTGATTGAAAGAGTTTGTGAAACAATTATTAATCCCGAAAATGTAGCAATTGCTTTAAATGCCGTTTTAAATAAAGCAGATATTATTTGGCAAAATTTACAAACTGTTACACAAAAGGTTACTAGCTTTGTTTCCAAAGTGAGAGAGAAAGTAATGCCTGTTTTTAAAACCTTAGCTGAAGAAATATATTGGTTAGGTCATCAAGTAGTTAGAGCTGTTGGAGCAGGATGTGGTTTATCAGGTGGATTTTCCATTGGAAGAAAGGGCATTAGATCAGGCGGCTCATCAGCTGGTGGAGGTAGTGCTTCAGGAAGAGAAGGTTTACTTGGAACCTGCGGTGTATGTGGGTCATCTACTGCTGACGATCATTATCATTGTGAGGAATGTCCTAGAAAATACGATAGTGAAAGAAACACACCCCCCGAAAACAGAACTAAAAAATGCCCTTGCGGTTTTAAATTTGACTGTTAAAATTACCTCTTTGGGGATTGTTTTTTAGCTCTGGCTTTTTGGGCATTACCAAATTTTCTTCTTTCCCTGACCCTGGCATCTCTTGTTAAAAGTCCTTCTTTTTTAAGGGTGACACGCAAAGATGGTTCTGCTTTGGCTATTACCCTGGATATACCATGAACAACTGCCCCAAGTTGGGCAACCTTCCCCCCTCCTTCTACTTTAACTGAAATAGAATATTTACCTAAACTTTTAGTAATCTCTAAGGGCTTAGAGTACAGTTTCTGAAGTAAGGGTCCCAAAAAATATTCAGCTATTGGTTTACCGTTCACAGTAATCTGACCATTTCCTGAAGCAGCTCTAACCCTGGCCACAGCTTCTTTCCTTCTTCCAACAGCAGTAGTATGTGTGCTTACCATTGTCTTTCCTTTTCTCCTGCAAAAACTTTTAATTTTTTAATCATTTTTTTCCCTAACTTATTTTGAGGAAGCATACCTGAAACTGCATGTTCTATCAAATACTCCGGCCTCCGCACTAATAATTTATCAAAAGTTTCCTGCTTTAGTCCTCCTGGAAATCCTGAGTGACGGGTGTAAACTTTATCTTGGGCTTTTTTGCCTGTTACTTTTACCAAACTTGCATTAGTCACAACCACAAAATCACCAGTATCCAAATAAGGCACAAATTGAGCTTTTTTCTTTCCCATTAAAATAGTGGCAATTTCTGCTGCCAGCCTTCCTAAAATCTTATCTTTAGCATCTATTTGATGTGTTTCTCTTTTAATATTTTTTGCTGATAGTTTATTTGTACTCATATTTATTTTTTGGATGATTTTGAATTACCCTTAGCTTTTGATTGAGTTTTTCTAACAGGTTTTTTAGCGCTAACTTTTGTTTCGGAGGTTTTCTTGCTTACCTTCTTTTCTGCTTTTCCGCTTTTCTCTTCTTTTCTTGATTCTTTTTTAATTGGTTCTAACTTCTCTGCCCCAACCAAGCTCATCTTTACCATCATAGCCTGATCACCTAATCTTGTTCCTAACTTTACCATTGAAGTATAACCGGAATTTCTACTACCGAGTTTGGGGACAATTTCTTTAATTAATCTATCTATCAAATTTTTATTAGTCAGATAGGACTGAACTTTTGGCTCAGTGCGTTTATCCTTGGCCAGATTTATAACTTTATCAACTAAACCCTTGACTGCTTTAGCTTTAATCTCAGAAGTTTGGATAGTCCCATGGGTAAAAAGCGCCTGCACTAAACCCTTGAAAAGGGTAGCACGCTCATTCTTATCTCTTCCAAGGTGTTTACCATAAACTCTATGTCTCACTCAAAGACAACCCCCTCTCAGCTAACTTTTCAGCTATTAAAGATAATGATTTGGTACCCAAATTTTTTGCTTTTAAAAGTTGAGCCTTAGGAACGTTTATTAAATCCTCGATGGTATTTATTTCAATTGCTTTTAAGGCATTTGTGATTCTGACAGGTAAATCCAACTCTTCAATTGTAAGTCTTAACACTTCTTCTGAAACAGATGATCCCCTCTCTTCCAGTTCTTCTTCTACATCAGGCTCATAAACCTTACGGAAACTTTCTGATAAAATCCTTGCTGCCTCATTTAATGCATCAACCGGAGCAATAGCACCGTCTGTAGTAATATCTAAAGTAAGTTTATCAAAATCTGTTCTTCTTCCAACACGGGTAGGATCAACCTTGTAATTTACAGTCACTACTGGAGAGAATAATGCATCAACTGCAATAGAACCAATCTCACCCATCTTTCTCTCGCTTGCAACAGAATAACCAATGCCTTTTTCTGCAGTCATTTCCATATTTAATTTCGACTTTGAGTCAGTCAAAGTAGCAACGGTTTGATCTTTATTTACAATCTCACCATCTCCTTCTATCTCAAAATCCCCTGCTGTTACAATTTTCTTTCCTGTAGCTTTTAAACTTAATTTTACCGGCCTGTCTCCATCAATCTTTAACCGGATTTTCTTAATGTTTAATATTATTTCAATTACATCTTCCATAACTCCATCCACTACTGAATATTGATGAGCAACACCATTAATCTTTAATGAAGTAACTGCAGCACCTGTTAAGGAAGTCAGAAGTAACCGTCTTAAGCTATTGCCTAGAGTATGGCCAAACCCTGCCTCTAAAGGTTCAATAACAAACTTTGCAAAATTTTCCGAAACTTTTTCTGTTTTTACTTTAAACATACTAACTTTCTTACCTGGAGTAAAACTCCACTATAAGCTGCTCGTCTACCGATTGTTCCATTTCTTCCCTGTTAGGTAATCTTAAAACTTTACCTACTACAGCTTTCCTGTCAAGCCATTCCGGAGCCTGTTCAGCTTCTTCCAAGCTTTTTTTAACCTGAGTATTATCTCTTAATTTAGGCAAGATTGCAATAGTCTGTCCTACTCTCACATTATATGAGGGTAACGATACTTTTTTGTCAGATACAGCAATATGTCCGTGTGATACAAGCTGCCTTGCTCCAGCCCTGCTTTTGGAAAAACCTAGTCTATAAACAATATTATCCAACCTTGTTTCCAATATCTGCAAAAGGCTTAAACCAGTTGCGCCTTTAACTTTACTTGCTCTCTGCACTATACCTTTAAATTGCTTTTCTAAAATTCCATATAATCTTTTTGCTTTTTGTTTCTCACGCAGCTGCAATCCATATTCAGAAACTCTCCTTCTCATTCTTGCGCCATGCTGGCCAGGAGGTACAGCTCCTTTTCTTTCCAGGGCTTTGGCATCTTTGGCAAATAAAGGCAACCCCTCTCTTCTTGATAATCTTCTTTTGGGACCAGTATAGCGGGCCATTAAACTCGTCTCCTTTTCTTTGGCCTGGGACCATTATGAGGAATTGGAGTAACATCAGCAATCATAGTGATATTTATACCAGCGCTTTTTAAGGCTTTAATTGTTGCATCCCGGCCTGGACCTGGTCCTTTTATGTATACCTCACAAGCTGTTATCCCAACACCCTTAGCTTTTTGAGCGACAGTTTCCATTGCAGAAATAGCAGCATAGGGAGTAGCCTTTCTAGCGCCTTTAAACCCAGAGCTGCCAGATGATCCCCATGCTAAAGTATTACCACCTTCATCGGTTAAAGTAACCACGGTATTATTAAAAGTAGCTGTTACGTAAACTCTACCTGAGGATAATTTTCTCTCAACTGTTCTTTTTACTGATTTTATTTGTTTTTTAGCCATATTTTAAAAATGCCTTACTTTGCTGCAGGCTTTGATTCTCCTCCTGTTTTAGCAACTACTTCTTTTCTTACTGTTCCAACTGTCTTTCTCTTACCGCGTTTAGTTCTGGCATTAGACTTTGTTCTCTGGCCTCTTGAGGGCAAACCTTTTCTGTGTCTTGAACCTCTATAGCTTCCTATTTCTTCCAGTCTTTTAATATTTTGTTCAACTTCCTGCCTTAAGTCTCCTTCTACTTTAATTTTTTCTACTACTTTTTGAATCCTGTTTACTTCTTCTTCAGTCAACTCATTAATCCTTTTAGCAGCGTCAACTTGTGCATCCTTTACCACAGAAACCACATTTGACCTTCCTATACCAAAAATGTAGGTTAATCCTATGTCTACTCTTTTGTTCTCAGGAAGATCTACACCAGCTATACGGGCCATTATATTTTCCTCTCAGTTTTGAGTTTCATTTTATCCTTGTCTTTGTTTATGTCTTGGGTCACGGGGGCAGATGATGTATAAAACACCCTCCCTTTTGACCACTTTACAAAACTTACACCTTGTTTTAATTGATGCTGCTACTTTCATAGTTTTAGGGGAAGTCTCAAGCGGAAAGGGGGAAGTTTTTTATTTCTTTACCCGTCACGCTTTACCCTTAACCCTTATTTTAATCTAAATGTTATCCTTCCTTTGTCCAAATCATATTGTGGACTCATCTCTATCCTAACCTTATCTCCTTCCAAAAGTCTAATATAATGCATCCTCATTTTACCCGAGATATGACACAAAATCACCCTGCCCAAAAGCTCCGGCAAATCAGCACACTTCTCAATAACCACTCTAAATAAAGTATTGGGCAAAACTTCAACTACCTTACCTTCAACTTCAATTACATCTTTTGCCATTTTTTTTAGCCGTCAGATTGTATCAGATTACGCATGAACCGTCAATCCACTATGGGTTAACCTTTTACGTAAAATGCGTCAATAATTTGGCCTCCTTTTTACCTACGATTAAACTCATTTCAAAAAGTCCTGATAAAGACTTATCTTTTGTAGAATAAGTCCAGCCGTCTTCTTCTAAAACCACCTCAAAACCACCCATTGCATAAATTACCTCAACTGCCAGAGCCATCCCTTCTTTTAAAAATGCCCCTGTTCCCGTCTTTCCATAACCCGGGATTTCAGGTTCTTCATGCAGCCTTTTTCCAATCCCGTGTCCGACTAAGCTGCGGACTACCGAATACCCTGCTCCCTCAACTTTTGATTGTATTGCCTCAGATATATCACCCACTCTATTACCATCAATGGCCTGAGCAATCCCATCCCGTAAAGCCTGCTTCCCTACCTTTAGAAATGCTATTTTTTTCTTTTGCTCCTCTGTTAATCCAGGACTATTATGTTCTGATCCGCCAACTATTACCGTCCAAGCACAATCCGTATGCCAGCCTCTGTACTCTACAGCCAAATCAATGCTGACTAGATCTTCTGCTTCAAATTTTTTATCTGTTGGTATCCCATGCACAACAGCCTCATTAACAGTGATACAGGTAGCAAAACGGTATCCTGGTACTGTTTTGTAAGATAGATCTCCTCCCAATTTGTAAATCTGATCTTTTGCTATTTTATCTATCTCCAGTCCGCTTATTCCCACTTTTACTGCCTCTATAGCTTTTTTCAGGGCTGAGGAGGCAATTTCACCGCTTTTTTTTATCAAACTCATCTCATAACTATTAGTTACTTTACTCATTTTTTCCGTTTAAATGTTTATTTATTTGAACTTTAACTTCCTCTATGCTGCCTCTAGCGTTAATTTCTATTAAGTTACCCAGATCTTTATAATAATTTATTAGTGCCTCGGTCTGCTTATAGTAAAGATCCAATCTGTTCTTTATCAGCTCCTTGGTATCATCTGCCCTGCCTCTTCCTAAAAGCCTTGTCATTGCTGTTTCAGGATCCAGCTTTAAATAAAAAACTATGTTATATTGCGGATCAAATAACCTGGCTTGCTCTAAAGTCCTTGGATAACCATCCACAACAAAGCCATTCTGGCAATCTTTTTGACTTAGTCTTTCCTTAACAATCCTTGCGGTTGTTACATCATCTACCAATTGTCCTTTTCCCAAAACTTCCTTTATTCTTCTGCTGTCCGCAGAATTTTCCTGGGCCAGTTTCCTATAAATATCACCCACTGTAATTTTTGGTAAACCTAACTGATTTGCTAATATTTCTGCTTGCGTTGATTTTCCAGATCCTTGCGGGCCAATGAGCAAAATTTTCACTTTTTTAGATCCTTATAATTTCCTGGTAAAAACGTCATAGCTTTTTTCAATCATTTTACTTTCAAATTGCTTTGCTGTATCCAGAATTACTGAGACCACAATTAATAATCCTGTACCTCCTAAAACCAAGGTCTGAATGCCCGTAATTTGTGAAGCAATCGAGGGAAGGATGGCAATACTGCCTAAAAACATTGCTCCAGCCAGTGTAATGCGTATCATTATATAGTTTAAGTAACTGGCTGTTTGTGTACCTGGTCTTATCCCCGGAATAAACCCGCCATATTTTTTGATCTCATCTGCAACTTTGGTTGGATTGAAAATTACAGCAGTATAGAAAAATGTAAATCCTACAACCAAGGCAAAATACACCAAATTATAGACCAGACTAGTAGGGTTAAAGTTTGCAGCCAAAATCCGGCCTAAAAAAGCCAGTTGAGGTTGAGAGGTTTGAGCAAGATAAGATCCTGCAAAAGAAGGCACAAGCACCAAAGAAACCGCAAAGATGATGGGGATAACACCGGCTTGATTAACCCGCAGCGGTAAATATGTTTGAGCACCACTACCCCCGACTTGAGGGGATTTTCCCCCGGTAAACCTTCTGGCATAAGCAACAGTTATCTGTCTTCTTCCCTCATTAATAAATACAATCCCTGCCACTACCAAAATAGCTAAAGCCAAAAATAATAAAATATTTAGGATTTGGGTTTGATCAATAACAGAAATAGTCTGCGTCAAAACAATGGGTACGCGGGTAACTATACCTGCAAAAATTAAAAGGGAGATTCCATTTCCAATACCATATTCAGTAACTAGCTCTCCAAGCCACATCAAAAAAACAGTGCCCGCAGTCATACCCACTATAATTGCTGCAATTTGGAGCGGACTAATCTGGCTTATCACTCCTTGATTTCTTAATAAAATAAACATCCCGATAGCTTGCACTACACTCAAAGGTATTGTCAGATATCTTGTATATTGATTGATCATTTGCCTGCCCATTTCCCCTTCCTTCGATAACGCTTCCAATTTTGGCATAATCATTGTTAAAAGCTGAATTATAATTGAGGCATTAATATAAGGGTTAAGACCCAAAGAAATGATAGAAAAATTGGCTAAAGTTCCTCCGGAAAAGATATCCAAAAGTCCTAAAAATTGATTTGATGCAAAAAGCTGCTGCAATGCATTCAAATCTACGCCTGAAACTGGAATATGAGAAACTAATCTGAAAATTACAATTATTAATGCAGTGATTAGGATTTTTCTTCTAAGTTCTTTTATTCTAAAAGCTGAGATAATTGGGGCAAGAATATCAGACATGTTCTACTTTTCCACCTGCTTTCTCAATTTTCTCCCTTACTTTTTTGGAGACAGGTAACTTGATAGTCAGAGCTTTGGTAATTTCTCCTTCTGCTAAAATTTTTATACCAAACTTAGTATCATTTTCATTGATTAGTTTAGCCTTAATAAGCTGCTCTGAATCTATTATTGAATTTACTTTAAAAACTTCTAACTTGCTAATATCAATAAGTTTAGGTTTATCAGAGACTTTTCTATTCCCTGAACCTCTTTTTTTAGGAAGTTTTTTAAAGAAAGCCAGCCCTCCGGTAAATGCCAGGGGGATCTTGCCACGGGCTTTCTGGCCCTTAGTTCCTCTTCCTGCTGTTTTTCCCTTGCCGGATCCTACTCCCCGGCCAACTCTTTTTGATGATCTGGATTTAAGTTTCAAGACCTCATGCAACTTCATTTTGCCTCCTTTATATGTCTTAACTGTGCAAGAGCCCGTAAAGTAGCATAAACATTTGATGCCTGATTTTTAGTACCTAAAATCTTGGAGACAATATCATGAATACCTGCAGCTTCCACTACCACCCTAACCGCTCCTCCTGCAATAACTCCTGTTCCTATCTTTGCTGGCTTAAGCAGGATTTTTGCAGCTCCATATTTTATTGAAACCGGATGCGGAATGGTTCTGCCTTTAAGAGATACCTGAATTAGGTGTTTTTTTGCATAGCTTGTAGCCTTTCTAACAGCTGATTGAACCTCAGCAGCCTTACCCAAGCCTACACCCACTCTGCCTTTTTTATCGCCTACCACCACCAATACTGATAAAGATCTTTTATCTCCTCCTTTAGTTTTCTTTGATACACGGTTTACTTGCACAACCCTTTCAAAAAATTCTGACTCTTCTTGTGGCAACCTTCTATTGCCTTGATTGTTCCGGTTATATCTTATGTTCTGATTCATGATTATCAGTGGCTAATATTTAGCGTACGTTTATTTAAAACTCCGCTAAAATTTAAGTCCTCCTTCTCTTGCTCCTTGAGCCAATTTCTCAATTCTTCCTTTATATAAGAATCCGCCTCTATCAAATACGACAGTATCTATTTTATGTTTTATTGCTGCCAAAGCAAGCTTCTTTCCGGTTTTATAAGCTCTTTCTGTCTTGGTTCCGCTTTCCCCGCTATCTGTTGCTGAAACAATTGTTTTACCCAAACTGTCATCAATAACTTGAGCATATATATACTGGTTAGACCTGAATACAGATAACCTTGGCCTATCAGCTGTCCCCATAATCCTTTTTCTGATTTTTTGATGTTTTCTTATCCTGCTTAGTTTTTTCATATTACTTAGCTCCTCCCGCTGCGCCTACTTTAGCAGACTTTCCTACCTTCTTTCTTATATACTCACCCTGATACCTAATTCCCTTACCCTTATATACATCCGGAGATCTAACTTTTCTGATATTTGCTGCTACTTGTCCTACCAACTGCTTGTCAATTCCAGATACTTTTATCTTTGTATTATCAGAAACCTCAAAGGTTATACCCTCGGATACTGCCATTTCCACAGGGTGAGAAAAACCCACATTCAATATAAGTTTATTGCCGGAAACTTCTGATCTAAACCCCACTCCCACCAACTCTAAGGACTTAGACCACCCTTCACTCACTCCAACAACCATATTGAAAAGCAGATTTCTAATCAGTCCATGCAGACTTTTGGACTTTTTGAGATCATTTTTTCTTTTAACCAATACCCTCTCCCCTTCTATCTCAACTGAAACTGCTGGGTGAATATCCAATTTCAATGTCCCCTTTGGACCGTTGACCATAACAGAGTACCCCTTTTTTTCAATAATTACCCCTTGCGGTATTATAATTGGTAAACTCCCCACTCTACTCATATAATTTATTACCAGACAAATGCCAGTACTTCCCCTCCTAACTTGTTTTTTCTAGCTTCTTTGTCAGTCATCAATCCTTTTGGAGTTGAAACAATTGCTATACCTAAACCATTCAATACATGAGGTAAACCTTGAACTCCTTTATAAACACGCAGGGAAGGCTTCGAAATTCTTTTAATATCAGTTATGGCAGCTTTTCTGGCTGTGTATTTTAATGAAACTGTAATTTGTCTGTCCTCCTCTTTAACCCCTTGCAAAAATCCCTCTTTCTCAAGAAGTTTCATTAACTTAAGGATAAGTTTGGAATATTTTACTGAAACCGTTTGTTTGCCAACCGCATACCCATTTTTTATTCTGATTAAAGCATCTGCAACTGTATCCATATTACCAGCTCGCTTTCTTTACTCCCGGCAACATCCCAGGATTTGCCAGTTCTCTAAAACAAAGCCTGCAAAGACCAAATTTCCCAATAAATCCGCGTGTTCTACCACAGCGCAAACATCTATTTTTCTTTTGGACTTCATATTTAAATTTTTTCTTTACAACATTACTTACTTTAGCCATAATTAGTTATGAGTATGGTATTCCCAACTCCTCCAATAATTTCCTACCTTCTTCTTTATTTTTGGCAGTGGTGGCAATAGTTACAGCCAAACCCCTGGTTCTATCAATACTTTTATAATCCACCTCAGGGAAGATTGTCTGCTCTCTTAGACCAATATTTAAATTACCTTTATCGTCAAAGGAGTTTGCAGATATCCCTTTGAAATCCCTTACTTTAGGCAAAACCACACTGATTAGTTTGTCCAAGAAAGTATACATTTTAACACCCCTAAGTGTTACCATCATTCCAATGGGCTGACCTTTTGTAACCTTAAAGGAAGCAATAGACTTTTTTGCCACTGTTACGACAGGTGTTTGCCCAGCCAAGGCAGATAGATATACTTTAGCTTTTTCCAAAACTGCACTATTTTCCTTAGCCTCTCCAAGTCCAATACTGATAACAATTTTGTCCAAGCGGGGGACAGCCAGCTTATTTTTTAAACCAAGCTCGTCTTGTAACTTTTTTATTACTTCATTCATATACTTTTCCTTCAATCTATTCATATCTGATTATTTAATCTCCTTTTGGCACTTTTTACAAATTCTTATCTTTCTATCTGCCTCCGCTTTTATCCCAACTCTTGTCAGCTTATTACAATTAGGGCAAACAAGGCTTATATTAGAAATGTCCATTGGTTTAGGAAGATCAATAATCCCTCCCTCCAACCCTTGCATTTTTTTAACATGTCTTTTATAAAGATTTACTCCCCCGACAAAAACTTTCCTCTCTTTTGCAATAACATACTCTACCGTCCCCTGCTTACCCCTATCTTTACCTAAAAGCACTTTCACCTTATCCCCTTTCTTAATTTTTAACTTTAAATTTGTTCTCTTACGCAAATTTTTTGTTGAAAAACGGGCTTTGAACTTTTCCATTACCATACCTCCGATGCTAAAGAAACTATTTTTGAATATCCTGCATCTCTAACTTCGCGGGCTACAGGACCGAATATCCTGGTTGCCCGTAAATTTCCATCATTATCTACCACAACCCCTGCGTTATCATCAAATTTAATATATGAACCATCGTTTCTACGGACTTCTTTCTTACACCTTACAATCACTATTTTAACCACCTCATGATCTTTAACTTGACCGTTAGGGTCAGCGCCTTTAACAACGCCTACTGCAAGTTCAGCCAGTCCTGCCTTCCTTTTCCCAGAACCACCAAGAGGCTGAATAACCTGCAAACTTTTAGCCCCGCTATTATCTGCCACTGTTAACCTAGTCCTGTGTTGAACCATAAATTAGCTTTCAGTCTTCAGCTATCAGCTTTCAGACTCTTCCTCCTCCTTTTAGTTTTTTCCTGTTTTTCTCCAGCTGCTTCATTTATCTGAGGACTGATGGCTGATGACTTTTTAGTCTTTTCTTCCTCTGGCATTACTTCTGCAATTAGTTCTTCTGCCTGCTCTTTTAGTTTTTGTTCAGCAATCTCTGCCAAACTCCTTCCTAAAACTTTTGTTATTTTCCAGTGTTTATTTTTAGAAATAGGCTTACATTTAACAAATTCAACTATATCCCCATCTTTAATATCAATACTGCTATCAACCAGGTATTTTTTACTCCGGATGTAGGTTTTTTTGTATAAAGGATGCTTTGCTATCCTTTCTATGAGAACCGTTGCCGTATTTTTTAGTTTTGTAGATATAACGCGTCCAGTCATAATTTATAACTAATCTCTATAATTTAGAGACTAGATTTCTCCTTTCCTTTTTCATCATCTGGCTCTGGATTCTTAACTTTAGACTCCAGTTGCTGTACTAATTCTTTTTGTCTGACAACAGTTAATATTTGAGCCAAATCCTTTTTCTTTTTTGAAATCATTCTCACATCTTTCAATTTTTTCATATTTTTATCCACTACCAGGTTTGCAATATCCTCCCGGATAGTTTTAGCCTTTAATTTTAGTTCTTTAATATCTAAACCTTTTATTTCTATTAAACCGTTTTTTTTCATAGCTATTTTGTTATAATTTTTGTTTCAATAGGCAGTTTATGTGAAGCCAGTCTTAATGCTTCTTTAGCAATAATTTCTGTTACTGCACCCATTTCAAAAATTAATTGCCCTCTTTTAACAACAGCCACATACCCTTCCACATCACCTTTTCCAGACCCCATTCTACTCTCTGCAGGATGTTTTGTAACTGGTTTATCCGGAAAAATCCTGATCCAGATACGTCCGCCTCTTTGAGTATAATGGGCCATAGCCCTTCGGGCTGATTCGATTTGTCTGGCGCTAATCCAACCTGCTTCCATTGCTTTTAGCCCGAATATTCCAAAAGCCAAACTAACACCCCTGGTGGCAACCCCATCTCTTTTTCCCCTAAAGGTTTTCCTGTGTTTATTTCTTTTTGGTTGCAAAAGTGCCATATTAAATCTCCACCTCTCCTTTGTTTATCCATACCTTTACTCCAACATAACCAGACTTTGTCAAGGCTGGGTAAACTGCAAAATCTATATCTGCTCTTAAAGTATGTAAAGGCATTGTTCCCGAAGCTTTCCATTCCCTCCGCGCAATTTCTGCTCCACCAATTCTTCCTGAGATAACTACTTTCACCCCTTTTGCCCCAACCCGCATTACCCTATCTATAGCCTGATTCATTACCCTTTGAGCTGGTAACCTTTTAGCAAGCTGCTCAGCAACTGATTGGGCAACAAGGTATGCAGAAAGATCTGCTGATTTTAACTCCATTGGCACAACTTCCAAACTATTATCGTTTTTAACCGCCAGCTCCTTAAGTAAAAGTTTCTTAACTTCAGTTAAACCACTTCCCCCTCTGCCAATTAAAACTCCTGGACGGGAAACAAAAATTATGACTTTTAACTTGTTAACTGCTCTCTCTATCTCTACAGACTGAATACCAGCAGGTCTTAATTTCTTCATCAAAATATCCCTGATTTCTATATCTTCTTTTATAAACTGTCTGTATTTATCACCTTTTGCAAACCACCGGGATTTCCAATTAGCTCCTATACCCATTCTGAAACCTACCGGATGTATTTTTTGTCCCATATAATTAGTGATTTTTGCTAATCACTTGCTTATCTCCTTTCTCTTTACTATTAACTAATAACTCATCACTTATAACTATTTTTATATGGCTCATTCTTTTTTTGTAAGGCTTCACTCTTCCTCTTGTTCCTGCCCGGAAACGTCTCATTTTCATACTTTCATCAATTTCAATCTTTTTAAAACCAACTTTTCCCAAATCCATGCCTTTTTGTTTTGCATTTGCCAAAACTGTTTCCAAAGCCTTTGTTAGATCCTTTGCTGCGTATTTTGGAGTCACACGCAAAATATCCAATGCTTTCGAAGGTTCCATTTTCCTCACCATATCAGCCACCAGCCTCAGTTTTCTAGGTGAAGTATGTATATATTTTTGTATAGTTTGTATTTCCATATATTACGTCTTAGACGTGGATTTTTCTGTCACCTTTCCGTGAGTTCTAAATAACCTAGTCGGCGCAAATTCACCTAAGTAATGACCTACCATTGACTCAGTCACAAACACGCTCACAAAATTTTTACCCTGATGCACTAAAAAAGTGTGTCCCACAAATTCAGGTGGAATCTGTGATCTTCTGGCCCATGTCTTAATAGGTTGTTTTGTCCCGCCGGATTTTTGAGTCATTACTTTCTTTAATAATTTCTCATCAATAAACGGGCCTTTTTTAGTTGATCTTGCCATATTTTTTCTTGGACTTTTCTGATTACCCTTATTCTTTTATTTAGTTAATCTCAGAAAAAGTCCGGTTCTTCCTTTCTTGTTATTCAGATTCATAAGTTATTTTCTTCTCCTTACAATAAATTTATTAGAATATTTTCCTTTATACCTGGTTTTTCCCACAGCGCTTCTGCCATATTTAGTCATTGGCCTCTTTCTTCCAATACCTGATCTTCCTTCACCACCACCGTGGGGGTGAGAATCAGGATCCTGTGCTACGCCCCGGACTGTAGGCCTTATACCCATATGCCTGGATCTTCCAGCCTTACCGATCACCTGCTGTTTATTATCTTCATTTCCTAATACTCCAAGTGTTGCAAAAGACTCAAGACTAATCATTCTAACCTCACCAGACGGCATTTTCAAATGGGCAAAACCGCCTTCTTTGGCCAAAAGCTGCAAAGAAACTCCTGCACTTCTGCCAACTTGCCCCCCTTTTCCCGGCACAAGCTCCACATTATGCACTAAACTGCCAATTGGCATATTTTTTAATTTCATAGCATTGCCTGTTTTAGATTCAGCTTTATCAGCAGAAATAACTTTTTCCTCTAAATTTAAGCCTTTCGGGGCTAAAATATATCTATATTCCCCGTCTGTATATTTTATAAGAGCAACCTCAACATTCCTGTTTGGATCATACTCAATAGCAGCAACCTCACCCGCTACACCAAATTTATCCCGTTTAAAATCTATTTCCCTGTACTGTCTTTTATGTCTCCCACCCTGACCCCTAACAGTTACCATACCGCCAGATGACCTGCCAGAATGCTTTTTTAATAAATGTTTTAATTTTTTTGCGCTTTTAATATTTAATTGCTTTTTCATTTAGTTCTACTTTCCTGTTATTACTTTTCTCTGAGTTGTAGGAGCTGCTCCTACTGAGCTTTTCTCTACTTTCACCTTAGTTCTTCCCAAAATATCTTTCTTCTCCCTTAACTTAACCGGCTCACCTTCTGCTGTTGTCACCACTACCTCTTCTTTTGGTGTTTCAAACAGGGCAATCCTTACACCCTTTCCCAGCTGGACCATAGCTTTCTTTAAAGGAGCGGATTTATAAAGTTTTCTTACTTTTCTTTGCTGTTTAAGCTGTCCCTTTATATTGACCGTTCTTACAGCAATAACTTTAACATTAAATTTCTCACTTACTGCTTTGGCAATTAAAGGCTTGCTTGCTTTCTTATCCACCTCAAAAGTATATAAATTAGAAGCAGCAAGTTTCATTGATTTTTCTGATACCACCGGCCTTTTAAGTACGATCATATTTTCCCTTCTCTTTTAACGTTTGTTCCTACTCCACCGGAGGTTTTCACTTCTTCACTAGATTCTTTTTTGCCTAATTTATCAATTGTTTCTTTTGTTAAAAGTAATATTTCATGTTTTAATACTTCATAAGCATTTAATCCGCCTGCCGGTAAAACATTAATATTGGGAATATTTCTAGCAGCTCTAACTATATTATCCATTTTGTCAGCTGTTACAATTAAGGTACTCCTTTGTTTCTTTTCTGTGATTGATGAGATTAACTTAAGTATTTCTTTTGTTTTGCCGGTAATTTTTTCTAAGCCTGTTAATCCTAAAACATTTTTGTCTGAAGCCTTAGAAGAGAGAGCAGATATTAAAGCTGATCTTCTCATCTTTTTTGGTAAAATTAATCTGACCTTTCTTGGTTTTGGTCCAAAAACAATTCCTCCGCCCACAAAAATCGGAGCCCTGATACTTCCATGTCTTGCCCTGCCAGTTCCTTTTTGTCTAAATATTTTGACTGTTGATCCTTCTACCTCTCCTCTGCCTTTGGTGGAAGCTGTAAAAGTTTTTTGGTTGGTTGTATAAACCCTAACAGCCTGAGTCAATAAACTTTTATTAATCTCAGCACCAAAAATTTCCTTTGGCAAGCTTAAGGTTCCGCTGGTTCTCCCGGCCGGAGAATAAACAGGCACTGTTAAACCACCCGTTCCGCGAGCACGGGAAGCTGCTGGTTTACTAGTCTTTGCAGTTACTTTTCTTTTAACTGGCATTTTCTTTTACCTCTTCTTTCAGCTCTTGTTTTTGTTCTTGAGGGTTATCTTGATTTTGTTCTTCTGATTCACCAGCATTTTGTTCTGCTGCTTTTTCTGACTTTTCTGCTTCCTCTTCTCCTTCTTCAAGTTTTTCCTCAGGCGGGGGAGTATAACCCTTAATTCTGCCTAATTTAGTTATTACCAGCAAACTGTTAATAGGACCTGGAATCCCTCCTTTAACTATCAAATAATTTTTTACTTTATCTATTCCCACAATTTCCAGATTCTTGATACTTACTTTTTCACTGCCCATATGCCCTGCCATTTTTTTGCCTTTATAAACTCTTCCCGGAGTAGTTCCAGAACCAACCGCACCTGGAGCTCTGTGTCTGTCTGATTGACCATGAGTCTTAGGTCCACCGGCAAAACCGTGACGTCTTACCCCGCCTTGAAAACCTTTACCTTTCGAAACTCCCTGTACTTTAACAGCATCACCTATTGAAAAAACCTGGTTCAGTTTAATTTCTGTTCCAGGTTTTAAAGTTCCGAGCGAACCTGTGGTGAGCGTACCTGTACTGAGCGAAGTCGAAGTAGTCGAACCAGCCGGGGAATTTTGTTCATTAATTCTGACTTCCCTAAACCAACGGACAGCCTGATCAAAGCCTGCTTTTTTAGTATGACCAAGTTGAGGCTTTCTAACTGACTTTTTGGATCCATACCCAAGCTGGATAGCATCATACCCATCTTTGCCATCTTGTGTTTTGGCTTGAGTGACTAAATTTGGTTGAATTTCCACCACAGTAGCCCCAACCCTTCTGCCCCGTGAGTCATAAGTTGAGGTCATATTTTTCTTAATTCCAAGTAATGTATTAGTCATTTTTGTCCTAGACAATTCAAGCATTAAAAAGAGTGAGTCCTTCGGTAAACTCAGGATCTCACTCAGTATCTCGCCTTCAATCGTCGTATCGTTTTCCGACGCACGATCTACTGAAATTTTCTTACGTTTTGACGCTAATCAAAAGGCAAAATTTTCTTATAGGATTTTAACACGAACGGCGCACAAATTGCAAGCAACAAGGAAAAAATTGATGTTTTAATAGAGTTTGTTTATTCCCAAAATATCACCGTTTCCTAGATCTCTTTTTTTGGTTTCACCCTCTGTTGCATAACCGTACATAGTTTCATCAATGCAACTGTTATATAGATCCCCCATACCCACACTATGACCAAGTTCATGGGTGGCAATATTATCAAAATCCATCTTCCCAGCTACCCCGCTGCTGTCAACTGACCAATCATAGCTTACATCATCATAAACCTGATCCCATTCCACCAGTTGTCTTTGCCAAACGGGCCCCCCAAAAATTCCCCAAATAATAGTCACTGCAATAGTATTTGAGTCTGCAACATCTGCAAAATAGACCTCATTTTGACCATCAGGTGAAACTGTATCAGCAACTAATTCTGCTGAGGTAGTAGCAGCCTGTCCTAATACATCAACGCCTAAATCATTTCCCACTACCCCATCTGTGGCATCTTCCCATTTGGATACTCCATTGCTTAATACAGCTGAAGCTGAGGCATAATCTATATTTCTCAAATTAGAAGGATTAAATACCCAAGGCTCAACAACCCTCCATTTTGCTCCACTGCTTAAATATGTATAACAGCTGCTAGATCCGCCTTTACCGCTGCCTGGTTTGGCTAAGTTTTGTTTAGGATGTACAATAGCCAAACCCTCAACCTGCTTACCGCTCACTGGGTCAATTGCATTACCCAAAGAGATCACATTAGAATGATTTGCAGAAGAAGGAAGCGTTAATGTTCTATTTGTACCAGGCGTGGAAAGTATAGCTGTCTGAAACGGAGTGGCTGCTAATGCTGAACTTACCAAAAACAGAAGGGAAGCACCTATTATAACACCACTCATCAATTTAACGGGCATATAAAATATATATCATAAATCTTTTCCAGGGTCAACCAAATGAAATTAAACAGATATGACACCACCTGTCACATCTTAACTTCAATGTCAACGCCTGCAGGGATTTCTAAATGCATTAAAGAATCAATTGTTTTTTGAGTAGGCTCAACAATGTCAACCATTCTTTTGTGTGTTTTTATTTCAAATGCTTCTCTGGAATCTTTATCTGTGTGTGGAGATCTTAAAACAGTAATTCTTTCTATTTTTGTGGGAAGGGGGATAGGACCAACAATTTTAGCACCGGTTCTTAAGGCTGTATCCAATAAGGACTCACAGGTATTATCTAATACCCGGTGATCGTAACTTTTCAGTTTTACTCTGATCCGTCCTCTTGGCATATTTATAATCCTTTAGGGATCTCAACCTTTTAATGTGCATTATAAGCTACTTAAGTAACTTAGGCTATTATTTTGGTAATAACACCTGCTCCAACTGTTTTACCACCTTCACGGACTGCAAACCTTAAACCTTCTTCCATAGCAACGGGGGTAATTAATTTTCCGACAATTTTAACAGTATCTCCAGGCATAGCCATTTCAACACCCTCAGGTAATTGCACTTCACCAGTCACATCAGTGGTTCTGACATAAAACTGTGGCCTGTAGCCTTTGAAAAATGGGGTATGTCTTCCGCCTTCTTCTTTGGAAAGAATGTATACTTCTGCTTCAAATTCAGAGTGAGGAGTTATAGAACCCGGCTTTGCTAAAACCTGACCACGCTCAACATCATCTTTCTCAATACCCCGGAGTAAAATTCCAGCATTATCTCCTGCCTGACCTTCATCCAATAATTTATGGAACATTTCAATTCCTGTAACCACGCTCTTTTTAGTAGGCCTTATTCCAACAATTTCAATTTCCTCATTAACTTTAACTTTACCTCTCTCAATTCTTCCAGTCACCACTGTTCCACGTCCTTTAATAGAAAATACATCTTCAACTGCCATCAGGAATGGCTTATCCACATCTCTTACCGGAGTTGGAATCCATTCATCAACTTTAGCCATAAGTTCTTCAATAGCTTTAACTGACTCCGGATCACCTTCCAAAGCTTTTTTAGCAGAACCCCGGATTATTGGAGATTGTGAGTCATATTCATATTTTTTAAGCAAATCCCTGACTTCTTCTTCTACAAGATCCAAAAGCTCAGGATCATCCACCTGATCAACTTTATTAAGGAAAACTACAATAGCAGGAACACCTACCTGGCGGGCTAAAAGCAAATGTTCTCTGGTTTGCGGCATTGGACCATCCGGTGCAGAAACTACCAAAATTGCTCCATCTGTTTGAGCAGCACCGGTAATCATGTTTTTGATATAGTCTGCATGACCAGGCATGTCAATATGGGCATAGTGTCTTTTTTCTGTTTCATATTCCTGATGGGAAATATTAATGGTAATACCGCGGGCTTTTTCTTCTGGAGCGTTGTCTATTTGGTCAACAGAGCGGGCCTCTGCCAGACCTTTATCAGATAATACTTTGGTAATAGCAGCAGTTAGGGTTGTTTTACCGTGGTCAACATGACCCATGGTTCCAACATTAACATGCGGTTTTGATCTATCAAATTTTTTTGCGTCAGCCATATTTAAGTAATTAAACCAAAAAATACAGTCCCCTGTCAAGTTCATCCTGAGCCTGTCGAAGGACTGATACTAAAAATATACCTGATTTCTTCCTAAAATGCAAGGGTTAAATTAAGCTAGCGAAAGCACCTCTTAATTTATACCATACTCTTGTACTTAAACTTCCAACCGCTGTTCTCGGGTTAAACCTTATATCTTCCTTCGTCAATTTTCTATCCATTAGCTGCCGGATGCATTCTTTAACATCTTTACCTCGAAGTAAATTGAATAATTCACTAACTATCGGTGCATCAATTCTTCGTTCTCTTGCAAAAGCATATGCTCCTGGTATAGTAGAGAAAGCTTCTATCTCTTTGTCTCTAGATATCTGTTCTATTGTTTTACCTTTAGCAAATTCTTCGCCAGCCCTTCTATTTCTGGTTCCTTCTTGTATGCAAGATAAATATAAGTCTCCAGTGCCAGCAAGCCCTCTAACAGTTTCCTCGCTTGCTGCTCCCATGGCTATTACTAACCTGGACATTTCTGCCAATGCCCTAGTATAAAATAATGCCTCGCTGTTTCCAGCTACACCTAATCCTCTAGCAACTCCAATTCCAAAAGCATAGACATTTTTTAATGCTCCACATGCTTCCACCCCAACAGGATCATCTGATGCATAAATCCTCAGAAAAGAAGCACTAAATGACCGTTGCAGTTGTTCAATAAGAAAAGGGTTATAGGCAGCAATTACAGTCCCTGTTACCTTTCTTTTAACAAGCTCTTCCGCTTTATTTGGACCTGACCAAATAGCTATTCTATCTACCAAATCAGGGCTTGGATACCTTTTTAATATAAAAGTGGAAATTGTTGAGTTAACTTCTTTAATTAACCCTTTTGTCCCTATAACAAGGTTACTGTTACTGCTTAAAAGAGGCCTTTCTCCACCAAGCATCTGTTCTAGGACTAGATGAACTACCCTTGATGGAACAGCTACAATAACTATATCTTTACCTGCTACTGCCTCTTCTAAATTATCAGTCGCTCTAATATCTTTTGATAATTTTATACCACCCAACCTTTTACTTACTCTGGTTCTCTGAAATTCTCTTAAGGCATCAGGATCAGGAAAGAAAGCTGTTGTGTCATGGCCTAAGCCTGCTGATATATCAGCAACAGCACTACCTAAAGCTCCAGCACTCACCACACCTACACTTATTAAATGTTCTTTGAACATGAAATTAATGTTCTACTCTGCCTGTGAAGCCTGAGGATTCAATGATCTTTTGGGTGATGTTAGAAGGCACTGTTTCATAATGATCTGCCTCCATATAGTATGTTGCCCTGCCTTGAGACATACTTCTTATGGCTGTAGCATAACCATGCATTTCTGCCAAAGGTACTAATGCGACTACTACTCTGGCAGTTCCTCTTGTTTCAGATGATAAAATTTGAGCTCTTTTTGCAGACAAGTCACCAATAATTTCTCCTAAAAATTCATCAGGAGTGGTTACTTCTACCTTCATAATAGGCTCAAGTAAGATCAAGTCAGCTTTTTTGGCTGCCTCAGAGAGCCCTAATGAGGCAGCAATCTTAAATGCCACCTCTGATGAGTCAACATCATGAAAAGACCCATCATAAACCACCACTTTAATATCAGTCACAGGGTATCCTGCTAAAATACCTGTATCCTCTTTTTCGGTTACTCCTTTTTCAATAGGAGGAATAAACTCCCTTGGGATAGCTCCGCCCACAATTTCTGAGGCAAATTCCCTGCCGCTGCCTCTTGGGAGTGGTTCAATTCTTAGCAGACAATGACCATATTGGCCACGGCCTCCTGTTTGGCGGATATATTTACCCTCACCCTCAGCTATTTTTGTAATGGTTTCTTTATAGGCAACCTGGGGCTGACCAACATTGGCTTCAACTTTAAATTCTCTTTTCATTCTGTCAACCAGAACCTCCAACTGAAGCTCTCCCATGCCAGCAATTATTGTTTGTCCTGTTTCAGCATCAGATTTTACTCTAAAAGTGGGGTCTTCCTCAGATAAACGGTTTAAAGCATAGCCTAATTTTTCCTGATCACTCTTTGTTTTTGGTTCTATTGCCAAAGAAATAACCGGTTCGGGGAATGAAATATTTTCCAAAATTATAGGAGCAGTCTCATCGCAAAGAGTATCTCCAGTTATAGTATCTTTAAGTCCCACTGCTGCTACAATTTCTCCTGCATATGCTTCCTCGATTTCTTCCCTATCGTTAGCGTGCATCAATAGAAGCCTTCCTACTCTTTCTTTTATTTGTTTTGTAGCATTATAAACATATGAACCGCTTTTCAAAGTTCCTGAATAAACTCTGATATAGGTTAATTTACCAACATGAGGATCAACCTGAATTTTAAAAGCTAGAGCTGATAAAGGCTGGGTGGAATCTGCTTTCCTTATCTCTTGTTCCTCAGTTCCTGGTTTAAACCCATAAACTTCAGAAATATCTTGCGGGGAGGGTAAATACTCCACCACACAATCAAGCATTAACTGAACCCCTTTATTCCTTAAAGAAGACCCTGCTAAAACAGGTACAATTTTATTGTCTATAACTGCTTTCCTTAAAGCCTTTTTAAGCTCTTCTACTGAGATTTCTTCACCACCAAGATATTTTTCCATTAAGACATCGTCTGTTCCAGAAATTTCTTCCACCAGTTTTTCCCTGTGTTCTTCTACCTGGGAAACCATATCCGCAGGGATTTCTACCTCATTAAATTTTGCTCCTGTTTGATCACCCTCCCAAATAAAAGCTTTTTTTGTTAAAAGATCAACAACACCTTTAAAATCATTTTCTTTACCAATAGGCAGGTTATAGGGCAGTGCATTTGCTCCCAATCTATCCCTGGCAGACTGAATCGTGCCTAGAAAATCTGCTCCCACCACATCCATTTTGTTGGAAAAAGCAATGAGCGGAACTTTGTATTTATTAGCCTGTCTCCAAACTGTTTCTGTCTGTGATTGAACACCAGATGATGAATCCAAAACAATAACTCCACCATCCAAAACCCTCAAGGACCTTTCAACTTCTGCTGTAAAATCAACATGGCCCGGGGTATCAATTAAATTAATTCTTACTTCAGCATCCTTAAATAGAGCTTCATCCCTTTTGGCTACCCAAAAAGTGGTGATAGCAGCAGAAACAATAGTAATTCCTCTTTCTTTTTCCTGCTCCATCCAGTCAGTGGTAGTAGTGCCTTCATCAATATCTCCAATTTTATAGGTTCTGCCAGTATAAAATAGGATTCTCTCTGTAGTGGTAGTTTTACCTGCATCAATATGGGCAATAATACCAATGTTTCTGATCCTATCTAATGGGAAATCTCTTTTTGTTTTTTGAACAGCCATAACTGGGGTTAAGCGTCAAGGGGAAAGTTTTTCACTCTTTACCCTTTGCGGTTTCTGCTTTAGCCTTCCTCCAATTCTTTAATAATCTTTTTTACTTGATCAATCTGTACCCTGAAAGTTTCTGAATCCTCAATAGCCATAGTATAGGCTGCGTTTTCAGACAGGTCACCTTCTTGGGCTGCAGCACCTTTTTTGTGTTGAGTTTCTACAAGCTGATCCTCAAGTTTTTTGAGGTTCTCTTTCCACATCTTAAGTTTTTCTTGCTTTAATTTATCATCCATAATTTTATTTTAGATTGTTACTTACTAACAAAAAACCTCCCTCAAACTGGGAGGCAACAAGTAAATACTAATGAATTTGATCCTAAAAGTCAACAACAGATCAGTCTTAGGCAGCTGGAGGAAGGGGATCAGAATCTGGTGGGTTTGAATTACGATTTATATTAATAGGCGGTCTAAGTCTAGTTAAAACCTCCTGTGTTGAGCGAGGCATACGTGCAAGTGCTTCAATTGCTTCAGGCTTTCTTGTGATATCTAACACTCTGAATGTTCCAATAGAGATTATTTTTCTTCCTTCCCCACATCCATTTGATTCAACTGAACGCATAAGTTTATCTTAACAGATAACTTTTTCTTTTCAAGATAGAATCTTTTTATAAAAGATAGCTCGATCACCATACTGATTTAGGCCCTTTTTAATCTCTTTATAAACTTCCGCGGACTCTTGCAATTGCAAAGCAATTGGGTGTATTGTCCGGGGTTTTCTGCTAGTGATAATAATCCAATCCATATTGAGTAGCTCTGTTTGAATAGCTCTGTGGCCAATGATTAATACATTAATATCACGATCGTAGTATTTTTGTCACAACTCATCCAAAAAATTTTTCCTCCTTTTTGCGTTGCTGGTATTTTATTTCTTTCTTAGATCTTTTAAGTAAATCGGACCAACATTTTTTACTGCAATAAAACCCGGATCCTTTCCACATCTCAATTATTGACGGATGAAAACCGGATATTAATATTGACTCACCAGCGGAAATGACTAAATGCGCGGTTGGCAGCTGCAACCTTTTGAGTATCCTCTTTTTTCTTAATGGCTAAACCAGTACTATTGGCAGCATCCTGCAGTTCTGCTGCTAATTTAGCTGCAAATGAATGAAACTGTTTATTTGATTTGGACTTTGCTCCAGCTATTATCCACCTGATTGCCAAAGCTTCTTTCCTGTCTCCCCTTACCTCAATTGGTACCTGGTATGATGCCCCACCCACTCTTCTGGGCTTTACTTCCATTTTTGGGGAAACATTTTGAATAGCTTTCTCAAAAATAGCCACAGGATCTTGCTTTGTCTGCTCTTTGATAGAATCCAGTGCCTGATAAACCACCTTTTGGGCAGTAGATTTTTTACCATCCGCTGTAATCTTATTTATAAAACGGGTTACCAATTTCGACCCAAAAATAGGGTCTGGTTGTAATATCCGCTTGGTGACTTTTCCACTTCTCATAACTCAATACTCTTTCACGCTGGAGCAGGCTGAGCAACTGCAGCTCTTGGAGCAACTGCGCCTCTCCCGCCTTTCTTGGTGCCGTATTTAGACCTGCCCTTTTTTCTATTAACAACTCCTGCCAAATCAAGCTTACCTCTTACTAAATGATATTTAACACCTGGAAGATCTTTAACCCTTCCTCCCCTGACTAAAACTATTCCATGTTCTGCTAACGCGTGACCCTCACCCTGGATGTAAGCTGTCACCTCTGTCCTGTTGGATAATCTGACCCTAGCTACTTTTCTTAAGGCAGAATTTGGCTTTTTAGGAGTCATTGTTTTCACCAAAGTCACTACACCCCTTTTTTGAGGGCTAAAATCAGCTGTGTAACGCCTATCTTTAGCATTAAACCCACGCCTTAGAGCCGTTGCTTTAATCTTTTTTGCGACCTTTTTCCGGCCTTTTCTCACTAATTGATTAATTGTTGGCATATGTTATCTGGTGTTTAATTATCAACTTTAGCCCTTTCGGAGCTAGTTGGTATTAAACGCCCTATTATAACATTTTCCTTAAGCCCTATCAGCTTATCAAGCTTACCAGATATGGCAGCTTCAGCCAGCACGGAAGTTGTTTCCTGGAAGGATGCAGATGATAAGAAACTCTCGGTTTGCAAAGAAGCCCGGGTAATACCTAAAATTACCACCTCAGCAGTTGCAGGCTCTCCGCCCTCTACCAGAACCCTTTTATTTTCGTCTTCAAACCGCAGCTTATCAATAATCTCACCAGGTAATAAGTTAGTATCACCTTGTGACTCAACTTTAACCTTATCAGACATCTTTCTGACAATTACCTCAAAATGTTTCTCGTTTATTGGAACACCCTGGGATTCATAAACAGAACGTACCTCATCAACTATATATCTTTGAGCTGCCCTTAAACCCTGAATCCGTAATGTTTCTTTTACGTCTATATGCCCTGTTGCCAAAACAGTCCCTGCATCTATTAATTGTCCTTCCTCAACTGACAAAGCAGAGGTTGCAGGAACAATATATTCTCTTTCCTCATGGGGTTTTTGGGTTGTCCTGACCCTTACCCTTGTTCCCAGTTCTGTCTCAATTATGGAAACTTTACCTGCAATTTCAGACATTGGGGCCACAATCTTGGGAGTTCTAGCCTCATATAATTCTTCAACTCTTGGTAAACCCTGGGTAATATCCAAACCTACAATTCCTCCGGTGTGGAAAGTACGCATGGTTAGTTGTGTCCCAGGCTCACCTATAGCCTGGGCAGCTACTACTCCAACAGGCGTCCCGATTGCTACCAGTTCTCTGGTTGTTAAATCAGCTCCATAGCAGCTCTTACAAATCCCATATTTTGCCTCGCAAGTTAAAGGAGAACGGGCTAAAACCTTAGTTACTAAAGCTTGGAGTATCTTAAGAATAATCTCTTCTGTTAGAAGAGTTCCTGCTTTAACTATAACTTTACGGCTGCCTGGCTCATTAATATTTTCCGAAAGTATGCGCCCTAATAACTTTTCTCTGGCATTACTAAAAGCGTTTTTCGATATTTCATATTCTAAGCTGGCAGTAGTCCCGCAGTCATCCATCCTAACAATCACATCATGTGCTACATCTACCAACCTTCTGGTCAAATACCCTGCATCTGCAGTTTTCAAGGCTTTATCAGCTACTCCTTTTCTGGCACCTCTGGCTGATGTAAAGTACTCAAAAACAGAAAGACCTTGTCTGTAATTTGATTTGGTTGGGAGTTCCACAATCTTTCCTGTTGGATCAGTTGATAAACCTCTCATAGCAGAAAGCTGCTTTGCCTGATCACGGGACCCTCTTGCACCAGCCTCCACCATCATTCTAATAGGATTATCTGTTTCCAGATAATCCCAGGTGGCTGAGGCTAAATCTTCTGTTATTTTGATCCAAACCATTTGAGAAAGTTGTGATTTTTCCTGCGGAGTAATCAACCCCTTTGCCACGTTTCCTTCAATCTTAGCAATCTCTGCCTCTGCCTCATCCAGATATTTCTGTTTATCAGGCACAATTTTAGCATCAAAGATGGAAATAGATACTCCAGCAATAGTTGCTCCCCAAAATCCTATTGACTTGATATTATCAATAAGACCGGCGACAGCTTCCTTATCCAAAACCTGGGTAGCTTTAAGGATGATATCACGAATAGTAATTCCTTTAATAACTGAGTTTAGAAATCTCATATGGGGAGGGAGAGCCTCATTGAATAAAATCCTTCCAACTGATGTCTCAATAACTTCCTTATCAATTCTGACTTTAACTTTCTCTCTAACAGAAACTTTTCCTATTTGGTAAGCCCTAATTGCATCTTCCCCGCTAAGAAAAAACTTGGCATCTTCCCCTTCTTTTGGATTATCAAGCATGGTAATGTAGTAACAACCCAAGGCCATTTCCCTGTTTGGAACAGTTATTGGCTGAGCATTAGCCGGGCCAAAGATATTTTCCTTTGCCATCATCAAATCCTTTGCTTCTTCCTGGGCTTTAGCTGATAAGGGCACATGAACTGCCATTTGATCCCCGTCAAAATCAGCATTAAAACCAGCACAAATACAAGGATGGATCTGAATTGCATTACCATCAACTAAAACAGGGAAAAACGCCTGGATACCTAATCTGTGCAGGGTAGGAGCACGGTTTATTAAGATTGGATGGCCGTCAATAATTTCTTCTAAAATATCCCAAACCTCTGGTGGTCTTCCCTCTAAAACATTCTTTGCGCCTTTGACATTTGAGGACAGCCCTCTTGCTATCATTTCCCTTAAAACAAAAGGCTTAAACATCTCCAAAGCCATTTCCTTGGGTAAACCTACTTGATCAAGCCTCAGTTTAGGACCCACTACAATTACAGACCTTCCTGAATAATCAACACGCTTACCGAGTAAGTTTTGTCTAAACCTGCCTTGTTTTCCCCGCAACATATCAGAAAGGGATCTTAAGACATGTGATGTAACAGGACCTCCTCTTCTGGAGGTTCTGGAAGATGCATCAATCAAGCTATCAACTGCTTCCTGAAGCATTCTTTTTTCGTTACGCAAAATTATTTCAGGAGCACCCAAGTTTATCAATCTATTCAAACGGTTATTTCTATTTATAACCCTTCTATATAAATCGTTTAAATCCGAGGTGGCAAAACGGCCTCCTGGGAGTTGTACCATTGGACGAAGGTCAGGAGGTAAAACTGGTAAAACCCTCAAAACCAGCCAATCTGATGAGATACCTGAACCGCGCATTCCCTCGACTACCCTCAATCTTTTGGTGGCCTTGATATGTTTTTGGCCTGTGGATTTTCTAACTTCTTCCCTAAGAGATGCTGATAATTTATCTAAATCCAGTTTTTGTAATACTTCAAGAATACTTTCTGCTCCCATTCCTAAAGCGACAAAGCCGGAAACCCCATATTCTGATAGTTTGTAATATTCTTCCTCAGACAATAATTTCAAAGGAGCAACACTTTTTACTAAATCAGACACAACCTTGTAAATGCTTTCCAGTTGGCCTGCTTCTACTACCTGGGCATCTCTTAATTTTTGTTTTTCCGCTCTGCTTTTTATTTCTCTCTCTTGTGCTTCAAGCTCAAACTTTTCTTTTTCTGATCCCTTTTTTAAAGTAGTCAGGTTTTTTTTCAATTCATCTTCCAAACCTTTAATATTTTTTTCCATATTGGCACGCGATTCTTCCACTTTTTGAGCCAAGTCTTTTTCCAATTTTTCTAGTGCAGCAGTTTTTTGAGCAGGATCAATGCTAATTACCAAATATGCAGCAAAATAAACAACTGCCTCCAAATTCTTAGGAGAAATGTCTAAAATTAGGGATAACTTAGAAGGAGCCCCTTTCACAAACCAGGAGTGGGCAACAGGGGAAGCTAAGGTGATATGTCCCATCCTTTCACGCCTTACTTTAGATTGGGTTACTTCAACACCACATTTATCACAAATTACCCCTCTAAATCTGATCCTTTTATACTTTCCGCAATAACACTCATAATCTTTGGTTGGACCAAAGATATTCTCAGAAAATAGACCATCTTTTTCAGCTTTCAAGGTCCGGTAATTAATGGTTTCAGGCTTTGTCACCTCACCAAAAGACCAGCTCCTGATTTGCTCAGGTGATGCAACTGTTAATCTTAAACTTTCAAAATCTAAAAGATCATTCATAATTTCACTACGGGCTTATTCTTCCTCCTTTTTTATTTCACTCAAATCCACTACTTCAAAAGAACTATTTTCACCTTCCAGGTCCTGCCCTGCAGTAGGCTTCATTTCTAAGGCTTCTTCAAGCTGAGCCACCTCTTGTACAATTTCCGGCGTTTCTTCAACTTCCGGAGCTTGAATGATTTTAGCCCCTAGTGTTTCTACTGCCAACCCCAGTGCCTGGAGTTCTTTAACTAATACCTTAAACGATTCGGGGATTAAAGCCTGAGGAATATCAATTCCTTTAACAATAGCCTCAAAAGCCTTAGCCCGCCCAACCACATCATCTGATTTGATAGTTAACATTTCCTGTAAAATGTGAGCTGCGCCATACGCTTCCAGCGCCCAAACTTCCATCTCCCCCAAACGCTGACCTCCCATCTGAGCTTTACCGCCTAACGGCTGTTGAGTCACCAAAGAATAAGGACCTGTAGAGCGGGCATGAATCTTTTCCTCAACCATGTGGATTAACTTCAAAATATAGTTTTTACCAACTACAATGGTTCTATCAAAAGGCTGACCAGTCCTGCCATCAATCAGTCTAACCTTGCCATCAGAAGGCAAACCCGCTTTTTTTAATTCCTCAATCAGCTTATCTTCAGCAATCTTTTCAAAAACTGGTGCAGCAACTTTATATCCGAGTTTTTTAGCTGCAAATCCCCAATGAGTTTCTAGAAGCTGGCCTAAATTCATTCTGGACAACACTGACAAAGGAGAAATAATAATATCTACAGGGGTTCCATCTTCAAGATACGGCATATCTGCTTGAGGCACAATCCTGGAGATAACACCTTTGTTGCCATGTCTGCCTGCTAACTTATCACCTTCAGTAACTTTACGGATTTGGGCAACTTTAACCTTAATTCTCATCAAAGTTCCGGTATCAAGCTCATCCCCTTCTTCTCTTGATAAAATTTGTATTCCGATAACAGTTCCGCGTTCTCCATGCGGGATACGAAGAGAGGTGTCCCTGACTTCTTTTGCTTTTTCTCCGAAAATTGCCCTTAGCAGTCTTTCCTCAGCAGTAAGCTCTGTTTCACCTTTTGGTTGAACCTTACCAACCAAAATATCATTTGGCCCAACCTCTGCTCCAATCCTGATCAATCCTTTCTCGTCCAAATTAGCCAAAGCCTCTTCGGAAACATTTGGGATATCACGGGTTAATTCCTCAGGCCCAAGTTTTGTTTCTACTACATCAATCTCATATTCTTCAATATGTATTGAAGTCAAAAGATCCTCTTTCACCAATTTGTCCGAAATCACAATGGCATCTTCATAACCCAATCCCTCAAAACTCATATAGGCAATAAGTAAGTTCTGCCCCAGGGCCAACTCTCCATTTTGAGTAGCCACACCATCTACTAAAAGATCTCCCTTTTTAACCTTAACCCCCACCCCTGCAACTGGTCTTTGAGAATAGCAAGTGCCTTGCGGGGTATGAACGAATTTTCTAATTTCGTATTTATGTTCAGCTTTGGAAGTTTTAAGAACTAACTCTTTACCATCTACTTTGGTAACTATGCCATCTTCAGGTGCCCGGACAATCCTGCCCATATTTTCTGCCACGATTTTTTCCATGCCTGTGCCTACAATCGGAGCAGAAGGGATAAGCAAAGGTACTGCCTGACACTGCATTTGAGTACCCATTAAAGCCCTGTTTGCATCATCATTTGCCAAAAATGGAATTAAAGAAGCAGAAGTTCCAAAAATTTGCTGAGGAGAAATATCAATAAGTGATATTTCAGAGGATTTTCCTTCATAAAAAGTTCCCTGATAACGGGTTGGTACCCGCTCGTCTACAATATAACCGTTGCTGTCAATTGCTACTGTAGCCTCAGTAATATGAGCATCCTCCTCATCATCAGCAGAAAGATATATTATTTCATCTGTAACCTTAGGTTTACCTTTGTGTGAAACTACTTTCCTATAAGGAGTTTCCAAAAATCCATACTCATTAATACGGACATAAAGAGCAAGATAAGTGACCAAACCAATATTTTGCCCTTCAGGAGATCTTATAGGATCAATCCTCCCGTATTGAGAATGATTAATGTCACGGACTGAAAATGAGGCTCTGTCACGGGTTATCCCCCCTGCTCCCATAACAGACAATCTTCTTAAATGGTCCAGTTCTGATAAAGGATTAACCTGATCCAAAATACTGGACAACTGTGAGGAACGGAAAAATTCATTGATAGCAGCTATCACCGGCTTGGCATTGATCAATCCGCCTGGGGTAACTTCCTGATCAGCAGCAGTTAAACTCATCCGTTCTTTAATAATCCTCTCAAGCCTTAAGACACCAATCCTGAAAGCATTTTGCTGTACCAATTCACCGGCACATCTTACTCTTCTGTTTGCCAAATGATCTATATCATCAACTCTTCCTTCACCTTTACTTAGTTTAATCAGGTATTTTAAGGCAGCAATAATATCTGTGTTAGTTAAAATCCAGTTTTCTTCTGTATTAGGAAGATCTAAGCCTAATCTTTTGTTGATCTTGAAACGGCCTACCTTAGTCAAGTTATACCGTCTGGCATTAAAAAACATTCCTTCAAGCAGTGCTTTGGCAGTATCTAAAACTACGGGGTCGCCTGGACGCATCTTCCGGAAAATTTCCAGCAAAGCCTCATCAGTATTGTTGGTTTGATCTTTAGATAAAGTGCTTTCAATAAATTTATTTTCAGGATCAACGTCTTTAAAAAGCTCTATGATATCTTTATTTTCTGAAAAACCTAAGGCTCTGAGAAAAGTTGTAGCAGCAAACTTTCTTCTTCTGTCAATCTTGGCAGTTAAAACCCCGCCTCTTGTGACTGAGAATTCCAGCCAGGAACCTCTATAAGGACGGATTTCTGCTGAATATAACCTTTTTCCTGTTATTGGATCATCTATCGCTTGAAAAAATACCCCGGGTGAGCGTACAAGTTGGTTAATAATAACCCTCTCCACCCCGTTAATAACAAAAGTGCCCTTCCCAGTCATCTGAGGAATATCACCTAAAAAGACCTCCTGTTTGCCTCTTTCTCCAGTTTGTTTATTAATTAAGATGGCCTCAATTTTTAAAGGGGCATCAAATGTTACACCTTTTTCCCGGGCTTGCTGTTCAGAATATTTGGGTTTGCCAAAATAAAAGGACCCAAGTTCCAGGGTCCAGTTTTTTCCTGTAAAGTCCTCAACAGGAGAAATTTCCATAAGGACTTCTTTAATTCCTTCTTTAATAAACCAATGATAAGAATCTAGTTGGATTTGGATTAAATTTAGCTCTGGTACTTCAAATGGGACCTTACTCCAATATTTACGTTGGTTTTCCAAAATTTGTGTTGTTAACATTATTAGTAGATGGCTTTTGGACAGAAGACTTTACACTTACAGTGCAGAGTCAACAAAAATAAGCATACGTACTCGTACGCCTACTTTTTAAATATTAAACTGGAGTCAATTTACCATAGAATATACTTATAAGTCAAGGGTCAGTTTAATTTAAAATATTGTCTTGCCAGCTCTTTATCTTTTTTCATTTCTTTAATCAAGCTTTCCTGGGAATTAAATTTTTTATTCTCCCTAATTATTTTTAAAAGTTTTGTGGAAATCCAGGTTCCATATATATTTTTATTAAAATCCAGGATATATATTTCTGCCTGATATTTAAAATTTTTAAAAGTTTTGGCTTCTCCGATAAAAGTTAAAGAGGGGTATACTTTTTTCCCTATTTTAGTTTTAGAAATATAGATTCCTTCTGGAATTTTTCTTGTTAAATTAACATTAGCAGTTGGAAAACCCAACTTCCTACCCCTTTTATTATCTGTTCTAACCTTGCCCCAAAATATATTCATCTCACCTCTTACTTTCTTGCTTTAGCAGCTAATACGGGAGGTTTTAATGATAAAAATTCTGGTAGTTTTTTTGTATCAGCATCTTCGTATTCTGTAGGCAGAGCTGTTAAACCGTATTTCCCGGTTGCTAGCATTTCCAAAACCATTGCTCTCTCTTCAGGAGTAAGTTTCATATATTTTATTGAGCTGCCTGGTACTTCCCTTATTGACATACCTTTATATTATGGATTATTGGCCACGTTTTGATTATGTTCTTCCAAAGTCTTTGCATAATATGAATTCCCTTTGGAATCATGATAATAATAAAGATATTGGGTATTTGGATTTGCATTGGCAACAGCCTGAAGAGAAGACAAGGAAGGATTACAAATTGGTTTAGGAGGCAAACCTCTATACATATAAGTGTTATAAGGGGAATCTACTTTTTTATCTTCACTGCTAAGATGTCTTTTCCACCAACTCTTCTCAGCAGGCTGGTACCCCAAAATATATTGCAAAGTAGCGTCAGCATTCAATCCCATCCCAATTCTAAATCTTTTAAGCAAAATACTTGCTACCTCCTCCCGTACTTTCTGCGACCTGGCTTCCCTCTCCACAATTGAGGCTAAAATAACCCCCTCCTTTTCAGTAAGTCCTTTTGAACGGATCTTTGTTTTTAAATCCTCATTAAACTTACTGTCAAATGTTTTTCTTAAAGTATCAATAATATAACTTGCTGTAGCATCTTTGGGGAATAGGTAGGTGTCAGGAAAAAGATAGCCTTCCAGGCCCTTTGCCTCTTCCAGAAACTTTGAACTTTGAATTTGTTGGCTTGCGCCATTTTTCTCTTGAAAAACAAATTTTGAACTCAGTGCCTCTGCCATTTCTTCTACGCGCCAACCTTCTATTAAGGTTATCCATATATCTTCACTGCCTGTTTGTAAGTTTCCAACTAACTCTGCAACAGACATGCTGGAAGAAAGTTTATATGAACCAGCTTGCAGTTTATCTTTTAATTTATTTTGGTTGATATATATTTTAAAAGCTAATTCTGATTTTATTAAATTTTCCTCTTTTAATTTTTTGGCAATTTCAGATACTCCTGCTCCTTTAGGTATGACGAAAACTTTAGTTTTTGTATCAGATGAAACACCTTTAAGCTGAGTATTCCACCAGAGGCTGCCGATAATTACTGCAAATATTAATCCAATTGTAATGGTTATGAATTTCTTCATGTAGAATCCAGATAATCCTGCAGGATTAGAGCAGCTGCAGTATCATCCAAGATGCGCCTTTTTTTCTGAGGAATTCCAGTCTCAATCATTTTTTCCATTGCTTTTTGAGAAGAAAGTGTTTCATCATATGTCTGGATATTTAAACCGCTTTTTTTTAGCTCTGTCACCAATTTCAAAACAATCCTGCTAATTTTTCCCTCAGGTAAACCAATAATAATCTTATCAAACTTTTCTTTTTTTGAAACTTCAATCACTTTTTGCAAAGCATCTTTAAAGCTGGAAACTGAAATAACTTTATAAGGGGCAGCTAATTCCCCTGCAGAGGTTGCAAAACCAATTCTTTTTAAACCATAATCTATCCCCAAATATCTCATCTTAAGTATAATACATTATTCACCATTAAACGTTAAATCTAAAGATTATCGCTTCGCCAAGTCAGAGTTGGCTTCGCTCGGAATGACAAGGGGAGATCAAATCATTTTACCCAAAACAATAAGTCTTTTAAAATTTAATCCAGGAGGCACACAAGTCATCAAAGTTATATACCTGCCTTGTATTTCAGGAGCATTAATAACTGATATATCAGAAGGGTCAATTGCCTTCAAAGAAACAACCTGATATTTATACTTAGCCCCACTGGCCTCAATTATTATCTCATCACCCTTTTTGAGATCTGTCAGGTTGGCAAAGAAAGCGGTTTTTAAACTAAAAAATTTGCTAAGGGCAGAATGGCCTGATATGAACACATTCCCTTTCTCGCCAGGCAAAGACGAACCTGGAAGATGAACCAATCCAGCTGATAAATCATTGCTGTCAACGAGAACTTGTACCTTATCTATCTTTAGCTTGGGAACTGATAAAACAAATTCCTCATAGTTAGCTTTTGTTTCTCTTCTTAAACTTGAGATAATTGCTGGAAAGTTATTTTGTGTTTGGATGGATACGCCCAAAACCTGGGTATCTTTTGTTTGCTTCGGACTAAAAAGTATCTGATTATTATAACCTTGTCCAATTAACCAAATTTGATATGAAATAATTGGCATAATTATCTGAATTAACAAAAATACTCCAATGAATAAAAAAGCAAGCGGTATTGCCTTCCCGAAAATCATTACTTTAGCCCTACCCCAACCTTGATATTTTGACTCAGAATAGGAAGTCTTTGTAAAAATTTTGGCAGAGCAGGGGTAATCTTGATCTCAGATCCTAAAACATTCTCCATTCCCTTAAGGATATTTTCTGCTTCCGTTACCCCCTTACCTTGTATTTGGCTTTTTACTTTTGCCTCATCTATTTTAGGTAAAAGTTTTGCTTTAAACCGGGCCAAAAATATTAACTTACCATCCTTTTCTACCTTAGAAACATCTGCCTGTGTTTCTGTATCTTCTAAATTGAGTTCAAAATCATTTGGAACATCAGTTGTTACAAGTTTTGATACAATTAATTTTAAGTCTTTATCTTCAAAAGCTGTCCCTTTATATTTGGTTGTTAAATTAAGAGAAAACTCTGATGCCTGATCATTGATATTTTTACTGAAAGTTTTTTTGACAATTTCCTCATTTAGGGCTTCTTCCAAAATCTTTTTATCAGATTCTGTTTCTTGTAATTTCTGTTGCGCTTGTTTTCTAAGTTTTGAACTCAATTCAGCAAGAAGCCTGTTTTGATCATCGCTTGAGACAACCACCACAGACTTTGAGGTTCCACCTGAAAAATTACCCTCTGCTTTAGCAGAAACCTGATTTGAAGAAAAACTACCCACGCTAAACTCTGAACCTGAGGGTAAGTTACCATCAGCACCCACAGCAGACGCTGTGACAGTAGCATTACTTTTACCATAAGTTATACCGCTGTCTGCAGCTGATTGAGAAGCAATGGTGGCAGAGACATCAAGAGTAAATTTTAGACCTTTTGAAACAGTCAGGGTAGTTCCTTTACTTATTGACTTACTCTCGTTTGTTTTATTATAAATAATCACTGTTCCTTTGGCTGGATCCCCAATTAGCTTACTGCCCGTTGCCTTATCCTTTAAAGAGTCTGAAACTTCTGTATTAACAATTTGCCCTGGAATTATTTTGGCCATTTCATCAACCAATTTTTGATTTGGGTCTGCCACCACGGTAGTATCTTTTTCCACCACCTTGGGTTCAACAAAGATTTTAACTTCAGCTTTTGGCAACAGCACATATGCTGCAAAAGTTATAAGTAAGCCTAGAAAAACAATAACCAATAGAGCAAAACTCCCCCTCTTTCTTGGGATAAACCTATTTAAAGTAAACAGTTTCTTCCCAGGCTTTTCTTCAAACTTTTCCGGTACAGTTAAATTTGTTTCTTGCGGGTCGGGCAACTCCTTTTCTTCTGCAAAATCTTCTTCCGGATTTACCAAATCTTCAGGCTCCTCTTCCTGAAGTTGTCCGGAGATGTCTCCTGCTACAAAACCAGAAAAATCCTGCTGGTTACTTTCTAACTTTTCCTTATCAACTTCTTCCTCATCCGCAAGTAAGGAGGATTTAACCGGATTTTGATCAATACCGGAGTTCTTTTCTTCCGTAATAGCTGAATCTGTATATAAAACATTACTTTCTAGTTCAGAAGCTCCTGCTAAACAAACGCTTTTTATTTCAATATCATCCTGAAGAGTATCTATCTTTGGAAAATGCAAAAAAGAGAGTTTAGACATCCAGGGAAACGACAGAAGCTGATTTTTTAATTCAGGAGCATTATCACCATAGATCAAAATTTTTGAGGGCAAGGTTTCAACAGCCGTAAAAACAAGCAATGCTTTCTCAATATCTGCTGCGCTGTTGTCTCCTCTGGAAACGGTTTTAACTCCATCAAGTTTTCCTGCCCTCACAACTGTTACTGTTAAATGGTGCGGTTCAAACCCCACTAAAATAGCAGTAGGGGGAACTCCATCAGTTTTTTCCAGTAAATGAATCAGGGCATTAGCACTTTCCACATATGCCATAGGAGTAAGCTCCAGCTCCTTAACTAAATCCCTTAACGCCTTTAAGCTGTCTTCCTTCAAATTTTCATCCTTAAGCCACGTGCTTGGGACACCAAAAAGGATTTTTTGCGGATCAACATCCCTTATTCCTAATACTGAATCTAAAAGTTTATCCGTAACTTTACTAAGCTCACTTAAAGAAGAATAGGTACCAGAGGCTGTTTCTAAAATTTTAAGCTGTTTTCCTTCAATCTGCCAAAGAGCAGCAATTAATTTCTCGTTGGAGATATTTACGGCAAAAAAATATTCTAAAACCTCTTCCTTTTTTGCAAAGGGCAGAAAGGCAGTTAATTTATCAGCAAAACTCATGGGTCAACCTTAGTTTAACACAATTTCTGCTCTAATTCGACGTATGCCAGCTGAAACAGCTTCTTCTTTTGTTATCTTTATACCACCAATTATACCTGTATGTCCAACATGCGGTCCCCCGCAAAATTCTAAGGAATAATATCCTCCCCGTACTCTTGTATCCTTGGCATTTTTTTTCAATTCAAAATTTGGGCCCACTCCATAAACCGAAACTTTCAGAGCATATTTTTCATTAAATAAACCAATTGCATTCATGCTTTTAGCTTTTTCTAAATCTACTATCATATGATCAACTTTTAGATCTTCTTTTATCCTTTTATTGATAATCTCTTCAGTTTTTTTTATTTCTTCATCAGTCATTTTCCGCTCATATGAAAAATCAAATCTTAGTCTTTCAGATGTTATGTTAGAACCTTTTTGGAAAACCTGTGCTCCTAAAACATCCCTTAAGGCCTGATGCAATAAATGGGTAGCTGTATGGTATTTAATTACTATGTCAGAATGATCTGCCAAACCGCCTTTAAACATTCCTGATGAGGCTGCCCTGGAAAGTTCCCTGTGTTTTTCAAACTCTGCCTTAAATTGTTCTCTGCTAATATCTTGGCCCTTTTGTCTAAGGAGCTCTTCAGTAACCTCATATGGAAATCCAAAGGTCTGATATAAATCAAAAGCTATTTTGCCATCAATTTTTTCTATTTTTTCAATTTCTTTTAACCCTTTTTTTAAGGTTTGCTTAAACCTTTTCATCTCCTCTTCTACAACCACTCTTATCCCATCCCGGTCATCTGTTTGAAAATAATCAGTTTCCCCATATATACCGATAACTGGGTCAACAAGTTCCGGTAAAACTTCAGGGGATCCGCCTATTTGATGTAACTTTACAGCAGCTCTTCTCAGCAGTCTTCTTAGAATATAACCCTGTAATTTATTAGATGGCATTGCTCCATCTTTGATTAAGAATGTGGCTGCTTTAATATGATCTACAATAATTCTGAATGAAACCTTATTGTCTTGATAAGATTTACTTGTTTGCTCTTCCAGTCTTTCAATTATTGGTAAAAATAAATCTGTTTGATAATCATCATTTAATCCACCTAAAACAGAAACAGTTCTCTCAAGCCCCATTCCTGTATCAACATTTTGTTGTTTTAATTTTTCAAAACTACCATCTTCTTTTTTAAAAAACTGCATAAAAACATTATTCCAAATTTCAACCCAACTAGAATCGTCCGGATCAAAGCTATCCGGAGGATTCCCTGCAGATGCCCAGTAAAACATTTCTGTATCAGGACCACACGGACCAGTCTTTCCAGCTGGCCCCCACCAATTATTTTTTTTGGGAAGTTTAACTATTCTCCCAGAAGCTATTCCTAATTTAAGCCAGGTATCATAAGACTCACTATCAAAAGGAGCATCACTGTCACCAGCAAATACAGAAATTGCCAGCTTTTCTTTTGGAATATTTAACCATTTAGAAGAGGTCAAAAATTCATAACTCCAGCTTATTGCTTCTTTTTTAAAATAATCACCTAAACTCCAATTACCAAGCATTTCAAAAAAGGTATGATGAACTTCATCCCCAACCTCATCAATATCATCTGTACGTAAACATTTTTGAACATCAACTAATCTTTTCCCTTCAGGGTAAGTTCCGCCTAAAAGATACGGTATTAAAGGCTGCATTCCTGCTGTTATAAAAAGGGTTGTTGGATCATTTTCAGGAATTAAAGGAGCTGAGGGAATTTCCTTGTGGTTTTTTTCAATAAAAAACTTTATATATTTTTCTCTGATTATTTTAGAATCCATGAAGGTATTATAGCCTAAAGGACCTTTTTGTAGAATCTTTTTGTTTTTAGTTTTGGAGATTCAAAAATCCGCAGCAAGAAATTCGCTGGGAAGACATAAATTCATGCACAAGGCACAGGTAATTTCTTGTTACTTGTCACTTTTTAAAAACACCGTTCTTTCTATTTTTGTCTGCTTGCCACCTTTTGAACTAGCTATTATTACAATTTTACTGACATTTTCTGAGATTTTAATTTGTTGAGAGAACTTTCCATCTTCTTCAACACCTATCTCCTGGTCATTAATACTAACCTTTGCCTCCGGATCAGTTTTCCCTGAGATAATAATTTCATTGGAAGTTGCATTAAATTGATCAACTGGTTGATCTACTTCTAAAAGCGGGGATCCCACCAAAGATCTGTATTGAAACCAAAGATAGACAAAAAAAATTATTACCAGGGCAATAACCACACTCACTAAAACATTAGTGGGAGTTATCCGAAACCTTTTTTTATCCATAGGGTTACTAAAAGATTCTAAAACCCTTGGAGGATTCTTATTCTCGGAAAATTCCCTTCTAAAAATTGCCAAAAGTTTCTCTGTATTTAACCCTAAAAATTTCCCATAGTTTTTAATAAAACCCTGAATAAAAGTAGTTGGGGGGAGTTTTTGATACTGGCCTTGCTCTAAGGCTTCCAGCAATTCCTTTCTGATTTTGGTGGCTTTTTCTATCTCATCAAGAGTATAAAACTTTTTTTCCCTCTCTTGTTTTAGAACATCACCCACAGTTCTCATACTTTCAATGGGTATTATATATACTCTCAACCAAAGTTACCAATCCGTTGTTTGAAACATCCGGAATTACTAAATCTGCAATTTTCTTGAGCTCCTTTGGAGCATTTTCCATAGCAACTTTATAACCACAAACAGATAGCAAAGGATAGTCATTATACCCATCCCCCACCCCTATCATATTTTCAGGGTGAATTTTAAGTATTTTAGATAATTCTAAAACCGCTAAGTGTTTGGTGGCTTTTTGGGAAGTAATATCCAATACTGTAGCAGTGCCGATACCGCTTCTAATAAAATGAAGGTCTTTATATAACTTTGTCAGCCTTTTTTCTAAGATTTTTGGGGCATCAATTTTAGTAATTTCTGATAAAACTAATTTTGCAACTTTGTGATAATTTAATTCTTTTAAATCTTTAAAATTTATTCCTGGACCATAACCTAATGCTTTATGCCCGGCATTTTTTATGTAAACTGCTCCTTCGCTTTCAACTGAAAAATCATAAATTTTCTCTAAAAAATAGTTGATTATTTTTTTTGCAGTACCGGCTGGAAAATGTTCATACCAAAGCACCTTCTCAAATTGAGGATCAATTATTTCTGCCCCTCCTGAAACAATTTGAGGGGATAATAAATTTAAATCCTTACATATTTTTTTAACAATCCCCTTAAAGGGTCTGCCTGTAGCAAGGGAGATAATAATCCCTTTTTTTTCTAAATTAGATACTGCATCTTTTACCTCAGGTGTGATATAAAAATTAGCATCTACTAATGTCCCATCAAAATCCAAAATTAAAGCCTTAAACTTTTTACCCATAATAAAATTCCTCTTATCTAACTTTGAATATCCCCTTTCTTAATATTTTGTATGATCCCTCACCATTTAACTGGATAATGGTAGAGGGCTCAGATTTTATTACTCCTTTGTCAATATAAAAATCCACATTATCCTCAAAATATTTTTTTGCCTCATCTATATCTTCAGCATACTTTCCCCCCTCAAAGTTTGCGGATGGCGCTACCAACGGTCCTGTTTCTTTTAAAACCGTTAAAAGCTCTTTATCCTTAGGCATTCTAAAAGCCAAATTATTTTGTCCTCTGTGAAGATATTTTAATTTATCAGATAATACAGGCAAAACCACAGAAACCGGGTTAGGCCACAGTTTCTTTAAAAATTTTTTCTGGGCAATAGTCAGCGCAATATTAAAATTATTCAGATCATTTAACGAAGAAATTAAAATAATAAACGGTTTATTTTCCGATCTTTCCCTTAATTTGTAAATTCTTTCTACAGTTTCCGGTTTTAGCGCAGAACCAACAATTCCATATATAGTATCAGTTGGCATTACTCCAACTGCATTGTTTTTAAGTAATTCAATAATTTTATCTGCTTGCATATTTAAATATTGAGCTTTCATAACGGAAAGGGTTATCAGCTTGCTGGGGTTACAGCACTTTGGGCAAAATATTCATCTGGATTTTTTACTAAAACATCCCTTGGCTTTGATCCTTCACCTGTTCCTACAATACCAGCCTCTTCCAACTCATCCAAAATCCTGGCTGCTCTGGCATACCCTACTTTAAGCCTTCTCTGCAATAAAGATGCCGAAGCCCTGTCATATTGACAAACAGTTCTGACTGCTTCTTCAAAAAGATCATCCCTATCCCCGCTATCGCCTTTTCCCCCTACCCTTCCCAACGGCATCTCTGTTACCTCAGCAGTATATTGTGGTGCAATACCAGTTGCCTTAAGATATTTTATTAAATTATTAATTTCAGTATCCTGCAAAAATACTCCTTGTATACGTAACGGTTTTGAAGCATCAGGAGGCAAAAACAACATATCTCCTCTTCCCAAAAGTTTCTCAGCTCCTGGTCCATCTAAAATTACCCTTGAATCAACCATAGAGGAAACGTTAAAAGCAATCCTGCAGGGAATATTGGCCTTAATAAGACCTGTGATAACATCCACTGACGGCCTTTGTGTAGCCACAACTAAATGAATTCCTGTTGCCCTGGCCAATTGAGCAATTCTGGTAATGGCATCCTCAATTTCAACTGGTGCAAACATCATCAAATCTGCCAACTCATCAATAACAATTACAATATAGGGCAAAGCCTGAAAACCAGACATTTCATTAAACCCGACAATATTTCTTACCCCTGCTGATTGAAATAACTTATATCTCCTATCCATTTCTGCCATTGCCCATTTTAGGGATGAGAGGATTTTTTCCGGCTCAGTAATAACTGGAGTTAACAGATGGGGGATACCGTTATAATTTGTTAACTCCACTCTTTTTGGATCAATCAAGATTAATTTTAATTCATCTGGTGAGTTTCTAAATAGAAGAGAGGTAATAATAGCATTTAACATGATTGATTTTCCAGAACCTGTTGTTCCGGCAATCAGAACATGGGGCATTCTGTCTAAATCTACAACAATGGGTTTGGAAGAGGTGTCTCTGCCTAAAGTCACAGCCAGTTTTGATTTATGTTTAGCCATATCCTCTGAGGCTAAAATATGTTTTAAGCCGACTATTTCCAGGGAACGGTTAGGCACCTCAATCCCCACTAAAGATTTTCCAGGAATGGGAGCTTCAATTCTTACTGTACCTGTAGGCGTGGCTAAAGCCAAGGCCAAATCATGTTGTAAATTGGCAATCTTTGATATTTTCGTGCCTGCTGATATTTCTAAAGCATATTGAGTGACTGCAGGACCGCCATTAACCTCGGCAACCCTGGCTTGTATTCCAAATGAGTCCAAAGTCTTTTCGATAATTGACGCACTCTTTTTAACATCCCCCCTGTCTGCTGGGTGGCCGACTTTATCAGAAAGCAGTGAAAGTGTGGGATATTTCCAAACTTTTGACTGCCCCGCTACATTTTGCACCAGCGCATCAGCAATAACCGGCTCTTTATCTTTAACTGGACTAATCGGCGCTGGGGTAACAGAAACTTTTATTGGAATGTGCTTTGCCTCAAAGGTCTTTGGTTTATTAAATATTGGTTGCCAAATTTTATCCTTTAACACTACAAATAATTTAAATATCCAAATGAATATTTGGAAAATTTGACCCAGTGAGGTATTAAAAAGAACTACCAAACCAACCAAAGAGAGAAGTATAAGTAAAGCAACAGCACCGAAGACGCTGACAAAAGAAGAAAGTTCTGTCCATAACATTTGTCCTATTGAACCTGCTTTTTCAGGCGTTATTGAGGCAGTTAAACCAACAAGCGCCAGTATTACTAAGATAAAACCAAGCAAAACATTAGTTTGCGCAAACCGCCATTTAGACTTTGTTAACACTAAACCTGACAACAGGAATACTATTGGGGAGGCAATACTAACCCATCCCAATAAATTCTTTAAAAAATCTTTCCAAAACAGTAAAGGATTAGAATTAGTAAATAACGCAGCTGCTGAGACAACACCCAAAATAAAAGCAATAAGCGATCCAATGGCAGTAATTGTTTTATGTCTTAATTTGAGTTTTGGTAGTTTGTAAATAGATCTTCTACGGGACATATAAGTATTATATCATAATACTATAGGTTATACTTCAACTATAACTGGGAGTATCAGAGGCCTCCTTTCAGTTGCATCATAGAAAAATTTTTCCAGTGCATCTTCAATTGTTTTTCTGACAAATCTCCAGTCTGGAGATTTATGAGCATGGCTTTCTAAAGAAGATCTGACAACTTCTTTTGCTGTATCAAGTATTTCTTTGGCCATATCCTCAAATACAAACCCTCTTGAGATAATATCAACTTCAGAAGACAGCTTTCCAGTATGTTGATCAACTGAAACCACCACAACTACAACCCCTTCTTCACTCATTTTTTGTCTGTCCCGCAAAATTACATGTCCAACATCACCTATACCCAACCCATCAACATACACGTTTTGTACATCCACCCTGCCAGACAGCTTAATATCATCCTTGCTTATCTGCAGGATATCTCCGTTTTCTATCTCATCCAGCACTTTACGTTTTTCAAAACCTAAATCTTGTACCATTTTAGAAAATGCCCTCACATGCTTGAAAGTTCCGCCAATTGGAAAGACAAATTTTGGTTTGGCCAAATTCACCATTAACCTCAGTTCCTCTAAAGCTCCATGTCCTGAAACATGCAAATCATCATTCACAGCAGAATAATAAACAGTAACACCAAGCCTTGATAGAGCATCTATTAAAGCATTCTGGGCAGATTCCGTTGAAGGAATGGGGTCTGCGGAAAAGATGACACTATCTCCCATCTTTAATTTAACCTGTTTATGGCTTTCGTTAGCAACCCTTGCTAAAGAAGAACTTGGCTGACCTTGCGATCCGGCGATTAAAACTAAAACTTTTTGCGGTGCAAAGGAACTGATAGCATCAGGAGCGATTACTATTCCATGAGGGATATGTAAATAGCCTAAGTCACGGGCTACTTGAAAATTATTTTCAAATGAACGTCCCACAATTGCTATTTTCCTGCCAATTCGCTGCGCCACATTTATAGCCTGCTGCATTCTGGAAACATTAGATGAGGTCATAGTTATGAGCATTTTTCCCGCAGTCTCAAGAGCAGCTTTTTCAAACGTAGTCTCTATAGATTTTTCAGATTTATTAAATCCCGGCTTTTCCACTCTTAAACAATCAATCAACATAAGGAGTACTCCTTCTGCTCCAAGAGAGGCAACTGCTCCCACATCTGTTACTTGTCCTGAAACAGGAGTCCAATCAATCTTAAAGTCTGCCTGATGGATAATTGTACCAACAGGAGTCCTTATAACTATCCCCATTGAATCAGGTACAGAATGAGAGACTTGATAAAAAGATACCTTAAATACTCCAAGGTCTAATTTTTGATCAATTTTAACCTCAATAATTTTATTTTTTTCTAAATTATGTTCGGTAAATTTATTTCTAATAAACCCTGCTGTTAATTTCTGAGTATAAATTGGCACCTGCAGTTCGGGCCACAAATAAGGAAGACTGCCGATATGATCTTCATGCCCATGAGTGATTAATATTCCCCGTATTTTGTCTTTTTTATCCCTTAAGTAGGACATATCCGGGATTACCAAATCCACCCCTGGCATCAACTCATCCGGGAAACCCACCCCGCAATCTACAATGATAATATCATCACCATATTCATACACATACATATTTTTGGTAACATCACCGACACCTCCAAGAGGGATTAACTTCAAAGGCTGGTTGTTATTTAGACTAAGCGTTGGTTTAAACTGTTTTGTTTCCATGTATTATTAAATTTTCAAGCCTTTCAGCAAATAGTCCCGGTCTATTTTCATTCAATTTAAGATTATCCTGATAAGTATTCCCCAAGATTATCCTGAGAAATTTTAAATGGTCCAATTTCCCCTTCAACTACTTTTCTGGCAACTTTACGGCATAGTGTTTGTAAAGCACGGGATAATGACCTGATCCCACCATCATAACCCAAAGGCCTGATAATATGGGGCCAGATAGCTTCATCTATTTCCAGCAACCCAGCCTCCACTCCTGCCTCTTCCAAAGCTTTTGGCAAGAGATAATCTCTTCCTATTTTAATCTTCTCCCCATCAGAGTAAGAAGGCATCTGGATTGGTTCTAACCTGTCCATTACTGCTGTTGCTATATTGCCCGTGTTATTGGCAGTTGCTATAAATAAAACCTGTGATAAATCATAAGGAAAATCCAGGTAATGATCTACAAAATTCTGATTTTGCGCAGGGTCTAAAAGCTCAACCAATACTCCCATAATATCAACTCTTGTCTCTGCTGCCACCCTGTCTATTTCATCCAGAAGTATCACCGGGTTTGATACTTGCACCGCTTTTATTGCTTTTATAATTTGACCAGGTTCACTTTCTTCCCTGATATGAGATTGTCCTCTTAAAACCGCTGTATCACCCAGGCCTCCAAAAGGAATTCTAATTATTGGTCTACCTAAAGCCTCTGCAATTGAATAAGCAAGCGAGGTTTTGCCAGTACCAACCAAACCCACAAACAATAAAATTGGGGCATGCCCTGCTGTCTTCCCGTCTGCAAAAGAGGCAGAGTTATTTCTTTTCTTCAGTATCAGAACTGCCAAATACTCTAAAATCCTATCTTTAACTGCTTGTAACCCAAAATGGTTTTTATCCAAAATCTCTTTAGCCCGGTTTATATCTAAAATATCTTGAGAGAATTTCCCAAAGGGCAGGGAAGTCACAAAGTCTATATAAGCAGAAAACACCCCAAACTCCGAAACCGAAACCTTAAATCTTAATAAATTATTAAGTTTCTCGGAAATTTCTTGGGGTAACTTAGCCCGGGTAATTTTTGCTTTTAACTCTAAGGTAGTATCTTGGGCAGAATCCATATGTCATTAATTTTACCTTAAACTCACAACTTTCCCAACTATCTTGTAGCAAGTTTATCTATTAAATCCGCCCCTACCGCCTCTGTCCCGTCCGCCACCCCGGTCTCTAAACCCTCCGCTTGGCCTATCTCCAAAATTTCTGCGGGGCCTATCTCCGAATCTTGGTCTAGCGCCTTCACGGAATGAGTCAGTAAAACCTCTTCTTTCTCTGGGTCTGAATCCACTGCCTGCTGGTCTAAACCCACCTGAAGATTCACCCTGCCCTCTGCCAAAGGGCCTGCCTTCTGATTCTGGTTTAATATCTGCTCCAAAAAGCATTGACAAACCAATTTTTCCCTCAGGGGATACCTCAGTCACTCTAACTTTAACGTCTTGCCCCTCAGAAACTACATCTTCTACTTTTTCAACACGGCCTGGCGCCATTTGTGAAATATGAACCAAACCATCTTTACCAGGCAAAATATTAACAAAAGCCCCAAAAGGAGCCAGCCTGACAACTTTTCCCGTAAATTCCTCTCCCACTTTAACTTCTTTGAATTGACCCTCGATTGATTCCAGGGCTGCTTTTATTGAATCTGGGTTTGTGGCTGAAACCATCACAGTCCCATCATCTTCAATATCAATCTGTGCTCCTGTTTTAGCGATGATTGCATTGATATTTTTGCCTCCTGGACCGATCAAGGCCCCTATTTCTTCTGGTTTGATATGAATAATTTCTACACGGGGCGCATGCGGTGACATTTCTCCAGGTGCAGGAATTGCCTTTGCCATCTCTGCCAAGATAAAATCACGGGCTTTTTTACCCATATTTAGTGCCTCTTGTATAATTTCAAAACTAATGCCTTCAAGTTTAGTATCCATTTGTATAGCAGTAACGCCGTTTTTGGTACCCGCCACCTTAAAGTCCATTTCACCGTAAAAATCTTCCACTGCCCGCATATCAGTAATCACCTGAAACTTTTTATCATTAGATATCAAACCTAAAGCTATACCGGCCACTGGTTCAATCGGAACACCAGCATCAAATAAAGCTAAACTGGAAGCACAAATTGCTGCTTGTGAAGTAGAGGCATTGGCTCCTAAAACTTCGGAGACAATTCTGATAGCATATGGGAATTGACTTTCCTTAGGTATGACTGGTTCAAGGGCTTTTTCTCCTAAAGCCCCATGACCAACATCCCGTCTTGAGGGAGCACCGAGTCTTTTAACCTCCCCTGTTGCAAAAGGATTAATACTCATATTGTAATAATGCATAAAGCGCTTAATCCGCTCACCCTCCATTCCTTCAATTGTTTGTCCTAAAGAGGGAGCTCCTAGAGTAACTACTGATAATAATTGTGAATCGCCTCTGGAAAATAGAGCTGAGCCATGTGTCCTGGGCAATACCCCAACTTCTATATTAATTGGCCTAACTTCATCCATAGCTCTGCCGTCAACCCTTTTACCCTGATTTAAAATTAAATCATGCATAATTTCCTTGGCAGCCTTGTCAAATACACCAGAGATTATTAAAGGGGTTAAAATGTCTGTATATTTTGTGGTAAGTTCTGCTTTTATCTGATCTGCCATTGAATCATGCCAGGCGGTTTTTTCATCAAATAAAGCTTTTTCAATCCGCTCCCTGGTAATTTGCTTAACTTCAACCAGCAAGGCTTCTTCAACTTCCTCAGCTATTGTTGAATAAGATTGTTTTTCTTTACCTGCCTCAGAAACAAATTCCTCAATTAAAGATATTATTGGCTGAGAATGCTGATGAGCTTCTTTAATTGCATTAAAAACAATCTCATCTGAAACTTGATTTCCTTTAGTTTCAATCATGGCCACTTTATCTTTTGTAGAAGCCACGAATAGATCTAAGTTAGAATTTTCCAGCTCTTCTATAGTGGGATTAATCATCAATTTTCCTTCTGCCTCTCCAATCCTGGCCACACCCAGAGGACCATGCCAGGGGATAGAGGATACAGATAAAGCTGCTGAGGCTGCAATTAAACCTAAAATATCCGGATCATTGGATTGATCAATTGATAAAACAGTAATAATTACCTGTACTTCGTTATGATATTCCTTAGGAAAAAGGGGTCTGATGGAACGGTCAATCAGTCTGCCTGTTAAAACAGCCTCATCTGAAGGCCTGGTTTCCCGCTTAATAAATCTGGAAGAAGAAATCCTGCCTCCTGCGTAATGTTTCTCTACAAATTCAACTGAGAGGGGAAAATAACCTATATCTTCAACCAGAGGCTTGCTGACTACTGTTGCTAGTACCACAGTTTCACCCCAAGACACCAAAACAGAAGCATCTGCCTGACTGGCCAGTCTGCCTGTTTCTAAACGTAATTTACGACCATTTAGGTCTAGTTCTTTTGTAACAATTTTTGACATTAAATTTTTTTGGAGGATTTGGAAACTGGATAAGAGGTAACTAGCTGTCAGTCTTCAGCTTTCAGCTTTCAGACAAAATCTGAAAACTGAGAACTGATATCTGATGACTACATAACTCTTTGCAATCCCCAAACCCTAAACTTTTTTAATTATATCACAAAGTTATCATTTAGACAATCCTAATTTATCTATGACAACTTTATATCTTTCTTCATCTTTTTTAACTAAATATTGAAGCAGCCTTCTTCTTTTATTAACCATAGACAAAAGCCCTCTTCTTGAATGTATGTCGTGAGTATGTTCTTTCAAATGACTGGTAAGATTTTTAATTTGTTCTGTTAAAAGAGCAACCTGAACTTCAGGAGAACCTGTATCACCAGATTTTGTGGCAAATTCTTTTATTATTTTCTGCTTAATTTTTGGATCAAGTGGCATGGCATCCTCCTTATTTTGGAATAACCTCGGTGCCAAGAAGTAATTCCTTAAACTTGTAGGCGTAGTTTATCAGAAAGGACTGGAATATGCAATATCTACTTTATTATTAAACGGAAGAGAACGAAACCACCCAGAAGCAGCACTACGATCACCATCACTACCTTAACATTAAAAGGCAAACCTTCTCCTGCTTTTTTTTGAGCTTGGGCTGCAGGCTGAGAACTTTCTGTTGCTTCACCTTGTACCTGACCCTGTTCACCAACACCAATATTACCCTGCTGATTTTCACCAGACACACCTAACACTCCAGAAGCAAATCCAACGGCTGTTGGTTGTATCGAGACTCCCAAAACCTGATTTTGCGGGGAGGTACTTCTAACGGAACAGTCATGGACTGCACAACCTAATCCATCTCCACCATCACCTCCACTGCTTGAACTTGTGGAAGAAGTTGAGGTAGAAGTGGAACCAGTATGAGTAGTAGCATAGTATGAAGCCTTGGTGGCTTGGAATATACATAAACCATTACTTACTACACAGGTGGCAGGAGCTACAATCCCGTCAGATGTCCAGCCTGATGAAGTGCTGGAAGAACGGACTACATTAAGTGTTTGTCCATTTAAAGCTGTTCCCACATAAATGTTTATAGTGATGGGACTGCTAAAACTTAACCCCAAATTAGGTATCCCCCATTGCATGGCCCCGTCAACCACCACTCCTGTCCCAAGTCCTGATAATGATCCTGTGGTGACATTTTGCGCGCTTAACAAAGACGTATCAATTAATCCCCCATCAGTTCTGGTAATAATAGTATTGGCTGGCAAAGATACGCTGCTTGTTCCGCCATTAACGCTGACGTTAATTGTGGAATCTCCCAAGACTACAATGGAAGAGGTTGAGCTCCCATCCCCGCTGGTGGGCACAAACTTGGCATCACTAAGCTGTTGGAAAGGAGCATTTCCAAACCTTAAAGGCTGGTCATTTTTATCCTTGGTAATTGAGGTTTCACCTTCCGTGGTCTGGCCACCAACTTCCACAAAAATATCAAAGAAGGAATCCACCTGAGGGTGGGTTCTTTGGAAATTATCCTGTGTGCTCTCAGTCATTCTATAAGTTCCCGGTTTATCTACCTCAAAAGAAGCTTTCCCATCATCATTGGTGGGAAGGATCCTTAGCCCCCCGTAGATAATTTCCTCGGTCATTACCGGAGGTTGACCCTCAACCGGGTTAGGGGTTGAGGCGAGTGTTTTAATTGCTTCCTCTATCCTCATATCCCAGCCACCAATACCTAACTCACCTTTATCCCATTCCCCATCTGCATTCAAATCTTTCCACTTAAAGATATCAATAATCACCTTCTTAAAATTACCAAAATCAATACCACTTACATCATTGCCTGATTGAGCCTCAATATCCGAAGGATTAGTAGTAGTCTGTATCCAGCCACTTTGTGAAGCTTCTCTCACTCTGTAAGTGCCGGGACGCAGATTATCAAGGCTGTAACTGCCGTCTTCGCCTGTGGTAGCGGATTTCTCACCCTCATCAAAAACCCCGTTACTGTTTCCGTCGATAAAAATAGTCCAGCCGGACAATCTTTGGTCAGGATGATTAGGATCATTTGGATTATAAGAACCGTCAGCTATCATGTCCTCAAATTTCCAACCAGAGATAGTAATCTTTTTGAAATTTCCAAAATCATTATTTTCAGAATTCTCCCCTGCAGATAATGTTATCTCATATCCGTTTGTGCCATCCGGACAAATGGGGTTATTCAATGGGGTAGTTTGTGTCCAACCATCGAAGTTATCTGTACTGGTAGCGATATCCTCACAGACCCGATAAGTACCAGGTAAAAGATTTTCAAACAGATACTGTCCTGTATCTGCATCACCTGTCCAGGATTCCAAAGTTGTGTCATTATTTGGTCCACCGCTTAGGGTAATCCGCCAGCTATCTTCCTCCCACTCATTTTCTCTATCCCAGACCCCGTCTCCATTAGTGTCTATAAATTTATAGCCACTGATTGAGCCCCGCTTGGTGTTAGTAAAAGTACAGGTGATCGTTTCTCCGGTATTAGGTGTAATACTGTCGGGAGTATTGGTACCGGTACAGGATGAACTGGTTAAATCCCAGCCCTCAGGAACATTCTCAGAAATACTGTAAGTATCGTCCGGATCAATATCAGTGAATGTTTGACTACCGCTGTTCGCTAATGTGGTTATCTGGGAAGAAGAAGCAGGCAGATTTTGACTGCTCATCTCAAAATCAAAAGTGTCATCACCTCCCAGAGTATTCTTCACTAAGACGATAGTGGCTAACTCTTTGTTGGTAAAAGTACAGGTAACAGTCTCACCGGCGCTGACATCAATTGCATCAACTGAGCTACCATCGCTACAAACGGCGCTGCTCAATTTCCATCCCGGCACTTCATCTTCTGAAACAGCATAGTTGCCGGGGAAAACTTCGGAGTCCTGGCTCTTTTTAAGCGTATTGGTTTCACTACCGTCATCATCGAGCTGGAAGGTATCGGGGTTGCCGTTGCCAAAATTATTATGGAAGGTAAAATCCTGAGCGTTATTGGAAATGGCATCTTTGACAATAACGACATGGCCATTAGGAATGACTGTAATGTCGAAGGTACGGGAGAAGAAGAGATCTAGGCTGTCAGTAGCTGTCACTGTAATAGTGGCTGTGCCACTGGAATTGGCAACCGGCGTATAGGTCAGCGTTCGGGTAGCGCCGGAGCCGGAAACAGTCGGGTTTGGCACAACTGAAGCATCATTTGAGGTTGCAGACAAAATTACTGTTTGATCAGATTCATCTGAGGGACCAGGGGAAATATTGGTGATGGTAATATTTTGTGCACCAACATCTTCATTAACTGTCTGGTTGGCAATTGCATCAAAAGACGGAGGGCGGTTATAGTTAACAGTGACATCTTGTAAAGTTGGAGTGGTATTAACAGTACCGGAAGTAGTTGCCCGCCACTGAAAATATTGATACGTATCAGGCAAGGCGCTGCTTAAGTCTATTGGAGAGTTGGCTGATCCTAAAGATACCCAGGATGGACTAGTATCACCTTTGGCAAAAGCGGTATTTGATGCCCTAACTTCAAAAGTAATATCAGTTCCGGCAGCAAGACTTTCATTCCAGGATAAGGTTGAGTAAATAGTTGAGGTAGAGTTTGTATCTTTAACCTCTGATATTTGAGTACCGCTGGTTCCGTATGTTTTATATTTTTCTGTAAAAATAAAATCATCCCCAAAATTAGTTGGCCAAGTAGAACCGCTATTGGTTGATTTATATCCCCCTCCGCCAGTATAATCCGTGCTGCTGTTTTCACGGTACCAATCATAATCATCAGTGTCTGAGGTATTTGCCCGATGTACTACAATAGCGTATTGTGTGCCTGTGGTAACCGGGGCAGGTGAGGAAAAAACAAAGTTCACATTTCCCTTTGCGGTGGGAAGAGATGTAGGACTAACTGAGGCTGTTGCCAGGGGAGATGATGCGGTAGGTAAACCGCTGCTGGTGTTTCTAATTTCAACTGTCACATCTCCTGAACCATCATCGCTATTTTGTTTTCTTAGGCTTAAAGTTAAGCCAGTCAGCATTCCGTTTTGGGCAGGGGTGAAAGTTTGAGCTAACCATTTGGCACTGTCGAAAGTTTCTGCCGTTGTCCCTGTTGTTTGCAATTGATCAACTATCTCTGAACCCAAGGCATTAGTCACACTGCCATCGCCACCTCCCACATCAGTGACAGTAGTTCCCGAAGAGGTTCCATTATTAAAATCTGTGACGGTGGTTACCACAAAGATAGTAAAATGGTTTAAACCTGTAATAGTGAGAGTATCTGTTTGGGCTGTTACTCCTCCTAAAGTAACAAAGGTCTGGTTATCTTCTGAGGCTTTAACCTCTACCTGTTCAGTTTTTGGGGTAGGCAAAGTTAAGGTATATTCAAAGGTACCATTTTCCATAGTAGAAGTGATATCATAAGCTTTGTCTGTCACAGGGTTTAAATTGTCATCTCCCAGGGAATTTACAGGTACTTCTTTAATTGAGATTTTGCCCGGGTTGGAAGGAAGTTTATTGAATTTTAATGTTACTTTATCATTTTGCGGAGCTTTGTATAATTGGTCAATCCTGACGTTTTCATGGGTGATGGCTATACCGCCGGGCCCATTATCCCAATCCAATACAGATAAGGAAGCTGGCTCAACTGCTACAGCAGGAGAAACTGTTGCCGAAGCTGTAGACTCAAAAGATGTGTCTAAAACAACCTGACTATTTAACTGAGCAGAAGTAGTGGCTTCCTGGGCCAGAACCGGGAAAGTATATTGCCCAAACAATAATAAAAAGACAGTAATTAAACTAAACGCCTTTTTTAAACCTTTAAAAAACATTTTATCTGACTAATAGCCAGATATTATCCTATAAAGAGGAGATAAAGCAATAAGGGATTTCTGGGATAACAAAATTATCCTAAAGATGACCCTTTGAAGATTTTGGGGGTCAACCATTCTGGTTCAACTGTCTCGGAAATCACCCCTTCTTCTGCTGGTCTTTCTTCAGGAGAAGGTTGCGCTGAAAATGAAGGCTGTGATTGTGTAACAGTTTCATGGTCACCTGCATCAGCCACAGGCTGAGAAGGAGCAGTTGAAGCAAGTGAAGAAGCTGCAAAGTCAGGAATGCTTTGTACTTGCCCTTGAGACTGATTTTTTGGCATTAAGGCACTCCAATCATAAGCTTGGGTAACTGGTTGCGGTTGAGACACTGGAGTTGTAAATGTTTGCGAACCTGGTTTCCTGCTGCCAACTCTTAACAAAGTTGCAACAGCCATATAAGCTTCAGGTCCCAGATTGGGATTTGTTAAATTACTTGTAGCTTCAAAGATTCCTGCTAATAAGTTACTTCCTGCATCTGCGTCTAAAGTAAAACCCAAGTCAGAAATCACATTAGTCATTACCTCAGAAACAGAAGAAGCATTGTTATCCGCTACATTAGTTTGACCAAAATTGGTGTTAGCAGGTTGAATATCAATATTCACAATATGAGAACCGGAGAAAGCTTGACTATTGTTCTGATAAATTTGACCCAAAGCATTTAAATTGGCAGCACCTATTACAAAAATTAAATTAAAACCACTGCCTTGATAGTGCGGGACAATCCTTCTTGGCTGGAAAGTCTGACCAGGTAAAACATGAAAGACTAAATTTAAGTTACTGTTTTCTGCATACCAGTCTAATTTTTCTAAAGCAGGTACAGTATTATCTGAAGCAGCTACCCCTTCTAAAGTTAGGGTTAAATTTCCACCCTCTGTAACAGGCAAAGTTTTTTGTATATGATCTATTCCAAAAAGATGAGACTGGCCAACTGTTATATCTGTCTCACAAACAACGCTTACTTGCTTACCTGAGGCTTCTGATACCAAAAATAAAGCAAGTCCTGAAGCTAAGGTATCAATTGAAGCATTAGAAGGTAAAGCAATTAAGATGCTTTTGGCAGTTGGGAGTAAATTCTTAAGCTCAACAAGCTGTGAGTCGTATTTCATTGAGTTTTGAAGCAGTTAACCGGATTTTACCACAAATATCCCATAATTTCAAGCGTAAGCGAAGAAATTACAGTCTTCAAGTACTTACAGTCCGCAGAAGTTTATATCACCCTAAAGGATTCCACCATATCCCCTGTTTGAAAATCTATGACTGGGTCAAAAAGCATTCCACAATCATTACCTTTTTCCACCTTATTTACTTCTTCTTTAACCTTTTTTAAGGATTTGAGTTTAGGTTCACCAATTATTTGGCCATCTCTTACAACCCTTAATCTTTGTCCTTTGGCAATAGTGCCCTCAAGCATTCTGCAGCCTGCAATCCGCTCATTTTTACCATATGGAAACTCAGCTATGATTTCTGCCTTACCTAAAACTTCTTCCAGTTGCCCTACCTCAAGCAAAGTGTTTACTACCTCTTCTATATCTTCCAAAAGTTCATAAATAATATTGTAATTTCTAATTAAAACATGTTCATTTTCTGCTAATTTCTGGGCTGTTGGGGCAATTTTAACATTAAACCCAACCACAATAGCTCCTACAGCTTGGGCCAATTTTATATTTTCCTCTCCAATTTCTCCTGTGCCAGAGAAGATAACCTTAACAACATCACCACCTTTATTTTGGTCTGGGGCCAACTTCTCAAGCGATGCTTGAATCGCTTCTAAAGAACCTTGCTTATCAGCTTTAATAATAATCTTTAAACTCTTAGTTTCACCCTGTTTTAATCTATCTACCAAAGAAGTACCCAGTAGTTGGTAGTCAGCAGTTGGTACTTCTTCACCTAGGGTTGCCCCAACTGCTGGAACAGCTTCCAAGCCTAAAACCTCAATAGGCACAGATGGACCAGCCGAATCTACGCTCTTACCAGTTGAATCAACTAATCCACGCACCTTACCTTTTACACCTCCAATTAAAACCGGATCCCCTTTTTTTAGCGTACCATTTCTTATAAGTAAGGTGGCTATGGGCCCTTTAAATTTATCTAAATTAGCCTCAATAACAACTCCTGCAGGGGAAACTGCTGGATCCCCTTTTAGCTCATTTAGTTCAGCTACCAAAAGGATTGTTTCGAGCAGCTTATCCACCCCTTCTCCTATTTTGGCTGACAAAGGCACCAGGGGAACATCTCCTCCATATTCTTCTAAATTTATTTCCCTGTCTGACAATTGTTTTTTTATTTTATTTAATTGAACATTCTTATCTACTCCTGGCAAATCTATTTTATTAACAGCCACAATCATAGGCACTTTGGCAGACTGGATATGTTTTATGGCCTCAACTGTCTGTGGCATTATCCCATCATCTGCTGCCACTACCAAAACAGCTATATCTGCCACTTTAGCACCCCTTGATCTCATTTTTTCAAAAGCAGCATGACCAGGAGTATCAATAAAAGTTATTAGTTTTGAGTTATGAGTTACTTGGTAAGCACCAATATGTTGGGTAATCCCCCCATGCTCTTTAGCAGCCACTGAAGATTTTCTTATAAAGTCTAACAATGTGGTTTTACCGTGGTCTACGTGGCCAAGTATAGTTACTATTGGCGGTCTGATAATTTGACTCATACTTAATCCTCCCCATACTACACTTTTTTATCTTCATTTTCTTTCAATGCTTCTTCTAATTGTTCTTTTTCTTCTTTCTCATTTTCTTCATCAACTGCTCTTTCCAAAACTTCCCCTGCTTCCTCAGCTTTTTGCTTTTCCTCCCCAGTTGTTGCATTTTCTTCTGCTTCTTTCACTTCCTCTTCTATTTGTTGCTTTTCTTCTTCCTTGGTTTCTGCCTGAGGCTCAGAGCCGGGGGCCTTTACGCTTTCGCTCTCTATTTCCGGTTCTTCTGCTCCTTCAATATCAATCTTCCAACCTGTTAATTTGGCAGCCAGCCTGACATTTTGCCCTTTTTTTCCTATGGCCAAAGACAATTGGGATTGAGGTACAGTGACTGTTGCCACCCTATTATCCTCATCTAACCTAACCTGGATATCTTTGGCAGGAGACAGGGCTCCAGCAATAAATCTGGCAGGATCATCCGAATAGGAAATAATATCAATCTTTTCATCCCCCAGCTCACTCATCACAGCTTGAACCCTGACTCCTTTTTGTCCTACTAGCGAACCTACCGGGTCAACACCTTCTTGGGTGGAAACCGCTGCAATCTTAGATCTGGAACCAGCCTCCCTGGCAATCACCTTAATCTCAACTGCACCTGATTGAATTTCAGGAACCTCTAAAGCAAATAGGGCTTTTACTAAAGCTGGATCTGAGCGGGAAACTACCACTTCTGATCCTCTGCCTCCTTCTTTTATTTCTTTAACCAAAAACTTTAATCTTTGATTTTGAATATAAGTTTCATTGTGAACTTGCTCAGATGGAGGTAATACCCCTTCAGCACGGCCTAAATCTATAAAATAAGTATTGCCTTCCTGCCTTTGAATACTGCCTGAGATAACAGTCCCTACTTTGCTTTCATATTCTGCCAGAATAGCCCCTCTTTCAGCTTCATTTAATTTTTGCATAATTACCTGCTTTGCAATTGAGGCAGCAATTCTGGCAAATCCAGGAGGAGTAATATTTTTATCCTTGTCAAAAATAGAAATCTCACCAGTTACAGGGTCTACCTTAGAGGTAAATTGCTCAAAATCTTCTGGAATTACCTCATTCCTCAAAGTTAAATCTTTTTTATAGGCAGCTAAGGCAGCCTGACGGATGGCATCTAACACCACCTCTACATCTACCCCTTTTTCAGAGGCTATTTGATTTAATGCTGCAGCAAATTCTGTTCTAGCTTGAGCCATAATTTAGTTATTAGTTGGTAGTTATTAGTCCGTACTTAATTAAAAAGGTGGGACTAGCCCACCTTTCAGGTCCCCTGACTATTAACAAAGGTATTTTAATCTTATCTTAAATTGAAGTCAAGCTATTAAGCGTCTAAGTAAAGGGGGACTAAATCATGCTGATATTAAAACCAACCCTTTTTCTTACCCTGAAGGTTATATAATTCTTCATATAATTGTCTTTCCTGTTTTGAGGGGTTTTTGGGAACCTCCAAATTTACCCTGACATAGTGATCCCCGTGACCTGCAGAACCTAAACGCGGAGCACCTTTGCCTTTAAGTTTTACCAAAGACCCTGGTTGAGTACCAGGAGGAACCTTTACTTTAACTTTTCCATGTACAGTATTTACTTCAAATATATCTCCTAAGACCAGCTGAGGAATATTGACTGTAATTTCAGAAAAAATATCAGACCCTTCTCTTAGAAACTCAGGGTGGCGGCTGACTTGAAAAATAATATCCAGCCCGTCAGATGAGGAACCAAACCTCATTTTCGTACCAGAATCCACCCCTGCCGGCACTTTAATCTTCATCCTCTTTCTCTCCAGTCTTCCCTGGCTGCCTCTTGATTCAACTTCAACTTCTTTGGTAACCCCTTTTATTGCCTCATCAAAACTTAAGTTCAACTGATAAGTTGGTCTTCTTCTATAAGTTTCTCCAAACCCACCCATGCCAAAAATTTGTTCAAACAGCTCAAATGGATCCTCAAATCCCCCAAAATCCCCTCCAAAAGCAGATCCCCCTGAAGATGACCAGCTATAAGTTCTAAAACCACCCTGACCCCCAAACGGACCGCCTCCACCAAAGCCCCCTCCTGAAGAAGAGGTAAAGGCAGAATGGCCAAGCTGATCATATTGTTTTCTTTTTGAAGAATCAGACAAAACCTGATAGGCCTCAGATACTTCTTTAAATTTCTCGCCAGCCCCGGCATTTTTGTCTACATCCGGATGATGTTTTCTGGCCAATTTACGGTAAGCAGATTTTATCTCATCCTCAGAAGCTGATTTGGGTACACCAAGTATTTCGTAATAATCTCTTTTTGTCATAATACCTTCCTCTCATCCGCGTCTATTATACGATAGATCTGTTAATTAGCACACCGAATTAAAAAGCCTCGGTTGCCCGAGGCGTTTAAAAATTTTATCCCCGCCGGTTTATCTATCCAGGCGGTAAATTTTTCCGGAATCTGCGTGTAGTCCCATTGTAAAAACTTAGGCTTGTTATAACTCTAGGTTTCCTTGGTGGTTTACCCTTCTTTTGTTCCCTTCTGATTCTCTCGTAAGTTGTGTGCATAGATTCCTCAGGAGGGAAAATAGGCCCGGAAGGAAGATCAATAATTGGCGCTCCCCCTATATCATCTATCCTGCAGTTTACTCTTTCTTGATTACCCATTATTTTTTTTCTTCCTCAACAACCTCACCTTCCACAGCCTCTTCTGTTTTAGGAGCTTCTCCACTTTGTTCTGGTTGAGGTTGTTCTGCTCCACCAGGTTGCCCTTGTTGACCTTGGTACATGGCAGATCCTACTTTTTGCAGCACCTCACCTAAGGCATCACCTTTTTTCTTAATATCATCAACATTATCACCTTTTAAGGCTTCCTTTAATTCATTTAACTTCTGTTCAACTTCAGTCCTAACATCTGCAGGCACCTTATCACCTTGGTCTTTTAAGGTTTTTTCTGTTTGGTAAACTAAGCCATCCGCTATATTTTTTGTTTCAATCCCCTCTTTTTTCTTTTTATCTTCCTCAGCATGAGCTTCTGCCTCTTTGGTCATTTTCTCAACTTCATCTTTATCCAAACCTGTTGAACCCTGAATGGTAATCTTTTGTTCTTTATTTGTGGCCTTATCTTTAGCAGATACATTTAAGATACCATTGGCATCGATATCAAATGTTACTTCAATTTGAGGTACACCTCTGGGCGCCGGTGGAATACCATCTAAGATAAACTTACCCAAAGATTTGTTGTCAGCTGCCATCTCTCTTTCGCCCTGTAAAACATTAATTTCCACTCCTGGTTGGTTATCAGCAGCTGTTGAAAAAGTTTCTGATTTGGAAGTTGGAATAGTGGTATTTCTGGAAATCAAAGGTGTTCTGACTCCACCCAATGTTTCTATGCCCAAAGTTAAAGGAGTAACGTCTAAAAGCAAGACATCTTTAACTTCCCCGCCTAATACTCCACCCTGGATAGCTGCCCCAACAGCCACCACTTCATCCGGGTTAATACCTTTATGAGGCTCTTTGCCAAAAAATTCCTGTACAGCTTTTTGAACTGCCGGCATCCTGGTCATACCTCCAACCAGAACCACCTCATCAACTTCTTTTGGATCATGTTTCGAGTCCTTCAGGGAAGCTTTAACAGCCTCAAATGTTTTATCAATCAAAGGCTTAACCATAGCTTCAAGTTTTGCCCTTGATAATTTCATCTCCAAATGTTTCGGACCTTCTGAACCAGCTGTGATAAATGGGATTGAAATTTCTGCTTCCATTGAAGAAGAAAGCTCAATTTTGGCCTTTTCTGCTGCATCTCTTAGTCTTTGCAAAGCCTGTCTGTCACTTTTAAGATCTATTCCTTCGGTCTTTTTGAATTCATCGCTCAACCAGTCAATAATAACTTGGTCAAAATCATCTCCGCCCAAATGAGTATCACCATTTGTGGACTTTACCTCAATTACTCCATCACCCAGTTCTAATACAGAGATATCAAAAGTTCCACCGCCAAGGTCATATACAGCAATTGTATGAGCATGGGATTTGTCTAAACCATAAGCTAGCGCAGCTGCAGTTGGCTCATTGATGATTCTTTGCACATTAAGCCCTGCAATTTCTCCTGCTTGCTTGGTAGCCTGCCTTTGGGCATCATCAAAATAGGCCGGTACTGTAATCACAGCATCTGTAACTTTTTCTCCTAAATAAGATTCAGCATCTGTTTTGATTTTTTGTAAAATTTGAGCTGAAATTTCCTGCGGGGTATATTCATGGCCTTCAACTTCCACAACAGCCATATTATTTTTGCCTGATTTTATGGTATAAGGCAGCCATTCTTTATCTCTTTTAACTTCAGGATCATCAAACTTTCTTCCCATTAATCTTTTGACAGAAAAAATTGTTTCTTTGGGGTTAACTATAGATTGTCTTTTAGCAACCCTTCCTACAATGTTTTTAATAGGATTAACAACAGAAGGAATTGTATTCTCCCCTTCAGCGCTATGAATAACTTTGGGTTTTCCACCCTCCATTACTGCCACACAAGAATTTGTTGTACCTAAATCAATACCAATGATCTTAGCCATTTTGTTGTTCCTTTCTTCCAACTACCACCTGCACTGGTCTTAAAACTTTACCATTTAAAGTATACCCTTTTCTTACGACTTCTAATATTTTATTATCTTCACCCTCCCTTGTGTCAACTGCTTCATGAAAGGAAGGATCAAATTGTCCCTCTGCTGCAATTTCATCCAACCCTTCAGATTGCAAAATTTGCTTAAATTCCTTAACTGCCAACTCTACTCCCTGAAACCAAGCCTTTGACTCATTCTGTCCACTCAGGGTGGATCCACCATGATCAACTACCTGCTCCAGATGATCTAGAACTGGCAATAACCTTTTTAAAAGCTGCGCCCCTACAAAACTTGTTAACTCTGATCTGCCTTCACTAACCCTTTTTTCTAAATTCTGGTAATCAGCCACAGCTCTTTTAAGCTGACTCTCCAACTCTATAACTTTCTGCTCTAATTGTTCTACTTTGTTTTCTTGTTTTTTGCCCATATTTTTAGTACTTAGATACTATAATCTCCTTTAAGCTCTCATAGCTTCTACTAATAAATTCCTCACATATTTAACATAAGGCAGGACTAAGGCAAAATTCATCCTGGCAGGCCCTATTACTCCGATTACTCCTTCTTTTTCAGGATCCAGCTCATATCTGGTAAATACAAACCCTGTTGAATGCAAATTCTCAAACTCCATATCTTCTCCAAATAAGATATGAATTAGATCAGCCCCCTGGGCCCGGCCGATGATATTTTGCAGTCTGGGGAATTCATCAAACAACCCCAATACATACCTAGTTACATCAATATCATAAAACTCCGGCCAATCCAAGATATTGGCTGCTCCTGCATAATAAACCTGTCCCCCGCTATCCACAGCCAAACCCAGCATATCGCAGCGCTTTGCCAAAGCCTTAACAGCTTCTTTTAAAAGCTGCTCGTGTTTATGTCTTTGTGACATAAGAGCGTCTTTAATTGAGACTTCTGCTGTAACAGGCAGCTGTTTTTCCTTCATCAGCTCTGAAACATACAGCCTAAAACCCATTGATGTAGGTACCCTGCCTGCAGAAGTATGAGGCTGGCGCAGATACCCGGACTCAGTTAAACGGACCATCTCAATTCTGATAGTGGCAGGGGAAACCCCCAAATTATACTTGCGCTCAATCACTTCAGAACTGACCGGCTCTGCTGTCTCAATATATTCCTCAATAATTGCTTTTAAAAGTGCTTTTTGCCTGTCTGTTAAGACTATCATTAGCACTAAGATACCATGAGTGCTAACTCTTGTCAAGGACTAAACAACCAGTTCTTTGCCCTGATATTGCCTTAAACTTTTACTTTTCCAGGCGATAATTGAAGTAATGGCAATTACTCCTACTCCTCCAACTACTACTGTGGCTGGTCCTCCAATCAACTTCGTTAAAAAGCCAGCTTCAATTTCCCCAAGCTGGGGTCCCCCCTGAAAGAAAATCCTGGTGACTGAGGACATCCTGCCCCTTAGATGATCAGGAGTAACCATCTGCCTGATAGTATTTCTAATAATAGTTGAAATCATATCCCCAAATCCTACCAAAGTTAGAAATATTAGAGAAAGAGGCAATGTTTTAGACAAACCAAAGGCCACAGTTGAAACACCATATAAAATTATTGATCCGATAATGAGTTGACCCTGATGTTTCAGCTTATGATGTAAAGCTGCAATAAGCAAACCTGCCAGAATTCCACCAATTGCAGGCGCTGCGTACAAAAGCCCTAACCCCGAAGGCCCTACATGCAAAACTTCTTTGGCAAATACAGGCAAAAGTATTGTTGCTTCGCCAAAAAAGGTAGCTAAAAAATCCAGAATCATAGTTGAATAAAGGATAGGGCTGGATAAAACAAATTTAATACCTTCCCATACAGAAGACAGGCTAAATTCAACTTCTTCTTGATCATGCTTTTGTAAACTAACCTTAATGGATAAAATTGAGACAACAAAAAATATAAAAGAGAAAGCATTAAGGAGGTATATGACAGATACCCCTGTCAGGCCAATTAAAAACCCCGCAATGGCTGGGCCAATCATGATGGTAGTTTGCCACTGCAGGCTAGCCAATGAAACTGCATTCATAAATAACCTTTTTGGCACCAGATGAGGCAAAAGAGCCTGTCTGGCTGGAATGGAGAAGGACTGAGCTGTTGCTATAAAAAATAGGATAATATAGATCAGCCAAGGGTTAATCAGATGATAAAAACTTAAGGTAAAAAGGATACCGGCTAAGATAGCCTGGGCTATCTGGCTTGTTATTAAAAGCTTTTTCCTATCTACCTTATCAGCTACCAGTCCTCCTATCAGGGAAAAAAGTAAAATCGGCAGAAGGTTTGCTACCCCTATTAATCCCAATGAAATAGGGTTTCTGGTTAATTCATAAACTTGCCATGCAACAGCCACAATCTGCATCTGATTGCCTATTTCCGAAAGAAACGCTCCTAGCAAATAGTTTCTATAAGGGGTTATTTTAAGAGCAAGAAAAGGAGAAATTTTATCATTCATTTTAAAGGACTTAAGTATACAAAAAAATTGTACCTAATTGTATACCAAACGCATCCTTAAATTATTGTCCGTTTGTACTATAACTGACATATAGTATCATTTGCTTATGAAAGTTGTAATTGTTGGTAAAGACACCTCTGAGATTGAAAAGAAAGTTAGAAATGCGGGTTTTGAAGTAGTAAAAGAAAACCCTGAAATAACCATAAGTTACGGAGGAGACGGTACATTATTGCATGCAGAAAGACAGTTCCCAGGTATTCCCAAACTGCCAATAAGAAATAGTAATATTTGTAAAAAATGTTCCAATCATGAAGATGAGGTATTATTAAAAGACTTACTGGAAGGAAAGCTGCAGCTTAAAGAATATCAAAAACTGGAAACAACAATTTATTATAAAAAGTTTTTTGCCCTAAATGATTTTGTCATCAGAAATATTGAACCTATTCATGCTATCCGTTTTAAAATTCTTCAAAATAATATATCCGGATGGCAGTTGTATATTGGTGATGGAATTGTTTTATCCACCTCTTTTGGTTCAACCGGCTATTTTAAAAGTATTACCGGTGAATCTTTTGAAAAACCTCAAAAGTGGGGTTTAACCTTTAATAACATCACTGAAAAGAGAAATCCTATCTATCCGGGAGATGGTGGCCAAATTGGATTTAAATTAGTCCGGGGTAAAGCCACTTTGTCTTTTGATAACAGTCCCAATATACTTACCCTTGATGAAAACTCAGAAGTTAGCTTCAAACTCTCAGATCAAGTTGCCAAAATATATGCAGCTGAAAGCTTACGCTGCCTAATCTGCCAAATAAACTTCCGCGGATAGAAACCTCCGGTTTTCTGCTAGTGATTGTGAGCTGAGGTCAGGCTAAATAACTGTTGATTCCAAAAAATTCAGTTCTTTTTTGGAGGTATCAAAAGAAACCTTAATACCAACTGGCATGGGAATATTAACAGTAAAATGTCCAAAATCTAAGTTAGCCATAATGGGAAAATCAAAATCTTTTAAAAGGTCTAAAACCATCTCTTTTAAAGTAGGTTCTATAATTTCTTTTTCCCTGGCAGGTTTGATATAAGTCACCTTTCCAATTAAAAGACCGGAAATTTTATTAAAAATTCCTAAATATTTAAGTTGAGTAAGGTAACGTACTATATTGTATAGCTGTTCTCCAACCTCCTCCAGGTATAAAATATTTCCTTCAAAAGCATTAATTGGCGGGAAATATTCTGTTCCAGCCAGCTGGCACATTAAATGCAAATTTCCACCAATAAGATGACCTGAGGCTTTCCCTTTTTGCCACTGCTCCCAATCAGTTAAAGGATTTATGATCCCCGGTGGATCTGGCTTGGTTAAAAAATTCAGAAAAAATTGTTTATCTACTTCCAGCAAGCTTTCTTCCTCTGGTTTTATTCCACCAAATCCAAAGGTAATATCATCCATATGAAATCCCACTATCTGACATTTTGTCAAAAAAGCCATATGAAAATTTGTGATATCACTCATGCCTATAAATGGTTTTGGGTTACTGCTTATCAGCTTATAGTCAAGATATTCCAAAACAGTAATGGCAGAATAACCTCCTGTCTGAGCCATAATTGCCTTAATGCTTTTATCAGAAAACATATTATTGATATCTTCTGCCACCTCTTTTGGGTTACCTGCCATCCACCATTTTTGTTTGCCTATTGTCTTACCCTCTTTAATCTTAAATCCCAACTGCCGGATTACTCTTTTCCCTCTTTCATAATTTTCTTTAAAAGAAGGCAGCACAGGCAAAGACGGAGCCATAATTCCAATAGTTTCACCTATATTCAGCTTAGGGGGTTTTACTATATTCATGTATATATTCTACTAACTTTTCAGAATGGCTAAAAATGCCTCTTGGGGGATTTCAACACGTCCTACCATCTTCATTTTTTTCTTGCCCTTTTTTTGCTTCTCAAGCAGTTTATCTTTTCTGGTTCTATCCCCGCCATATAACTTAGCAGTAACATCTTTTCTAAAAGAAGACAATGTTTCCCTGGCTATGATTTTACCCCCAATAGCAGCCTGTACAGATATTTCAAAGTTCTGCCTTGGTAAAACTTCTTTTAACTTTTCAACCATATTTCTTCCAAAACTCTCAGCTTTTTGCCTGATCACAATTTGAGACAGCGCATCCACCTTTTCCCCGCCAACTAGGATATCAACCCTAACACAGCCTGCTTCCCTAAATTCCAAAAATTCCCAATCAAGCGAGGCAAACCCCGAAGATACTGATTTTAACCTATCGTAAAAATTGCTTACCATTTCAGATAATGGCATTTCATAAATCATTTCAACTTGAATCCCAAAATGCTCCATGGTAACAAATTTACCTCTTTTATCCTGAACCAATTCCATAACCGGACCAATATATGTTTGGGGTACAAAGATTCTTAATTTTACCCAGGGTTCTGAAATTTGGGAGAATTGCTCCAAAGAAGAAGGGCTGGAAAGAGGTTTACCGTCAACTAAATACTCAACTGAGGGTGCTGTTGCTAAAAGATCCACATTAAATTCTGTCAAAAGTCTTTCCTGAACAACTTCAGCATGCAAGAGTCCTAAAAATCCACACCTAAACCCAGCACCTAAAGCATCAGAGTGTTCGGGTAAATAAGAAAAAGCAGGGTCAGTCAATCTAAATTTAGCCAAAGCTTCTTTTAATTCAAAATAGTCTCCTGATTCAATAGGGTAAAGTCCAACATACACCATAGGCTTTACTTCTTTATAGCCAGGTAAAGGTTCCGTATCTAGCGTGGAACTAATGGTATCTCCCACTTTGACTAGATCAGGCTCTTTTATACCGGTAGCTATATAGCCTATTTCTCCAGCTGTAAGTGAATCAGTTGCAACCAATTGAGGATTAAAATATCCTTTTTCCAATACCTGTCCTTCTGCTTTGGTTGCCAGAAACTTGATGAGGGAGCCACTTTTTGGCACTTCCCCTTCAAAAACTCTCACTTGGGCAACCACCCCTTTATATGAATCAAAAAAAGAATCAAATATCAAAGCTCTAAATGTCCACCTCGGGGGTGGAAGTGTAGCTGCACCTCGGGATTCTGAGGAAGGAATACATTCAATAATGGTTTTTAATAAATTTTCCACCCCCAACCCTGTTTTTCCAGAAACCAGCAGAATTTCAGATTCATCAAATCCGAATGTTTCAACTAGTTGTTTTTTTACTGATGCTATATCAGCTTGAGGCAAATCAACTTTGTTGATAACTGGTATTAAAGTTAAATTCTGCTCTAAGGCAGCCAAACCATGGGCCAAAGTTTGAGCCTGAATTCCCTGAGTAGCATCAACTAATAAAACCGCTCCCTCAACAGCAGCTAAAGCTCGGGACACCTCATAAGAAAAATCAACGTGACCTGGAGTATCAATCAAGTTTAGAATATAGGGTATAGCATTTAGAGTATAGTTCATTCTTACTGGCGCCAGTTTAATGGTGATACCGCGCTCGCGCTCCAAAGCCAGTGAGTCCAGAATCTGCGGTTTTAACTTATCTTTTGGAATAGCTCCTGTTATTTCTAAAAGCCTGTCTGCCAAGGTGGATTTGCCATGATCAACATGGGCAATGATTGAAAAATTCCTAATATTCATGGAGATTATTATACAGTGCCTGTCTCTGGGAGCATCTCTTTTGATTTAATTTTAGTTTGAAATTTGGCAACCCCCATAATTAAATCTGCATAAGTTTTAAGCTCTCCCACCTTTAAAAACCATACCAGCAAAACATAAACAGACAAGGCAAAGATTGCTGATAATCCTGTCATGACTAAAAGGTTTATAGTTCTTGTGGTATCAAAAATTACCTGGTCTAAAAGTTTAATAGGAATGTATAATGCCATACCCATAATAATTGTTGCCATAAGCATCTTTAAGAAAGGAATTAGCACTATGGTTAAATTAAACTTTCCTACTTTGATATGAAGTGTCCAAAAAAGCATTATTCCTGACATCAGAGCAGAAACCGAGTTGGCCAAACCAATACTCCAAATAGGAAGTTTCAAAACCCATATAAAATAAATACTGAGCACAATGTTTGTCAGAACCACCCCCAAAGATACCAGAACAGGTGTTTTTGTGTCTTTCAAAGCATAAAACCCCCTGACAAAAAGCAAAGACACTGCCTGAGAAGCAAGGCCAATAGAGAGAAATGCTAAAGTTGCCCCTGTTAAAACAGTTGCCTGCCAGTCAAATTGGCTCGCCCCAAAAACAAGTCTAACCACAGGAATCCTTATTACAATTAAAATGGCTGTTGCGGGCAGAGCTAAAAATAGGATCTGATGCATGGTTGTCAAAAGTGTCACTTTAAATTCCTCAATTTTTCCTCTGGCTCTTTCTGATGAAAGTACTGGCAAGGCTGCCTGGGCAAGCGTTGCCCCAAACAGGCCTATTGGCACAACCTGTAAGTGCGAAGCAAAAGTCAGATAAGTTAAAGATCCGATAGCAGATATTGATGCTAAAGCTACTCCGACTGTTTCATTAATCTGTTCAGCAGCTAAACCTATGGTTCTCATGCTCATTAGTTTTATTATTTCTTTTACACCCGGATGAAATAGTTTTAGAGGAAACTTAAACCTAAACCCCATCGACCAAACTAGAGGCAGTTGGATTAAAGTGTGCAAAATTGCCCCTATTAACACCCCCATTGCTGCACCTTTAATACCTAAAGACCCGGATAGAAATAGTATCCCCAAAATCATCCCTGAGTTGTAAAAGACAGATGCAAAGGCAGGAATTATAAATCTTTGGAAAGATTGTAATATTCCAATAAAAAATGAACCCACAGCCAAAACTATTTGGCCAAACAGTATTATTCTTGTCAATTCTACAACCTGTGCTTGTCTGCTTTCGGTAAAACCCGGAACTATTACCGAAGCTGTGAGAACAGGAGCAAAGATATAAATAAAAACAGTTACAAAAATAAAGATTACAAGAGCCATGTTTAACACTGACCTTGCCATCTCAAAAGCTGCATCTTTACCTTTTTCTTCTAAGTGCTCTGTGAAAACAGGGATAAAAGCTACTGATAACGCCCCTAGAATAAGCAGTTGAAAAATTAGATCAGGCAGTCTTAGGGCTGCAAAAAATATTTCTGTTTTATCAGGGGTAAAAAGATGGGCAAGGAGCCGGTCGCGGACTAGTCCCAGGATTTTTGACAAAATAACTGTCATCATAATAATTAATGCCCCGGAAAGAATAGAGGTTTGTCTTGAATACAGGAGGGAAAAAAGATTTTTTACCATAAAATCAGTGTAGCATTCTTGCTTGCGCAAAGGTAGAGGCTATGATACCATATCGGAATCCTGATCCGTCGGGATAAAAAAAGTATGCCAATTATCAAATCAGCAATAAAAAAGGTCAGAAAAGATAAGGTAAGAACAGCCCGTAATAAAAAAAGGGGGGGTGTTTTAAAATCTTTAGTAAAGAAAGCCCGGGAATCAAAAACAACCAAGAATTTACAATTGGCATTTTCCGCTTTGGATAAAGCTGCCAAAGTAAAATTAATCCACCCAAACAAGGCTGCGCGCTTAAAATCAAGACTGTCAAAGAAATCTTAACTACCCACTACAACCTACCACCAGCAACCTAGTATAATGTACTCATGCCCAAACAAAAGAGCCTTAAACTTGGTATACACCTGGATTTACTAAGGCCTCAAAGTAATCCTGAACAACTTTTAACAAAACTTTTGCGTTGGTTGCTCTCTACCGGTCGCTACATATTTGTCTTTGTGGAAGCTCTGGTTTTAATAGTTTTTATTGCCAGGTTCAAATTAGATGAGGAGTTAGCTTTAAAAAAAGAAACAATTGAGAGCCAGATTCCCTATATTGAGAGTCTAAAACCTTTTGAACTCTTGGCAAGGCAGACCCAGCTTAAGCTAACAACTATTTCCTCCCTCCGTAGATCTGGTGCTGACTATCCTCTGGTTTTAAAAAACATTGCCGATCAAACTCCCATGGGGATAACAATCGGCAGTATCAGGATGGAAAAAACCGCCCAGCAGGTAATTATCCAATTAAATGGCATTGCTCCAAATAATGGCGATTTGGCTAACTTCTTAAGCGGATTAAAACAAGAACCGCTCCTTTCAGATGTTAGTATTACCAGTGTTGGTTTTGATAAAGGCAGTTTAAATTTCAGCATAACAGCCAAGTCAAAGGCCTCTGCTGCGGGGAGCAATCTATGAGAAGTCAATCTCAAATCTACTCCAGGTATTTTACTTATATAAAACCCTTTATTAGACACCCTTTTGTTAGAACTTACGGCTCAACGGTTTTTACGCTTTTGGTTATGAGCATCCTCATAGTGTATGCCATCAAACCAACTGTGGAAACTATTTTAGTTTTGCAAAAGAAACTGGCTGACTCGAATGAAGTTGCGGAAAAGATTACCCAGAAGACAAACAACTTATCAAAAGCTCAAGAAAATTATGCCAATTTGGATCCAGATATTAAATCTAAAATTGAGACAGCCATACCTGATAGCGTTTCACTTAAATCGCTTATGCAGACACTTGAACAAACTGCCAAAAAATATGAGGCTTCAGTTTCTGCGTTGCAAATCCAGCCATTAGTTTTGGAGGCTAAAACAGATGAAAAAGTGGGCAGTCTTTCGGATGTTTCTTTTACCCTCAGCGCTGAGGGAGAGTATCAAAAAATAATTTCTATATTGCAGGATTTGATGGTTAGTGATAGGTTAATTTCGATAGACAATGTATCCTTATCAAAGCTAAGCGAAGGATCAGGGATCGCTATATCCCTTTCCGGAAAAGCCTATTATATTAAATAATTTCAATATGATAAAAAAAGAATGGTTGATTTTGGCAATTATAACTTTTATCACAATCTCTGCCTGGGTGATATTTGATATATTCCACGCCCGCGCCCGCGTTGAAATCTCTCCGAAAGTACAGGAGGCAATTGAACCCTTAAACCCAGAGTTTGATATTTCAGGGCTTAAGACTGCACCATGAATGATTTTCTAAGCAAGTTCAGGATCCCCACTCTTTTAGGACTTGGTATTATAATTTCTGCAATAACAGCAGGTGTATTCTTAGTTTTAAAAGAACAAACTATTACCTCTCAGGCCTCACCTAACCTGACGGTTCAAAATATCACCCTGACCAACCTTTCGGATGACTCAGCAACCATTTTTTGGCAAACTTCTGCTGCCCTGCCTTCTTTTATAACCTTAGGTTCTCAAAATCCCAGTGAAACCACCATTTTAGATGACAGAGACACCATTCCCGCCTCAGACAATGCAGGACCAAAGGCCCGTTTATTACACTATGCCACCATAAAAAATCTTCTTCCTAAAACAACTTACCGCTATAAAATTACCTCTGGAAACTCATCTTCAGATACTTTTGAGTTTACCACTGCTGCGCCGCTTAACTTTCAAACAGGACAAAGACCGGTTATAGGGTCTGTGCTTGATGGAGACAAACCGCTTGCAGAGGCTGTAGCTATTCTTTCTATCACTAACGCAGCTACGCAATCTGCTTTAATCAAAGAGGATGGTAATTTTTTAATACCTATATCTCAAGTCAGGAAAGCAGATCTTTCCGAAGGCATATCTTTAACAGAAAACACCACTGCCAAATTAACTATTTTGTCTACAAAAGGACAGGCTGCTGCCATTTTTAGGCTAGCTGACTTTGAAAACGGACTGCCTCCTATTGTTTTGGGAGAAAATCTGGATCTTACTTCTTTGAAGGAGAATTTAACTAAGTATGATTTAAATGCGGATGGCGGAATAAACTCAACAGATTATTCAATTGTTTTTCAAAATCTAGGCCCTTTGCGTGAAGCCTTTCCACAACGTAAACAAGTAGGTAAAAATCCTAAAGCTGATTTAAACTCGGACGGAGTTGTTGATCAGAAAGATTTGGATCTGATTTCAAAACAAATTAACAAGTGAAAATTCAGCATGATCTTTTTCCATGAGCCCGCTTTTAAGTTTAAAATCTATTTCTAAAACATTCCTGTAAAGATTTATTACTTTATTCTGGGTAAAACTTTTTCTTTGTTTTTCAAGTTTATCTTTGACAAATTGAGGGGCATTTTTGGGGGTGGCTATTAAATTTCTTAAAAGATAAAAGGTCATAGTAATTAAATAGTGAATATCAAATCCTGCCTTTTTAAGTTTTTCTATTTCTAAAAATGCCTTTTTATCGCCCATTACCAGATAATCTAAAAACGGAAAAACTGATACTTCTTTTCCCTCCGGAAAAAATAACATCTGACCCTTTGATTTTTTCAACCACTCAAAGACAGGTTTTTTCTCTGACACCTCATGATCAAACCAAAGAACCAGGCTATAGGTTGCATAAGCTAAGGGGTAATTAGTGAAGTCTTCCGGAGGGTTTTCCAATATCACCAATCTCTCTCCATCAAAAATAGACTGAGAAGACAAACATGTTAAAATTACTCCCAAGTCCTGGCCTTTTTCAAATACTGTTACATTATCAGCCAAAAATTTGCTGCGCAGCTGCCAAAGTTTATTCCTGGAAGAGTTAATTGCTGGCCCGTGCAGAAGATGTAGCATCATATTCGGTTATCTCCCCTGAAAGTATCTTTTTAACATAATTATGAATTATAGAAAAGTCATCATCCTGAGAAATTAGAACATAAGCTCCCCCATAATCTTGAACCGGCGGATGTATTAATAAGCGGTTTCTCCCGTCTGACAAAAGCCCTGTTTTTAAAGAGTCATCCAGAGTAAAGTTGTGTGTTTCTTCTAATTTTTTAGATAATTTATAGAATTCCAATCCGTCTTTTATAGAAATATCAGTATCTACACTTTTACCTAAAGCATTTACCAACTCACTTAGTCTGCCGGGATTAAAAAGAGTATCAGTTGATAATATTTTACTTCTTACTGCCTGTAAAACCTTTTCCTGCCTGATTGAGCGGGCAAAATCAGATCCCTCACCATTTGTGCCATGCCTTGATCTAACATATTTTAAGGCCGTTGCCCCATCCATTTCCGTTTTTCCTTTTTTAAAACTTAGATGTTCATATCTGCAGGAAAAGTATTTAACCCCTTTATCTTCTTCTGCCGAGTCAGTGGCAATAGCCCCATCAGGCGCAATAAAAACCTTTCTCTTGCCTGGATCAATATTTAACTTTTTTGCCTCTTCATCTGAAAAATCTATCTCTTTTTCCTCAAAGGAGCAAAGATCATTTTCTTTGCCGGTAATTGGATAAAGGTAATCATCAAAAGATCTTGCCACTTCTACCTCGATCCCTTCAAGCGCATCAACCGCTTGTATGAAACCGCGGAAATCAATTCTCAAACCATAATGAATGGGTATACCCAATATATTTCCCATCACAGTTTTAGCAAAATCTAGGCCATTATTTTGCAAAAGACCAAGCTGATAAGCAGCATTCACTTTGCTGCGCAGCTCTGGTAACCATAGATCTCTGGGTATTGAGAAAAGATAAACCTGATTAGTCTTTAAATTATAGGAGGCCACCATAATTGTGTCTGTCAGGGAAGCTCCATCATGCGCTCCTCCTGCAATCCCTAAAAATAAAATATTCACTTTATTGTCAGCATTTTTAAATGGGCTTCCTCCTAAAAGAGGAATATTAACAACAGTTGTGGAGCCTGAAAACGTGGCTAAAAATAAAGCTAAAATAGATAGGACGCCTATAATTAATATAACGGGTATTAATTTTTTTAGTACGTTTTTAACTCTTCTTGCTTTGCTCCTGTTGTCCTTACTGCCTGTAGACAAATTAATTCTCTTCACAGTCAACACTCCTTAACAGTCTTTATAAACTCTCCTGCATCTAAAGAAGATTTACCAATTAATACTCCGCTGATATTTTCTTGTAAAATAAACTCCCTGATATTTTGGGAAGTCACACTGCCACCATATAGCACTCCCAAATCCTGGCCATATTTCTCCTTTAAACTTCCTGCTATTTGGTTTGCATTTTCAGGAGTGTCAGGATTACCAGTGCCTATAGCAAAAATTGGCTCATAAGCTGTCAGCTTACAAGCTTGGGGAACCGGAGTATTTGACCCCTGAACACAGATTAAAGGGATAATATTGTTTTGCAAGGCTTGTTCAACTTTTTTGGCAACTAAATCATCTGTTTCTTTAAAGTTTTGCCTTCTTTCTGAATGACCTAGAATGGATAAATCTACAAATTCTTTTAGAAGCTGACCTGGTTCTTCTCCTGTATAAGGCCCCTGACGATATGGAGATAAATCCTGGGAACCCACCATTAAAGGATAATTCCCTACAAGAACCGCTTTTTTTACCTCAGATAAGACACTAAAAGTTGGGCAAACCACCACCTTAAGATTATCCCTTTTGGGTAAACCTGGTCCAACCTTGGAAACCCAATCTAAAGCTTCAGCCACATTTTTATTTGATTTCCAATTGGCAATGATCCAGATATTTTTCATGTATAGATTACGGCAGGGGGAACCCAGCCATACTTTTGTAAGTTTATCATGAAATCTTTGGAAACTACTACTGCCTCCTGCTCCAGTAAAACTTTTTGCAACTGTTTTGGGTGATCTAAACATTTGGTGGAAATAAATCCATGCCTGTTGATAACCCTGTGCCAAGGAGCTTCATCTGTATTAAAGTGTAAAATTCCTCCAACAAATCTTGCACCCCGGGGTAATCCTGCTAAAGAAGCAACGGTACCATAGGTAACCACCCTGCCATAGGGGATTTTACAAACTATTTCTATAACACGGGCTTTAAAAGACATCTTTAATATAATTTTCAAGTACCGATTTCAAAAACTTTGAAAATTAATTATTGCAGTAGTTTAATTAGATCTGCCTTAGAAGTAACTCCTATCTTCCTTCCCACTTCTTTCCCATCTTTTAGAACAATATATGTTGGAATACTCATTACCCCATATTTTGAAGCTTCTTCAGGCTTTTCATCAACATTAATTTTAACAACCTCTACTTTCCCAGCCAACTCTTTCTCAATTTCCTCAATTACAGGGTTCATAATACGGCAGGGCCCGCACCATGGTGCCCAATAGTCTAAAAGTTGAATCTTTGCCATAGGGGTTGTATCTTACCAGACAGACCTCAAAAATGTCTAGGGATCAGTTATGTTCTATGAAGGCTGCATAGCCTGAGAGTTGTTTTTTGTCCCCTGAACCTGAATATTTATTTTTGGTGCCAAAGGTTAAAAACAAATTATCTTTAGCATAAGTTATGGTGATACCTTCAGGACTAATTGAATTTAAAGTTTCTTTAAAACCTAAACTCTTAAACTCTCCAAGATAGTAATTAATAAAATTCTGGGGGAAAGAATCGGAACATTCCGCGGGTTAAAACCCGCGGGTTCTTGACCCTGGTTCCTTAACATAGTGCTTGTCTTGTTCTCTAACAT
>CAZDFU010000003.1:0-68209 GCA_964504985.1 uncultured Gammaproteobacteria bacterium
GTTATTAGCAAATAGTTATTAGCAAATAGCAAATAGCAATTAGTTAAATACTAATCTCTAATCTCTATTTTAGTCTGGCATTACATTGCCAAACGTTTGTAATTGTGCCGTAAGCCTGGGGTATTTGTCAAGGGTAGGAGAAATTGACAGTAAATTTTCTGCTGCTGCCTTAGTTTTTTCAATCAAAGATAAATCAGAAAGTGAGGCTATTTTAAACTCAAATCTGCCGGACTGCCTTTGGCCAAAAATTTCACCTGAACCTCTGATTTTTAAATCCAACTCAGCCAATTTTAAACCATCATTGATTTTTTCTAAATTTTTAAGCCTTGAAGTTGAGTTTGGGTCTTCTGAGAATAAAAAGCAGAATGACTCTTTAGCCCCCCTTCCCACCCTGCCTCTTAATTGATGAAGTTGAGCCAGCCCAAACCTCTCAGCCCCTTCTATTACCATGATGGTGGCATTTGGTATATCCATCCCTACCTCAACAACAGAGGTGGAAACTAAGATGTTTATTTCTTTACTTTTAAAACTGTTTAATACCTGCTCTTTTTCTTTTGATTTAAGTCTTCCATGCATGAGCCCTAATTTAAGGTTTGGAAAAATTTCTTTTTTTAACCTTTCAAACTCCACTTTGGCTGCCTTTAATGACTGCATTGTTTCTGATTGTTCAATTAAGGGAGTAATAATATAGACCTGGTCTCCCTCAGCAATTTTTTTAGCAATAAATTTATATGCATCAGCCCTTCTTTTGGAAGGCACGGTAAAGGTTTTAACAGGTTTTCTTCCAACAGGCATTTCATCAATAATTGATAAATCCAAATCTCCATACAAAGTCAGGGCTACAGTCCTTGGGATTGGGGTGGCTGTCATGGTTAAAAAATGTGGGATCTTGGCTTTGGAGCGCAAAAGTGAACGCTGCTTGACTCCAAACCTTTGCTGCTCATCAATGATCACAAGCCCTGCATTTTTAGTATCTAATTTAGAAGAAAGTAAGGCATGGGTACCTACTATGATATTAGGGGAAAGGGCCAAGCGTGAAGGGTGAAGGTTTTTTACTTTACCCTTTCCGGTTCCCCCTTTCCCCTTAGTAAACTTCCTGCTTCCGGTATATATAGCAACATGAATTCCAAATTTTGATAAAAGGTTTGTTAAAGTATTGTAATGTTGAAAAGCCAATATTTCTGTTGGGGCCATATAGATTGTTCTAAATCCATTTAGATTGGTAAGGTAGGCTATTATAGCTGCCACCACTGTTTTGCCTGAGCCCACTTCTCCCTGAACCAACCTGTTCATGGGCTGTCCTTTTTTAAGGTCTTTTATAATTTCCCCAATAACCTTAAGTTGAGCTTTGGTTAATTTAAATGGTAAAGATTTAATAAATTTATCCAAAATTTGTGCGTCAACCTTAAAGGTTGCAACTGAAATTTTTTTCTGCCATTTTACCCTGGCAGCTTGAGTTGCTAAAGTTACATAAAAAAGCTCATCAAAGCCTAACCTTTCCCTAGCTTTTTCTGCCTCAGCCCAGTTATTTGGTAAGTGGATTTTGCTTAGTGCTTCAGGCAAAGACAACATTTTACCTTTGATAACTTCTGGTAAAGGGTCTTCAATTTGATTAATAACCTTAGGAAGCAAGTCATTTATTTTTGTCAAAAGCCATTTAGAAGTAAGCCCTGCTGTTTCAGGATAAACAGCCACCAATTTTCCAGTGTGCAAAGACACCTGCAAAGACACCAGGGGTGTTTTTTCCCATTTGGGCATGATAATAGAAAGTTTATTTTTATATTTGGTTAATTTTCCTGAGATCTGCAGCCTATCCCCTACCTGGATTTGTTTACTCAGCCAGCTTTGGTTAAACCAGGTTAATTCAACTGGAGAGGTGCCATCATTAAAAATAGCTTTGGTTAAAATTTTTCTGGATCTTGTATAGATATTTTTAATAGACCAGATTTCTCCTTTTAAGGTAACCACCTGTCCAATCTGGGCATCTTTAATAGAGGTTTTTTGAGAAAAATCATCATAGCGGAAAGGAAAATGGTAAATTAAATCCTTTACAGTTAAAAGGTTAAGCCTTTCTAATTTATAAGATAAAGATGGACCAATTCCAGCAAGGCTTTTTAAAGGGGTATTTAAATCCATGAGGGAATTATATTACTAAGTGGAAAACAAAACTATCTTTTAAAAAGAGTCTGTTTCACAATTTGTCTGGTTGATTGCCAATAATCTTTAACTAAATCAGAAGCATAAGGATTTCCTTTAGTTGGTATTAACATCCAATCAGGAAGTTTTCCCTGCTGGGCTTCTTTAATAACTGTTGGGTTATCCCTTTGAATATCTGGATTATCTTTTATATTGTGAACTCTGATAACTCCTCCATCCCCAAAAAAAGGGTCATGAAATACATGCATTTGATTTTTATTTATTTCTGGAGTATGAGATTCAACTTTTCCAGCTGCCAGTGATTTGCCAAAGGCACCAGCTAATCCTCCTAAAAACTGCCAACTTCTGCTTAATAAATTAGTATCAAAATCAGTTTGTATATTTTTGGAATCTATCTCTCCTTTTATAAAGTTTAAGACCTTGATCATAAATAAAGGATCTTTTTTAGCTTTTTCTCTGATTTTTTGACTTAAAGTCTCCAGAACCTCATTTTTTCTGTAACTTCTTTCATCCTCTTTGCCTCCTGGATTTTTATCTTCTGCCAATATATATCTCATAAGATCTGAGGTATTTATATCTCTGGTTCCTTTAGGAATATATTCTTCCCCATATTCAATACCATCTAACCTAAAGCTTGCAGTATCATGATCTTTAGGAATGGTTAAACTTAATTTACCATCAACAAGCTGATCAATTGCATTTTTTAATACAACATCCTTCATGACAATCTGGAAATCAGAAGACAAACCAGTTATTCTTTCGCAAATATTTCCCATTAGATCAAAGCCACCCTTTTTATAAATACTTCTGACCCTTTGTGTTTCCATTAAGTCATCTGGGAAACGTCTTTCCAGCTCAGGGACTCTAATATCACGGCTTAAATGAATTACACCTATTTCACCAGTGTTCATATCGTAAGATAATATTGTAGGTGCCCCGCTATATTGTTCGTATGTATCGCCGTGTTCTTCACTATAACCGAAGATAACCAAATTTATTCTATTTTCATTTAGCTCTTTATCAACACGGTGATAATATTCAGGGTCCTCTTTTTCCTTCTGTGCGCGTTTTCTCCTAGCTTCTTCCACAAAGGGCTTAATAATTTCTATAAAAAGGTTTAATTTCTCAGGAGATGGAGTATTTTCAGGGTTTGGGAGGTTGATTGGAGTGCGGGTAACTGTTGGGGTTTTTGTATCAATACGTTCTTGAGGTAAGGTATCTCTGAGGATTTTTGCTCCAACAGTTGCTGCTGTTCCCATTGCTGCAACTTTTAAAAATTTTCTTCTGCTTAAATTTCCAGTTTTCCTGTCAAATTTTAATTTCTCAAGTTCCTGTTCAAGTAGTCTTAAAGCAGCATATTTTCCAAATAGAAGCTGCATTTTATCTACTAAATCCAAACGTAGATTAGGATCTCTAAGAATAGCTGTGTGCATTCTGTCAGCTGCCCACCCTTTTTCAGGAATTCTTCCTCCTACAGCTATAACCTGAGCTCTTCTGATAATTTCATAAGCAATTTTAGCTTCCCTCTTTGGTACCAGAGCTTGAGTTGCATCCCATAACCTGTCAGGGTCAACACTATTTTTTCCTGAGGCTTCTGTTATAAAATTGCGTTCTCTTTCTATTTCCCCGGGAGGTTGGTTAATTTTATCAACGACAGTTTTTAATTTATTTCCCAATGTATTTGCTAAATAAAGGCTTTCTTTTCTGTCTAAACCTTTTAAAACTTCTAAATTTCCAACAAATGCTCTTTCAACAGGTGAAACAGGTGGAGCTAATCCTTCAGTCATATTGATTGATCTGGTATGATTTCTTCAAGCAGGTTGTTGGAAAGATTTTTGCCATAGTTAATTTTGAGTCCTGCTTTTTGGGCTAAGTCTTCAAGATAATCTTTTTTATGCTGTTCTATCAGGTTGTTTAGTTTAAGATAAGTAATTGTTGTTTTGATTCCATTTTTAAAAGCCTGAATTATTTCCTCTTGAGTTGACTGAGGATTTCGTAAAATACTGATATATTCTATTGCTGCATTATAATATTCATTTAGAGCTTTATCTTGGAGAGGAATAAAAGAACGATCTGCATCGGCTTCTTTTATAATTCTATCAATGGTAGAAGATTCATCCTCATTACTGCTTTGACCTTCCTGAATGCCCTTCATATAATTTGAAAGGCTTTCCTGTAAATCCTGTGGGGCAGAGGCAAACATTCTTTTTAACAGTGCTATTTGCTGATCTGAGGGTGGTTTTTCGGCTGAGTAGTTCCATCTTTCAAATGGGAACCTGAAAGAGTCCAAATTATTACTATGCTTATTTTCTATGACAAAAGTGACAATACTTTCATCTTCCGCTAAATTAAGAACCTGGCTTAATTCTGCTTCAAGATCTATTTTTTCATTCTCCCGGTTCTCTTGTTCAGTAACCGTTTCCTCTTTTGGTGTTACTGCTACTAATTGACGGAGTCTTAATACAATGTCACTTACCCTTGCTCTTACATTTTCAGGTTCTTCTATCAATTCATCTGCTGGAAGAGCGGTATTAGATCCTTCAACAATGTAGTAGATTCTTCCATCCCCAGAAGTACCTGCAATGCCTGTTACTTGAACAGGAATATCTGAACCAGCGTTTTTCCAAATCATTCGTCTGGGTACAAATTCTGTAGCTGGATTGGTAGTTTCAGGTTCTGTAGGGACAGGATATGTTAGAGGTTCAATTGTAGTTTCTTCTGGTTTTGCCAGTCCAACTAAATCTCTCTCATCTGGGATTGTTTCTTCAATTGAAGCTGGCTCCCCAGGTGTTGGTTGGTTTGGGGCGGGTTCAATTTTTACCTTTTTCCCTTTTACCAATTCCTCAATTTTAGCAACTGCAAGGCCAATATCATCTGTCCCGCCTGCATTTTGGGCTTTCTTAATGAGCTCTCTAACAGCATCCTCAGGATTTTTGCTTTTAGATAAAATTTTGGCAATTGTATTATCCGGCAATGGTCCCCAAAGGCCGTCTGTACAAAGAAGGATCTGGTCTCCTTTTTCAAGCCTGTAAGGACCGTGTACTTTATCACTTCTGACGTCCCGTAAATCAGGTTCAACACCAATGGCCTCAGTAATAAAATTTTGTGCAGCCCTGGGATCTGTCCTTTCTCTTTCAGAGTGATCCGTTGTTAACCTGTTTAACGCGCCTTTTCTTAAGAGGTATACTCTGCTATCTCCCGCGTGGGCTATATATAACTCATGCCCTTGAATTATGGCAACAACAAGTGTAGTGCCCATTCTTTCTGATTGCTCTGGTTTGTATACTGCCTTATTAGCTTTATTTAGAGCATTTACTAAGAATTCAGGGGGAGATACCATGTCTTCTTGTGCAAATTTGTAAAGTACTTGTTCAATTGCTGTATTGCTGGCTATCTCTCCTGATCTAAGTCCTCCCACACCATCAGCTGCTGCAAGTATAGTCCCTTTGGCTAAGTTTCTTATTTTTTCCTCTGTAAACGGGGCAGCCTCAGGAGTATCTGGGTGCACATAACCAACACTATCCTGGTTTATAGAGCGTTCTGTACCTCTAACTTTACTTGCAAATAGGTCTATTTTTGCAAAGGGTTCTAGTTCTACCATCCCCTCTTCTTCCGGGGTTGTGACCTCATCCATTATTTTTAAAAGCAAAGGTAAGGCAGCATGTTGACCAAACAGTAGCTGCCTTTGATTTAATAAGTCTAAACGGTAATTTTCTGGATCAGAGATTAGAGTTTGATGAATTTTTTCAGCATTCCATTCCTCACCTTCAGGAATCTTGCCTCCTACTGCCATTACCTGAGCTTTTCTTACAGTCTGATAAGCTATTTCAGCTTGATTTTTAGGATACAATGTATGAGTTATTACCCAAAGCTCATCTGGATCATTTATATCTACAATGTCAGTAATCTCTGGCTTTCTTTTCCTTCCCAACCCCAGAAAACCTTTTTTATTCCGTGAATCTATTTTATTTCTAACATAATCATATTCTCTTTTGTCCTCCTCTGGGGTTTTATAAGAAGCATCGCCTGCTTGTTTTAATTCTTCAGCCAGCATGTTTGATATTCTGGTAATTTGATCTGGAGTTTGGACAGTTAAGCTTTCCGGGATTTGAGACGGTATTTCTCGCATAGTTTTCCTTTAGTTTAATTTTTGTGGATTTTGTTTTAAGTCTGTAACAACCTTTTGCAGCTCCTGTTCCAGCTGTTCTGCTAGAAATGGAATTTGGGAGGCATATTCTTCTATTTTTTCCTTCATTTGGGGGCTGTCAGCAGAAAGATCTTTTAAAGAAGAAAGCTGTTCTTCATTTAAATTATCAACAATAACATCAATAATTACCCCATCCAAATATGTTCTAATCTTTTCAGATAAAGGTATTCTTTGATCTTCTGGGAGACTGGTAAAACCTGGTGAAGCAAGCACTTCTTTAACTAAATTATCTAAATATTGGTTAATCTTTTGATCCATTTTATTTTTGTGCTATTTTTGTTATCACATCTTTTACTAAACCAAACTTCAAAGGTTCTCCTGGGGGTAACATTCTTGCATCTACTCCTTGCATTAAGCCCCATTCTGGAACTTTAAATCCTTGTCTTTCAGCTAATGCAAAGGATACCTTAAAAACGTTCTGATTAGTAGGTTCTACCCCAATAGATTCTAAATATTTAGCAGTTGTATCCCAGATATTTGACTCCTTTTCTAATAGTACTTCATCAGGTGCAGAAGCTATATTTTCTGGAATCTGAAGTTGGGATTCAGGAGCAGGAGGTTGTTGTAGTGTTCCATCTGGAGGTTGTGCTGGTGTTTCTCCAGATATACCTGTAGCAGGGGTTTGTGGTTGGGCAGGAGAAGGAGTTTCAAGTGCAGCTGTATCTGGAGAAGATTCTATAACTTGCCCAGTTTGGGGTACCTGGGTGGCAGGCGCTGGACTTGGTTCTACTCCAGGTACACTAGCAGGTGTTTCTGAAGGAATAGGAGCGGAGGCTGGTGCTGGAGGAGGAGCATAAGCAGGTTCAGGCATTTTAGCTGGTGCAGGAGATGAGGCTGGCTGTGGAGCAACAGCTTGAGCAGCTTCAGGTGAAGCTGTAGGGGCAGCAGTTGCTGTGGAGGATTCTCCAAAACTTTGCTGTACTTGGTTAACCTGCTCAGGGACTTGTGGCAACCTGATCTCAGGTGCCTTAATTTCTGGTAATTCAACTTTAGGCATGTTGATTTGAGGTAGTTGAACTTCGACACTTTTAATTGTTTGTCCAGGAATAGATTTAACATTTTCCCAGACGCTTTTTGCTGTAGTTGCTCCGGAAGAAGCAGTTTCCCGGACTGCCCCAACAACTGCTTTACTGGCTGCTGCCACTTGTTCTTGTATCCACTCATTTTCTAAGGCTAAACTAATAACAGTATTGGCAGCCACACCACCTACTGCTCCCATAGCAGCTCCTTTTAAGCCTGCCATGGCAATTGCTCTGCCGTCTTTAATCTTTAATTTATGTTTTAATTCTCCAACAAGATTAGCCTGATAAGTGGTTTCATTATAATTTCTGCGCTGGCGCATGTACTCTTTTGCTACTCCAGAGATTCCACCTCCAGCAGCACCCAAAATTGCCATTTCTACCACCCCAACACCAGTCATGCTGGTGGCAATTTTTAAACCTGTTTTAAATGTTCCAGCTGCTACTGCTCCAACAGCTGCATCTGCTAACATATCTGATAATTTCTGGCCGAATACTCTTTTCTCACCCAAATTTTGAACTGTTTTTTTGGTGATAACAGCCATTTCTGCAATATTGGGTTTTCTTGCAGAAAACTTTTCTGAAAGATTGGAAAAAGCATTTCTTATTGGGATTGAGCTTAAGAATTCATTAACTTTTGATGCTGCCTCACCTATTTTTTTTCTTGGGCTTTCTGGGGCGTTACCTCTTTGGTTCCAGGGGATTCTATTAGGATTTGGTCCTCTTGCAGGGCCCGAATCTGTGTTAGCTTCCCGTTGGGGCATTCCCCATGAATTTCCTTCAGGCATATGAGTTAATTTTCTCAAAGATCAAAGAGTAAGTCAAATTTTTAAACAGATAAAAGAAGAGGCAGGAAAGAGAAGATCAAAATGGATATTCCTGCAATTATAGATAAAATGATCCAGACTATTTTAAATTTTTTGTTATACATATAAATTTTCTAGGTGTGAGTTGTTAGTTTCTCTATTTCCTCCAAAGCTGCCTTTCTTTTTGGGTCTTCAAAATAGCTTCTAACTGGTTCAAGTTTTTCAATTATCCATTCTGCCACAGCTTTTTTTAAATCCTGAGGGTGAAGCTTTTTTTCAGCATAATCTTTTTCCAGCTCCTCATATGAGGAATAGCTTAAATTTCCACCCCATCTTTCATCTCTGTTAACTTCTAAAGTAGTTTTTGAATAAAATATTAAATACCTTGTCCAGTTTAAAATTGGATTTCCTTCAATAATCCCTTCTGGAGCATAAGCATCATTTATTTTTTTCCTTATTTCCTCTTCTGTGTCATGGATAGATATACCACTGCCAGGTTTAGATTTGCTCATTTTATTTTTCATAGCTGCTTCATCAGCTTCCCCGCCGCTGTCTGCTGGTCCTGATAAACTAAGCAAAATTGGGTGATGTATGGCTACAGGTTTTATTTGATTGCCTTTAATATCTTTTAAGGGGTTTGTTTTAACCTGCATGGCAGCGTCTTTGGCAATCACATGTACCTTTCTTTGGTCAATTCCTGCATGAGCTATATTTGCTCCAAGTAAAAATATATCTGCTGCCTGCATAATAGGATAAAACAGTTTATCTGTAGGCATTGAGTCGTCTGATTGATCTCTGCCCATGATGGTGATAGACCTTTTGGTTCTTGCCAGGGTAGTGGTTTTTCCTATTTCCAAAAGAGTCAGCCAAAAATCAGGGTTTTTTGCATATGTTTCTGAAGTCAGTTTAAAGATTAGTTTTTCAGGATCCCCTCCTATTAAGGTAAATAAAGCCTTGATAGCTTCTTCAAAATAATCTTTGGCTATTTTTTTAATAATCTCTAAATCGCCTCCTAATTTATCATTAATGGCTGAATGCAGATCTGCCAGCCAAATTAAAGTTTCTGCCCCGGCATCTTGCAGATCTTTAACCTTTAAAAGAGTAAATAAGTAGCCTAAATGCAGTTTTCCTGAAATCTCAAAACCAATATAATGTTTTAAGGGAGTATCTGAATTAATAAGTTCTTTTAATTCGTCTTCAGTTAAAACTTCCTCCAGGTTCCTGGTGATTAAATTAAATTTTTCCTCATTGTTCATATGGTAATATTAACACAGCTTAGGTATGTCTAAAAATATTACTAAATTAACTTCTGCATTGGTGGCAGCTTATGATCAGGTTTACTCATCTTCTGATGACAGGACTATCTCTGTGAACCCTTTGATAGCAGAACTTGCTACCTGGTATGAAAAGTTCCGTACATCTATGGATTACAGGGAGGATGAAGTAATCTTAAGAGCTGCAATTGAGAGGATTTTAAGAAGACGTTTGCTTTTAAGGGGAGGAGGCGGCGAAGCGGTTGCTGCTCCCTTAATCCGGGAATTGATTTGGGCCCGCTATTTTCCTGATGCTTTTGTCCCCCAGTCCGCTGTTGAGAAAGTTACTGATATTATCAATCTTTACCTTAATCTTGAGAAAAAAATTAATGAGCATCACAGGATCAACCATGGCCAGGTTTATGATTGGATTGTTCATCTTCTTTCTTCTGAGATTGAGGATATTTTAAAGCCTGGTAATGAAAAAGATTTGATGGCCCATTACATCTATCAGATTTTTAAAGACAGGATTACCATAAGTGATGATTCAGAAGAAACAAAAGATATTCAGGTGTTTATTGCTGTGAGGCGTTCTTATGCTAATGATGATTTGGCACTTTTGCGGTTTAGATTGTTCAGGCAATATTTTGGCAAAGTTACTTCAGAGAATGTAGACACAATTGCCAAGCTCTTTCTTGAGGCAAAACATAAATTTGAAATGCATTTTAAATATCCTGCCAAAGATAAGATCTATAACTACATAAAAAAAGAAATGATCCCCTTTTTGATTTTGGATGATGTTTTCCAAAAAAACCGCGGTAAAGTTGGCCAGCTTGTTTTGGATGAAGACCATCTGGGTACAGAAGTATTGGCAGCTTGTAATACCCGGTATAAGACTATATCTGGTAAGGTACGAAGGGCAATTGTCAGAAGTGTTATTTTTATCTTTATGACTAAGGCTGTTTTTGCTTTATTTGTGGAAGGAGCGTTTGAAAGGTTTTTATATGGCAAGATTATTTGGTCATCAATTGTTTTAAATACTTTAACTCCTCCGGCTTTGATGATTTTGGTGGGATCTTTAATTCAAACTCCCAATAGAGAAAACTCCTTTAGGATTCTTAAAAAAATAAATACTGTTTTGTATGATGAGAATCCTTCTCTTGATGCTCCTTTAATTGTGAGGAAAAAACCCAGTAAAACTGATCCTTTGCTTTGGAGTTTATTTATTATACTTTGGTTAACTACTTTTGCCTTAAGTTTTGGGGGGATAATTTTTATATTAAATAAGTTTAAGATTAATCCCCTGTCCCAGGTGGTTTTTGTGTTCTTTCTGGCAATTGTTTCCTTTGTTTCATTTAGGATTAACAGAACAGCCCATATGTATATATTAAAGGTAAGAAAAGATAATTTAGGTTCATTATTTTTTGACTTTTTCTTTATGCCTTTTATACAAGTAGGAAGAAAATTAACTCAAGCAGTTTCACAAATAAATATTATTCTTTTTATTTTTGATTTTATAATTGAGACTCCCTTTAAGGGTATAGCTGCTTTTTTTGAACAATGGTTACTCTTTTTAAGAACCCAAAGAGAAAAGTTAGATTAGCCTCTTTTAAGTTGATTTTTTAACCCACTTATTATATACTATAGGTTTATATGAGTGCAGAAAAACAACCTTTTAGAATTAATGGTGATGAAATTTCTGGTTTAACAGAATTAGATAAAGGCATCTTAGGATCTATTTTAGAAGCAAAAAAAGCAGGAAAAATAGTTACCAGAGCAGAGCTAGCACCTCAGTTTTATAACCCAAGAGACCCCGGTCCTGTGATAATGGGAAATTTTAATGGAGCCCTGCAAAGGCTGAGAGAAAGATTAAACGGTGTTTCTTCTCCGTGGAGTATTGTTTCTCAAAGAGGAGGAATTTTGGATTTAGCCAGAGCCCCAAAAGAAATACCAGACCAATTAAAACCTACGCCTCCAGAGTTTGCAGTAACCAGATATATCACAGAATGGTTGGGAAGCAGGTCTGGTAGGCTATATTATGACCGGATTCATGCTGATGATGATATCAAGATAGCTTTTCAATTTGTAGATGAAAGAATTGTACCCCGGGAAAATGGTTTGCCTGGATTTAAGGTTTATTATTTAACCAGAAAAGAATTAAGTGATGCTTATGAGGGTGGGTTTAAGAAATTGAAACAAGTTTCCTCGGATGAGCATATGAGAAGAGCGTGGGATGAAAAAACAACAGAGTTGTGGAATAACATCCAAAGGCTTAAGAGCTTGCTGAAAACAGAGACCGATGAAAAGTTTTTAGGAGAGATCAAGAGGCGGATTAGAAAAGCAGAATCAGATTATATATCAAGACATGAATGGCGCACTAACGGACAACCTTATATTATCTTTTAAAAACATTTTAAAAAGAATCCAAAGAGAAAAGTTAGATTGATTCCTGAATAGGCCTGAGAGGGAGTTCAAGGAAAAAGGTTGACCCATGCCCTATCTTGCTTTTGACCCATAATTTTCCTTTATGATGACGGATTATCTGCTGGCAGATAAACAGTCCAAGCCCCAATCCCTCTGATTTGCTTCTTACAACATCATGGGCTCTATAAAATCTGCTGAATATTTGTTTTTGGTCTTTTTTGGCTATCCCCAATCCAAAATCTCTAACACTTAAACTTACTTTTCCTTTTGTTTCTTTTAATTTGACTATTATTTTTTTCTTTTGGGGGGAATATTTTATAGCATTTGTTAAAAGATTGGTGATAATTTGTCCAATTCTATAGCGGTCTCCATAAAGCATCTGTTTTGATAGCCCCTTAAATTCTATAGTTCTATTTTTAGCAATGATTCTTTGATGAGCAATCACCTCTGTAGCCAGATCAGTCATGTTAAAGAATGAGTCTGAATAAGTGAATTTACCTATCTCTATGCTGGCTATATCCAGCAAATCATTAATAAGTTCCAGCATTTTATTTGTAGCTTCAGCAATAGAATGCCCGTATGAGGTAGTTTTGTCATTACCTTTTGCCTTTTCTACTATTAAATTAGAAAAACCAATCACTGCGGCCAAAGGGTTTTTTAGTTCGTGAGCCATAAAAGCTATAAACTCATCTTTCTGCTCTTCCATTTCAAATCTGGCTTCCAAAGCAATGCTGATGATAACCCCTTCCACAATAAATATTGCTGTCAGCACCAAATCCCCAACAAATGGGGATGTAGAAATATCATATTTAAGAAAGATAAAATAAGTTAATGTTGCTGATAAAAGGGTAGCAAAAATCCCAGGTCTTAATCCTCCATACCAGGAGGAAACAGCCACAATGAATGAAACCATTAAAAAAGCTGTATTATGACCCAAAACATCATGGAAATAATTTTTAAGAAAAAAAACAATTGTGATCAGTAAGACAGGTAGGCCATAGCGTTTAATCCTGTTTCTTTTTTGGAAATGGGTAAGATGAACCAGTAATACTTTTATTTTAACCCATAATTCTTCCATAAAATCATAGCTGCCGGATTAGTACATACATTTTTTAGTATAAACCTATTAAAATAATATTGCAGTGATAAATATATACAAAGTGGTAAGTATTCACCTTTTCCCAGTACTTTGTCATTCCGAGCCTGACGAGGAATCTCAGGATTAACCCAGAGATCCTTCACTACGTTCAGGATGACAATTTACTGGGAAACTCTGAATAGATACACAAAGTGCAGTTGACCAACGCTTTCCTTCTCTTGTAAAATACAAATAAACATGGAGCATGAGATAGTTTTGAAGCCGGAGATACTCGGCTATTTTAATAGCTTACCAATTACCAATACTCTGCTTACAAGCTGGATAGTGATGGCAGTGCTGGTTGTTGTTTCTTTTTTGGCAAGTTGGAAAGTAAAAATGGTCCCCTCTGCTTTACAGGGGCTTTTTGAGGTCATTATTGAAACAGGGTATGAAACTGTTTCCAACCTGGCACATTCCAAGGCAAAAGTCTTTTTTCCTATAGTTATGACATTTTTTCTATATATTTTATTTGGAAATTTAATAGGGTTATTTCCGGGTTTCGGAACAATCACCTATCATGGTGAGATCCTCCTGCGTTCCATTAACTCTGATTTAAACATGACTCTAGGCCTGGCTTTATTTTCTGCTTTCTTAACCCATGCTTTTGCTATTAAATATCTGGGGCTAATTGATTATTTAAAAAAATGGTTTACTTTAAACCCTATATTTTTATTTGTAGGAATTTTGGAACTGGTTGGAGAGGTAACAAAAATAGTCTCCCTATCTTTCCGGCTTTTTGGTAATATATTTGCCGGTGAGGTAGTGTTGGCAACTGTAGCTTCTATTTTTGCCTTTGTTGTACCTCTCCCTTTTTATTTTCTGGAGATTATTGTAGGATTTGTACAGGCTGCTGTTTTTATGATGTTAACACTGGTGTTTATGGTGTTACTTTCTGAGAAGCATGCAGAACACTGATTAAACTAAAGAAAGGAGAGAAAATGGAACATTTACCATCAGCCATAGCAATTGGAGTAGGTGCTTTGGGCCCAGCTTTAGGTATTGGTTTTATTGGTGCTAAAGCCATGGAAGCAATTGGCAGGAATCCAGATGCCCAGGCAAAGATTTTGCCAGCAATGCTTTTGGGAATGGCTTTTGCTGAAGCTATTGCTATTTATGCTTTGGTGATAGCATTCACCAAATAGTTCATAGTTATTAGTTGGTAGTTCGGAGTAATTTTAAATACTACGGACTATGAACTACGAACTCAAAACTAATCAATGGAAATTTTGAATCAATTTGGAGTACAACCTATACTTTTGGCTGCGCAAGTGGTCAATTTTTTGATACTCCTTTTTATTTTAAAGAGGTTTTTGTATAAACCAATTTTAAATGTTTTAGCAGAAAGAAAAAAAAGGATTGAGGACAGTCTAAAAAATGCCGGGGATATAGAGCTTAAACTTGAGCAGACAAATGAAAAGATAGATCAGATGCTTATTAAAGCCTCTGAGGAGGGACAAAAGATTTTAGATGAATCACAAAAAAGCGCTTTGCAGTTAAAAGATGAGATTTTGCAAAAAGCAGCCCAGGAAGCCCAAACAGTTATCAAAAAAGCTGAAGAGTCTGTTAGACTGGAAAGAGAAAAAATGATGAGTGAAGCTAAAGAGGAGGTTATGAATTTGGTGGTGGAAGTTTTTAGAAGATTAACAGGTAAAGTATTAAGCAAAGAAGACCAGAGAAAAATCATAGAAAAGGGAGTGAGGAATCTTACTTGAAACAATCAAAATTATTGCAAAAAACTATAACTAAGCTGGTTGAGGTTTCTTTTAAAGAAGGAAAACTTTTAGAGGCTCAGGTTACTAAATCCATCAAACTTCTAAAAGTCCTTCCAAAATATGAGGCTATCTGGGCTCTGACAGAATATTTAAAACAGTTAAAAAGAAAAGAAAGACAGCATACTATGTATATTGAAACAGTTATGCCTCTTTCAGAACAGCAAATTAAAAAAGCCAAAAGAATTATTGAGAAAAAAGTGAAAATTACTAAAGTTAAGATTTCAGTTAACCCGGAGATTTTGGGAGGGTTTAAGTTAAAAGTGGGAGATGATATCTGGGATGAGAGCCTTTTGGGAAAACTTAATCAGGTAAAAGATGCGCTAGCTGGAAAAATTTCGGTAAGAAGTTAAATAAAAAATATGAGTGATCTTATAAACCAAATTGAGTCTGAAATAAAAGACCTTAAACTAAAAGCCCAAAAGCAAAATATAGGGACTGTGGTGGAAATTGGAGATGGTGTTTGCAGGATTGAGGGGTTGTCTGATGTAAAGTCCTCTGAGCTTTTGGATTTTGGCCCTTCGACTCCCTCTGGTCGCTCAGGACAAGTTGCCACAGAACATATTTATGGGTTGGCTTTAAATTTGGAACAATATAATGTTGGGGCTGTTATTTTTGGAGACTTTACTGCTATTAAAGAAGGCCATGAGGTTAAAACAACGGGCAGGATTTTAGAAGTGAATGCGGGAGAGGCTTTGGTTGGCAGAGTGGTTGATGCTTTAGGAAATCCGGTAGATGGTAAAGGCCCGATAAAGACAAAAACTGCTTACCCTGTGGAAAAAATAGCTCCAGGGGTTATCACCAGACAATCGGTTAATACACCATTACAAACAGGAATTAAGGCAATTGATTCTTTGATCCCTATTGGAAGAGGTCAGAGGGAGTTAATTATTGGAGACAGAAATACTGGTAAAACCACCATTGCCATAGATACCATCATTAACCAGAAAGATGTTATTTGTATTTATGTAGCAATCGGCCAAAAAACCTCCAAAGTTGCTCAGCTTGTGGCTAAACTGGAAGAATTAGGGGCTATGGATCATACAGTTGTGGTTTCTGCTTCAGCTGCTGATTCTGCTACCATGCAGTATCTTGCTCCCTATTCTGGTTGTGCTATAGGTGAGTATTTTATGGACCAGGGTAAAGATGCTTTGATTATTTATGATGATTTATCTAAACATGCCTGGGCTTACAGACAGGTATCTTTGCTTTTAAGAAGGCCTTCCGGGAGAGAGGCTTATCCTGGGGATGTTTTTTATCTTCACTCAAGGCTTTTGGAAAGGGCAGCCAGATTAAATAAAGAGTTTGGCGGAGGGTCTTTGACTGCTTTGCCTATTATAGAAACTCAGGCAAATGATGTATCAGCCTATATTCCAACCAATGTTATTTCTATAACTGATGGTCAGATATATTTGGAACCAGACCTGTTTTTTGCAGGGATAAGGCCTGCTCTTAATGTGGGGATTTCTGTTTCCAGGGTTGGGGGTGCTGCACAAACTAAGGCTATGAAGTCTGTAGCCGGAAGGTTAAAGTTAGATTTAGCCCAATTTAGGGAACTACAGGCTTTTGCTCAATTTTCTTCTGATTTAGACCCTCAAACAAAACTTCAAATTGAAAGAGGTAGAAGGATTACAGAAATTCTAAAACAACTTCCCTACTCCCCTGTCCCTTTAGAACAGCAGGTTGTTGTTTTATGGGCAGTAACTAATGGGTATTTAGATGAAGTGGAAGTTGGGAAAGTTAAAGAATTTGAGGAAAAATATATAGCTCAGTTGAAAATAAGAGCTAAAAAACTTCTTTCAGACCTGGCAACAGAGAAGATTTTAGATGAAAAGCTAATTAAAGAACTGGAGAAAGTAACTAAAGAATTTGTCAGTACATTTTTGAAAGGAGTAAAGAGAGCAACTGGTAACAAGTAACTAGGAACCCTTTTAAAAGATCAGGGTTACTTGTGCCTTGTTGCAAAACTATGGCTAACACTAGAGAATTAAGAAGAAGAATTAAATCTATTAAAAACACTTCTCAAATTACCAAAGCTATGCAGATGGTGGCTGCTACCAAAATGAGAAGGGCTCAGGTACAAGCCACAAATGGCAGGCCATATTCTGAAAACTTAATACAATCTTTAGCAAGAATTTTATCTCAAACTAAAAAGAGACATCCTCTTTTAGGCAGTAATAATTCTAAAAACATAGGCGTATTGATTTTATCAACTGATAAAGGTTTGGTGGGTGCTTTAAATACCAATCTAATAAGGCTTTTAATGAGTCCTCAATTTAATAGTGGTAGTGTTACATTTTACACAGTTGGTAAAAAAGGGCGTTCGTTTGTTGCAAGATCCGGAAAAGATTTAAAAGCTGATTTTGAAAATAATGATAAAGTGACTTTCAGGCAAGCCAAACAGCTTGCCAAAATGCTGATGGACTCATTTAAGATGGAAGAAATAAGCGAGGTTTATTTTATATACCCTGCTTTTGTTTCTACCCTAAGACAGGAAGCAAAAAAAGAGAAATTATTACCCATAGATTTACAAAACATAGAAAATACCCCAGGTGTACAGCAAGAGCAAGGGGAATTTTTAATTGAACCTAATGCTGGTGAGCTCTTGGATGATTTACTCACACATTATGTTGAAATGAAAGTTTACCAGGCACTTCTTGAAACAAAAGCTTCTGAGCATTCTGCCAGGATGATAGCTATGCAAAATGCCACAAATAATGCTAAAGAGCTTGTGTCAGATTTGACTCTTACATATAATCAGACCCGCCAGGCAAATATCACTACTGAGCTTTTGGAAATAACCACAGCCCAGGTGGCAATGAGTTAAGTATAAAGTATTATGTATTAAGTATTATGGGAAAAACAAACATAGGAAAAATTACACAAATCATAGGTGCTGTTGTTGATGCTCAGTTTGAAGCTGATGCTTTGCCTGCAATTTACAATGCCTTAGAAACCTTGATTGATAAACAAAAATTAGTTCTAGAGGTTCAGCAGCATTTGGGAGAGGGATTAGTAAGGTGTGTGGCCATGGGAGCAACTGATGGATTAAAAAGGGGTACTGAGGTTTTAGATACAGGTTCTCCTATTTCTGTGCCTGTGGGAGAAGAAGTTTTGGGCAGGTTGTTTAATGTTTTGGGTGAGGCCATAGATAAAAAGGAAAAAGTAAAAAGTAAAAAATTTTGGCCGATTCACAGATCTGCTCCCCCATTTAAAGACCAGTCAACCACCTCTGAAGTTTTTGAGACAGGTATTAAAGTTATAGATTTACTGGCTCCATTTGTTAAAGGTGGAAAAGTGGGTTTGTTCGGAGGGGCAGGGGTTGGTAAAACTGTTTTAATCCAGGAATTAATCAGAAATATTGCTGCAGAGCATGGAGGCTACTCTGTTTTTGCAGGGGTTGGTGAGAGAACAAGGGAAGGGAATGATTTATATAATGAGATGAAAGATTCTGGGGTAATTGATAAAACAGCCATGGTGTTTGGTCAAATGAATGAGCCTCCTGGAGCAAGGCAAAGGGTAGGGTTATCTGCTTTAACCATGGCAGAATATTTTAGGGATGAGGCTGGTAAAGATGTGCTGCTTTTTATAGATAACATTTTTAGGTTTTCTCAGGCTGGTTCTGAAGTATCAGCGTTACTGGGAAGAATCCCCTCTGCTGTAGGTTATCAGCTGGCAACAGAAATGGGTGCTTTGCAGGAAAGGATTACCTCTACTAAAAAAGGATCAATAACTTCAGTACAAGCTGTTTATGTGCCTGCAGATGATTACACAGATCCTGCCCCTGCCACTACCTTTGCTCACCTTGATTCCACAATTGCACTGGAGCGGTCTTTGGCAGAACAAGGGCTTTACCCTGCTGTTGATCCCCTGTCTTCTTCATCCAGGGCTCTATCCCCAGATGTTTTGGGTAAAGAACATTATGAGGTGGCAGTGGCAGTTCAAAGAATTTTACAAAGGTATAAAGATTTACAGGATATTATAGCTATTTTGGGAATTGAAGAGTTATCAGAGGAAGATAAGTTGATAGTTTCAAGGGCCAGAAAGATCCAAAGAATGTTAACTCAACCTTTCTTTGTGGGAGAGGCATTTACAAGCATAAAGGGGAAATATGTCAGCCTGAAGGATACTGTTAGAAGTTTCAAAGAAATCCTGGACGGTAAACATGACTCAAAGCCTGAGTCAGCCTTCTACATGAAGGGAACCATAGATGAGGTTAAATAGATATAATAGCTGAAGACAAAAAAGACCAAGATTTTACTTTAAGCCTATTCCGATATTTTTCCAAGCCTTCTACCTGATTTTAATTTCTACTAAAATTTAATGTGGTTTTGTTGGCTTAAGGATTAAGTCAAATACCCTAGGTGTCAAGCTAGTCCACCTCCCAGGTGGGATTCTTGTTACAGGCTGTTTAATTTGGTGGCCAGGGAATCTTGTTCTTCATTTAGCTTTTCATCCTGCTTAACCATTTGATTTTCTGCCTCAGTTAACCACACATTTGCCTCAAGTTTAGAAATAACAGCGGAGGCTATATTTATTCTTTGGGAAATAATTTCGTTCATCCTATCAATATCTCTTTTATTTTTACTGTAAAAATCTGGATATTCTTTTAAATTTGCCCAATTAGGTTGAATACTTTTTAAGTCACTTAATAATTTTTTCCAGGGGTTGATAGTTTCCTGGTCATAATTTGGTGGGACATAGCCTGCTAAATGTCCAACTACTATTTGGGCTGGGCAGCCATTCAGCTGCCCCTCAACTTCTGCAATACCTATATCCTGAAAATCCTGGTTTAATAGGAATTTTTTTGAGTCTGGGAATGAGAATTGATTTTCTATTAATTCCTCTGCTTCATAATAGCCTAAAGCAGATGTTTCCCCATAAGTAATATTGGAATACCCTGCATCTGAGAGGGCTTTTTTCATGGTATAACCACTTCTGGTGGCCTCAAAAGAGAGGTCATTATATTTAAGGCTTATTTTGCCTCTGCTGGCAGCTGATGTTTCAAGTCTGGTCTGATATCTTAAGGGACCGGCACCTGCTTCTCTTCTTTTTTGGTTTAATAATTCTAAATAACGGTTTTTATCCAGCTTAATTTTTGAGATTTCTTCAAGATCTTTGTCAGTTTTTCTCCAATTTTTATCTAGTGTGTCTTTTTGTTTTTTCAAAGGGATAACATGGTCTATATCTTTAAACTCTATCAGACCCAGTGTGTGCCTTGAATCCCCGCTTCCCTTTCTATTGTCCCCCATAACAAATAATTTTCCAGCAGGAACTGTCAGGCTTTTGCAGTCAGCTAAAAACTCTCCCCCAAAAGTAGACCTGGCTTTAAAAATATATGGTTCTTTTTGAGGCTTACCATTTAAAAGTAATACCCCGTCTTTTATTTCTAATGTATCTGCAGGCAGTGCAATAACTCTTTTAACAAAACCTCTTGGTTTATCCCCGTCTTTGGTAGTTATTTCTGCTGTTTTAAAATTATAAAAAGAGACTATATCCCCTCTTTCTATTTCATAAGAAAATAATTTATATCCAAATAAATTAAGACCAGAAGGATACCTCATCATTCCAGTAGTGCCTACTATTTCCTTTGATTGTTCCTCTGGGGTTTTGCCTTCACCTTTGGGAAAAGTGGGATACATTGACCCAGTTCCTGACAGTGGGATATAATCTTCCACCAGGTTTAATTTGTCCAATACTAAAAAAGCAGTTAATTTATATGAACTAATCCAAACAGGTACCAAAATCAAGAGGGTTATTAGGGCAAGAAAGGGCAGAAGAAATCTTTTTACAATTAAATATCCAATTGTTACAAAACTAAAATATTTTTTCATGAACTTACTAATAATATAATAATTTATTGTGGTTTTGATGGGTTTTGCTATCCTTAGTCCTAGGGATACAGAAATTTCCCTAGGTGTCAACCTGGGCACCTCCCAGGTGGGATTTACCGTTTAAGGTCTGCAGGGGCTCTTAGGTATGGATTGTTTTCCAGATGACTGGAATTATTTGCAGAATTTTGAACCTGGGGAGGGTTTTCTTTAAAAACCCCTATCCCCTCTATTACACCAAGGGTTTGTTGGTTTCCTGGCTGGGTAGTTAAATCCTGGGAAATTGTGGCTACTTCTTTGTTGGTAGAACTTACTGAAGGCAATTGTTTTATTAAGGAGATGGTTTCTTCCCTGTTTTGCCAGGCAAGTAATTTACTTTCATCTTCAGCTACTTCTCCCATTTTTTCTTCAAGGTTTGTTAAAGGAACATCTATTTCTCCTCTTTCCACAATATCCCCTAAAATATCTCCTGCATTGGCAATATGTTCAAAAGGCAGGCCTGCTAAAGCATAAGCCTTGATGGTATTAACATATTGGGTATAATTTTGTTGTTGGGAAGTTATTTTAAATGATTTCGCCCTGGTTAAAGGATGGGATGATTGTGAACTCAAAAGATCATTCTTTGGGGCAGTTAAATTATTATGCATAGAAATGGATTCTACCAGATCTACTCAAGTATTTACTATTGGAGTATAATCTCACAATATGCAGATCCCACAGACTCATATCAATATTAAAGTTAGAGATCTTTTTAAAAAGATCTATCAGGGCAGGAAAATTAATTTAGCTGCTTCTAAAAGTTCTTTAGAAATGCAGCTTAATTTATATTTGGACCATTTAAGCAGCCACACATTTGTAAAAATATCCCAAAGAGACAGAAAAAGGATCTGGGAAACAATTGAAAGAAACAACCATGTTGCCAAAACTTTATCTTCCCCTTTATATAGAAAAATTGTTAAAAGCAAAAGGGAGCTTTCCAAAGAAGTATCTATTGGGTTTGTTTTTTGTATTGATGGCAGGATTCCTGCCATTTTTTTAGGAGGAAGGTTTGCCAGGCATTTTGAGATTCCTGCTGGAGAAATATCAATCATTAGAAGAAAATCAGATGGCAGAATAATTCCAGACTCTTCTGATTTAAATGAGGCTTTAAGAAAAACAGCCACCTCAAATGATGATTTATTGGAGATTGTGTTTGCTCATACTTCTTTATCAAACCCCCATCATGGTTGCGGGGCTATGATTGCCAAGATGAGGGCAGGTTTGCTTGATCCAAAACTTTCTTTAGAGGAGGCAAATTTAAAAATAATAAGAGATAGGACTATTCCGGCAATTTCTAATATTTATAATGAGTTTAGAATTCAACAAGGGAATGAACCCTTGAAAATGGTGGGAATTTCCGCGCTTTTTGACACAGATACTTTTGGCATAATTTTAAACTATGATTTAAGAAAGGCCAATAATTCCTTATCTACAACAGACCTTACAAATAAGTATGCTTCAGAGTTGGATGAGTACTTCATCAAAAACAATTTAGTATTTGGATCATTTAAAGAAAAATTCTCTGATTTAAAATTTTTAATCCCCCTTTCCCAGAATACATTAAAAATAGTTGAGGCTTTGCTTAATAAAAAAATAGCACCAAAACTTTTAGATGAGATTGGAGAATATATAAATAAGTTTTATTCTGATCTGACAGAAGATCAAAAACAGGCATTAATTTTTGTATTGCTAAGAAACATTGCTTTTCAATATTTAACAGGGCTGGCTAAATTTAAGAAAAAAAGTGCTGATCATCCTTTTTTGGAACATGGAGAATCTTTTTTAGCTGTGGCTATGAGAGGAACGACCATTGGTAAATTTGATCCTCAAAATCAGGGATTTGCCTCCTCCCCTTCTGATCCTAAGCAGGCAATTTCTAATATTAATACCATGCTTTCTATTATGGGTGATTCCTCAAAACTTAAGCCCTATATTTTATTTGTCTGTAACAGTGTTAACAGCAGGGACTTAAGGGAAAATAACCAGGTTATACAAAGGATAATTGGTTCAAATGCAGGCTTACTTAGGGATATTATTGAAGATAAGAAATTGGGTGAGATGATAGAAAAAGGTGAGATGATACCAGTGCCTGTTTTAATTGAGGAAGATTCAAGGGAAGTTTTAAAAATAGTTGACCATTCAGGATATATTTAATTGACTAGGCTGGTATAATGTAAATTAAGAATGCGACCCCCTAAAAAGGGTCGGTTTTTTAAAAGATATGAGTGAGCAGATAAAAGAGCCAATAAATCCTCAGCATTTACTTGAGGATAACTATTCTGATAAAGCAGGAGAAAACATAGAAAAAATTCTTCAATTAAGAAAGGAAGGTCAACTTATACTTTTAATGGGTTGTTCAGATGCCAGGCTTATTTTGCCTGATGATGTTTACCAGATTAGAACCATCTCAGCCACAGGGCCAAGAAGCCCTTGGGAAAAACCTTTAAATTACGGAAGAACAGCTGGGGTAATAATTATGGATCATTTATATTGCGGGGGTTTACTGGCAAAGGCTCAGCTTCCTGAAAACATTTTAGATGATGATACAGCTTTAGGATTTGTTAAAGATCACGTGTGGACTGACGATCCGATTGTTCAGTCTATTCTGACTGGTTCATGGACAGCATCACGTACTCAAAAACCAGTTTTATCTGCTGTTCAGAATCCATATGATGGTTCGGTTTATATCCAAGGAGCTTTCAATAATGGTGAGCAAACCGAGCATAAAACTATTCCTACATATAAACTAATGCAAAGATATATTAAAGAAAAATTATACGGTGATGAAATTCCTCAATTAAGGCCTGATTTAGTCCTCTCAATTTTTTCTAATATTTTGGGCCGGTTACCAGAAAAAGTTAAATTAATAGCTGAAAGTGTAGGAGATTTAACAACTTATCAAGGTACACAAGACCCGGAAGTGGTTGCTGTGACGTCTAACTTAAAAGCACTTTCAGCAAGATTCCCTGCTCTTTTTGGTCTTTCAAATACTGTTTTTCAGGTTAGCTTAAGAAGACAATCACTAGATATTGAAGGAGAATTAGAAACAAATGATGTAAGGGAGGTTTTCAGGCAAATACATTATCCTCTTTCCCATTGTATTGAAAATAATAAATCTGAAGGTAGATTACCATTTAAAAGTACAAGGGTTTTATATTTAGAAACTGGAGATATGAAAGATTCTCTTAGGCTGGCCCATCGTGTTAAAAGAAGGCGTGAAGTACAGGAGTGGTTAGATCTGCCAGGCAGAGTCATAATAGCAGCACAAGCTGTAAGAGGAAGAATCCAGCAAATTGAACTGGTTGTATAGAATCATTAAAACTTGCTATAATTTCTTCAACAAATGTCACAGCTTCATTTAAAAATTGTAACTCCAGAGAAATTGCTAGTTGATGAAGAGGTTTCCCAGGTTAATGTTTCAACTGTTAGCGGGATGATTGGAATTTTACCGAATCATGCTAATTTAATGGCTAAACTTGCTCCCGGGGAGTTAACTATTAAAAAAGGTGGAAAAGTTGAGACTTTGGCAATAGGTTCAGGTTTTTTACAAGTTTCTGATAATACTTTATCTATCATGACAGATTTAGCAACCCCTGAATCAGACATTGATGAAAAAGCTGTTGAGGAGGCTAAAAAAAGAGCAGAAGCTGCTTTGGAAGAAAAACTCTCTGATGAAGAATATGCAGAAACCCTGGCTAATTTGGAAAAATCCTTAGCCCAGCTTAGGGTTAAAAGAAGGCATAAGGTAAGATAAGCAGCAGCCTGTCTCCCCGCTTTTATGATTGTGAGTTTGCAGCTATGCTTAAATAATTGGTAATTAAAACTCTAACGTTATACAATTAATTACATGGCTAGTTTAGAAAGCCCTGATCTTTCAATTATTATCCTAAATTATAATGTTAAGGAGCTATTATTAAAATGTTTGGAGTCTATTTTTAAAGACCCTAATTCTAAAAACTGGCAGGTTATTGTGGTGGATAATGCTTCAGAGGATGGTTCTGCAGAAGCTGTTAAGAAAAAATATCTGAATTCCCAAATCCAAGTTGAAGTTGTGGAAAGCAAGGAAAATCTGGGCTTTGCAGGAGGTAATAATTTAGGAGTAAAATATGCCAAAGCTCAGGCTGTTTTATTTTTAAATCCAGATACTTTGGTTGTGGGAGATGCTGTCTCTAAATCTTTGGAGTTTTTGTTATCTAACCCAGATATAGGAGCCCTAACTTGCAGAGTGGAGCTGCCTGATGGGAAACTAGATTACTCCTGTCACAGAGGTTTCCCTACTCCCTGGAATTCTTTTGCTTATTTTAGTGGTCTTTCTAGAGTTTTTCCCCGTTTCCGGCTGTTTTCAGGATACACTGCCTCTTATCAAAATATTAAAACCATACATGAGATAGATTGTTTAACTGGAGCATATCTTATGGTTAGAAAAATTGCCGGTGATCAAATAAATTGGTGGGATGAAGATTATTTTTGGAATGGTGAAGATATTGAATTTTGTTACTCTTTAAAAGAAAAAGGTTGGAAAATATTTTTTTATCCAGAGGCAAAAATTATTCATTATAAAGGTTCATCCTCTGGTCTCTGGTCTTCTAAAGCAGTTTCTGTTGAGAAAGAGAAAATGTTTACCAGCGCTTCTCATGCAGCTTCAGCCATGAGGATTTTTTATATGAAGCATTACTTTAAAAAATACCCGGTAGTTTTAAGGGAATTTATTTTATGGGGAATTAAATCTTTGGAACACTTCAGAAAGTTTAAAATCAGAGTGGGGTTAAGGTATAAGTGACATGGATTTATCAATAATAATACTAAGCTATAATACAAAAGATATTACCGGTCAATGTTTACTGAAGTTAAAGAGTGCTGTAGACAGTTTACAAAAGAAAACAGGCAATAATGCAGAGGTCATTGTTTTGGATAATGCTTCATCAGACGGATCTGTTGAAATGATTAAAACCAATTACCCCTGGGTTCAGCTAATTGAATCAAAAGAAAATACAGGGTTTTCCAGGGGCAATAATTTAGCATTTAAAAAAACCAGATACCCCAATATTTTATTTTTAAACTCTGATGTTTATGTTGGCGAGGATACATTAATTAAAAGTTTGGAATATTTTAAAAATCATGGTTGTAATGTCTTGGGAGTTAGGCTTGTTTTTGAAAATGGAAAATTCCAACCCTCGGCCGGAAATTTACCAACACCAATTAATACTATTTTTTGGATATTAGGATTTGGACAACTGTTTAACCCATTTCATCCTAAAAGTGAGAATTTTTTTTCCCAGGAAAGAGAAGTAGGTTGGATTATGGGAGCATTTTTTATGATTAAAAGAGAAACTTTTATCAGTGCTGGTGGATTTGATGAGAATATTTTTATGTATATGGATGAGATTGATCTTTGCAAAAGGGTTTCAGATCTGGGTTTTAAGATCTGCTATGCCCCAGTTACTGAGGCAGTCCATCTGCACAGGGCCAGCAGCAAGGATAATCCTGAGAAAGCCTTTACATTGGAGCTTAAGGGTATGAAGGTTTATCTTAAAAAATATCATGGATCCTGGTATCAGGTAATTAAATTATTTTTGATCCTTGGGTTGGTTTTAAGAGTGATTGCTTTTTCCTTGTTTGGAAGAACAGCTAGAGCTAGGGCTTATATTGAAGGACTAAAAGAAGTATGAAAATTGCAATTATTACACTTAATTACAATGGTAAAGAAGATACTTTGGAGTTACTAAATTCTTTAAAAAAACTAAGATCTAAAATCTATGATCTTAAAACTATAGTAGTGGATAATGCTTCAGAAGATGGAAGCGTGGGCGCTATTCACAAGGCTTTCCCTGAAGTAGATATTCTCCAGACAGGAGAAAATTTAGGCTTTGGACAGGGATATAATAAAGGTTTTGAATATGCCAAAATCTGGGGGCCTGACTATTACTTGCTGATAAACAATGACTCAAAAATAGAAGACCCTAAACTTTTAGATAAGTTGCTGCAGGTATTTAAAAAAGATCCAAAAATTGGGATGGTTGCTCCTAAGATTTTATTTGAAAAGGGGTTTGAGTTTCATAAAGACAGGTACTCAAGTGATGATTTAGGAAAAGTTATATGGTATGGGGGTGGTTTTATGGATTGGAATAATATACGCTCAGTTCACAGGGGCATAGATGAAGTTGATAGGGGTCAGTATTCAGAAGTGGAAGAAGTGGGTTTTATCAGTGGTGCCTGTTTTTTAATTAAAAAAGAAGTTTTAGAAAAAGTTGGTGGATTCAGTGGAGATTATTTTCTATATTTTGAGGATGCCCAATTTTGTAAAAAAGTTTTAGAAGCAGGATATAAGTTATATTACTGCGGGCAAACTGTAATCAACCATAAAGTATCCCGTTCCACAGGCATTGGTTCCAGCTTAACTGATTATTACCATACCAGGAATAGGCTTATTTTTGGCATGAAATATGGAAGGTTTAGGGCAAAGTTTGCCCTGGTTAGAGAAGCTATCAAGTTGTTGCTTATTGGCAGGCCTGCCCAAAGAAAAGGATTACTGGATTTTTATCTGGGAATAAGAGGAAAAGGAGAAGAGTCCCCAGGTGTCCCAACCGTGTATCCGTTAAAACTGTCCATTGGAATTGTTAATTATAAAACAGCCCAATTAACAAAAAAACTACTGGAAAGTATCTTTAAAAAAGATTCAGGATTTGATTCCAAAACAATGGAAGTTATAGTTTTGGACAATGGGTCAGAAGATAATTGTAAAGAAGCTATAAAAGAATTTTTGCCCAGGATAAAATATCTGGAAAATAAAGAAAATGAAGGGTTTAGCAGAGGTTATAATAAAACCATAAACTTCTCTTTGGGTAAACATTATTTAATGTTTAACTCTGATATTGAAGTATTACCAGGCAGCTTATCTGAAATCCTTAAGGCAGCAGAGCATTTTGAGGGAAAGGCAGTTTTATCTGGGAAACTATTTTTTCCAGATAAAACAGATCAGGATTCTGTCTATCACTTGCCTACCCTTTCTGGCGCTTTTGATGAATATTTCTTAGGTAAGAATGGATCTTATTTTATGTACCTGCCTCGCCATAAGGCGGGTCAGCCAAAGTCTGAAGAATATACAAAAGTAGAAGGAGCAGTAATGGCTTGTTTTTTGATACCAAAATATATTTTAAATAAAGTAGGGCTTTTGGATGAGCAGACTTTTATTTATTTTGAGGATATAGAATATTGCAGGCGTTTAAAAAAGTTTGGATTCCCTGTTTATTTTGTACCTTCTGCCCATTTTATTCATCACCATGGTGCTTCATCTAAAACTATAGGAGTTGATAAATCCCAGGCTCTTTTACAAAAAGCAGCCAGGCATTACCATGGAGGTTTTTATTATTTTCTCCTCTCCTGGGTATTGAGGTTAGGCCAGAAATTTGGCAGGGTTCAAACCCCTGTATCAAGGTGGACTAAATAAGAAAATACTTTTATGATAGAAAGAGAAACGCCAGTAGAAACAAGAGAACCAACTTTAAGCGCAGAAGTTTATTCACCGTCAAAGTTTACAAGGGCTTTAATGGCAGGGTTAATTACTTTTGTTGTGGCTGATATTATTCTTTCATCTGCTTTACCAGCTTTTAGTTTCTCAACTGAATCTGCTAATAGGATTGCCATAATTGCTGCCTTAATCCCAGCTGCAGCTGCTTATTATTTTGTTAATAGGAAAAAGGATAAATAAAAGCCTCTTGACTAGTTTTATTTTAAATGCCAATAATTAATTAATGTCCAAACAAAAAGGTGCAATTGTACCTTTAGTTTTAATTATAATCATTATTATCCTGGCTGTTTTAGCTTTTATATTTATATCACAAAATAAGTTCAATCAAACTAATGAGTCAAAATCTCCCCAAACAGCTGCCGGTTCAAGTTATCTTAAAGAACAATATCAGAACCCTTTTGAAGAAAAAAGCCAATATGAAAATCCATTCTCAGAAGATTCTTACCAGAATCCTTTTGATAACCTTAAATGATTAAAATATTTAAAATTACCAGGACTGGGGTTGTGGCTTTTTTGGCAGCCTTAATTTTGAGTTTTATCTTTGTTTCTTTAACTTATGCACATGAAGGTGAAGACCATGAAGAAGAAAACCCTGAACAGGCGGCTAAAAAATATAATCTAACTTTTCCTATAACAGAACTTGGGGGATGTCAAAATTATGCAGCCTGCAGGTCTTATTGTGAGTCTGAGGCTAATAGGGATCAGTGTACTTCCTATGCCAAGAAAAAGGGATTCTACCAGGAGAGAAGAAAAGAAGAAGGAATAATTAATGAAGCTAAATCCCAGTTAGGTTGTGATTCAGAATCCTCCTGCAGGGCTGTTTGTGAGAAAGAAGAAAATATTGAAAAGTGTTCTGCATTTGCCCAAAAGCATAATTTAGGGGGGCCCAGAGGAAAGCCGGGTGATAGGAATATATTACAAAAAGCCAAAGAAATTTTGGGATGTGATTCAGAGCAGTCTTGCAGGTCAGTTTGTGAGAATCCTGCCAACCAGGACAAATGTTCTACTTTTGCTGCTCAAACTGGTTTAGGTGGAGGGGTTAGAAGGGTTGGGCCTGGAGGGTGTAATTCTGAAGAAAGCTGCAGGAGTTTTTGTGAGAAAAATATTGATGAATGCAGAAAGTTTGGAGGAGGGCCCCCTGAGGGGTATGATAGTGGCAGAAAAGGTCCTGGCGGGTGTAATTCTGAGGAGTCTTGTAATGCTTATTGTCAGTCTAATCCAGAAGAGTGTGCAAAATTAGGAGGAGGTACTGGAAATTTTGGAGGAGGAAGAAGGGGTCCTGGAGGGTGTGATAGTGAGGAATCTTGTAGAAGATATTGTGAGGCAAATCCTAAAGAATGTGGTATTGGTGAAAGAGGTGTTAGAGATCAAAGAGAGGGTTTTGAAAGAGAAGGAAGAAGGGATTTTAGACCTGAGAATAATCAGAGACCAACAGAAAATTATCAAAGAGAAGAATTTAGGTCTTCCCAGGAGTACCAAAGACCAGTTGAGGATCAGTACCAGCAGCCTCAAACATATGAACTCCCCAGACAAGACACTCAGCCTGCTGAATCTTTTCAAAGGGAATCATCATCAGATACTTTCACTAATACAACCCAAGAAGTTAGAGGGGCTTCAACAGGAAGAAATCTATTCCAACAAATCTTAGATTTCTTGTTTTAGAATTCTTGTAATGATTCTAAATAGAAACAGTACTTGAGGGTCTGGAGGGAAGATAGATAGCGTTCCTTTCGGGAAACTAACAGCGCAAGCGCGGTACTAATCCTTCATCGTCGATAATTGTAAAGATTGTCTGGATAAATCCAGCCAACCTTAAAAAGTCCACCTGATAGACGTTAGTCTAACCTTAATTCCTAATTTTCTTTTGAAGAGCTGGTGATATATAAACAACAGTCCTTTAGGTAAACAATTTACGAACATCCTCTAAAATCTTACTCTTAATTGTTGGAGTTAATTGACCAACGGCATCTTTAATAATAGTCGCATCTGCTGTAAATAATTTATCTGGTCGTACAAAACTTACGACTGGTAAACTACCCTTAGAAAAATCTTCAGATTTAATACTGATAGCTATTTTGCTTGTATAAGGTTTTGAGGTAATTTGGCATAAAATAAGAAAATCTTGATGCTTCGCATTAAAATTATCAAACTCAACATTTGCTAAAACCAATGCTGGACGAACTTTCCGGCCTTTTAAATTGGAGAATGGAAATGTAACTAAAACAACACTTCCTACTCGCAGAGAAGTTCTGTTTACTGTAAGCTTGCCCATGCTGTATCCTCTTCAGGTCTATCCCAATCAACCGCAAGAGTTTTTTCAGATAGCGATAATGTAGTTGTTGCAGAGGTACTCTTTACAGGTGCTGGAACAATTCTTATTTCACCCTTTTTTACCTGTAATTCAACCTGTTCCCCAAGGCCACTTTCTTCAAGCGCGGGTTTAGGTATACGTATTCCACGAGAATTTCCTATTTCAATAATTGTTGTTATCATACTTCGATTTCACTCAGTATGACCCTGAGTATTTGTCGAATGGGTCATAGTAATTACATTGTACCTACGCAGAATAATGTTGTCAAGTCCATCTGGTAGACATTAGTCGGACTATTATCCCTAATTTATTATTTGACGAGTTTGCATTATATCGGTCGCTTCCTAGTTCTTCTTGATCCTTTCTTTTAATTGCTCAGAAGTTAACTTCTTAAATGTTTGGATAGCAATATTGGCTAGCTTATTTTAGTGTCTATCTAAGCCCTTAACTTTATACCGGCTTCAATCATTGTTTGAATAAATACTTGCGTTCCTTCTTCAGTTAGTACTTCTATGGGGCCTCTGGGAGATTCAAATCTATCGGCGAAATATTCAGGATGGTTCTCTTTAAATGATATGATCACTTTTCTGGCTTTATCCACAACTAGTGGTTGAGTGCCTTTAAATAAACGCTTTAAATTTTTATGATTTAATCGTAAACCAACGTCAGGTTTATCTGTTGATTTTTTCGGCTCATTATTTTTAATTCTAACCCCCATATCTACCATAGCTTGGATAAATCTTTCCCTACCCTCAGCTGTGATAACCTCAACTTCAATTCCGCCGTTACTTCTTCTGCTTAAGTATTCAGGATGTTGATCATGAAGCTGATTTTTTACCTGATCTACAAATTGGAGTATCCTATTATGGTGGCCTTTAAATATTAGCATTAATCCTCTCTGTGATAAGACTAAATCTGTATCCTGCACTACTTCTAGTTGATGATCCCTTAATTTTACTCCGGCTTCGAGCATTGCTTTTATAAAAACAGCTCTACCTTCAGTTGTCACAACATCGACCTCTCGAAAATGTTTATTTATCCTTTTTGTAAAATACTCTGGATGCTCATCCTCTAATTGTTTTTTGACCCGAGAATATAGTTGAAACAATCTTCTATAATCACCAACAAAGATAACGTTGTCTGGACTTTGTGGAGACAATACTATTTCACCATCTTTAACATCAAATAAACCTTTCCTTTCTAACTCTCTTATGGGCTTTACATCAGCTTGGGTTTTGAAGTTGGTAATAGCTGGTAGATTTTTAAGTCCTTCGATGTCAGTTTCTGGACCTAAATACAATAATCCATTTTCCAGTTGTCTTACATTTCCTTTCATCCACATTGCCATGTTATATGACCAAGAATATTGGCTGGTTTGATACAAACAGTCAACTATAACTCCAAATAGTTTTCCATTAGTTCTTCTGGCTAGTCTTCCTGTATATTGGGTATATCTTAGTTCGGAATCTGTTGGTGAAGCCCATACTAGAACTTCGGTGAATGGAGCATCAAATCCCTCTGATGCTACATAGGGTGAAATTAATACTTGTATTGCTTTTTCGTCAGCCTCTGGTAGTTTATATCTCTCAATTGAATCTATAGCTGGAATTTGTTCAGTATGTATAGCTTTAGCGACTGGTTTATTTATAGCAACTCCAACTTTGATGCCCCTATCATATAAAAGTTGAGCTAATTCCTCTGCTTCCCATACATAATTACAAGCTATAACTGTTTTATAATTCTTTCCAGAAGGATCTTTAATGATATTGGATACTCGATCAGCTATAAATGGTCTTAATTCAGGGCTCTTTTTAAGTAATTGCTCCAGTTTTTTATAATCTATTCTCCCGAGTGCTGTTACTGGAATTTCATCAACAAGATCTTGGGTGTTAATTTGAAGTCCTAAGAGAGGAGGTAAAAATCTTTCTTCTTGAGCTTCAGGTAAAGGTAAAGATTCAATAACAATAAATCCATATTGCTCAGGCCTTTTCATGCTACCCGAGTGACGATAAGGAGTAGCGGTAAAACCAACTAATCTATTGAACTGATTGATAGATTCTAATCTAGGTTCTGTTCCAACATTATGGGCTTCGTCAATAACTACCAAATCATAATCTTCGGGATTTAGAGTTCCTTTGTTTAATGCTGACTGAACAGTTTGTATCGTTGCGATTTGTACATTGACATCATCACTTTTACCATATTTACCAATAGTATAGAGAAAGGAGTGAGATTCTTCTAGAAGTCTCTCCTCCTCTTCGGTATTAGTTGTTTCATCAGTTAGACTTTGGTCTTGTTCTGATTCAATATAACTAGGTTCTTTCTCATTTTGTGGAGGTTGTTGATAACCAGATAATGAATCATGAGCCTGATCTACTAATACAAGCTTTGTCCCCGCTACAACTAAAACTTTAGAATCAGGCTTTCTTCTTATTTGTTGCTCTATAACCAAATGAGTAATTCTCCCTTTACCAATACCGGTTGCCATAGCAATCATAGGAAAATGATCTTCAGGGTTCTTGTTATCTAAATAATCCCTCAATTTTGAGGCTGCTCTTTCTTGTAGGAAATTTAACCTTTGTTGCTGATCAGGTGTAAGTAATCCATCTCGGTTAATTTCTCCTGTTGAGCCATAAATAATACGTTCTGCTCCATTATCTACCATAATTAAACGTATTATACCAAAATTGGGAGAATTTATAAACCTATAGTGTAATTGTCCTCTTAGTGGACACTGTTCGAACCATTATTCTTAACTTAAGTTTTAGTGAGGCTGAAGTATACAGACATTTACAGTTTTAATTAAGATTCCATTTTAACTTCAAGCGGAAATTCATAACCCCTTTTTGTTTTAACAAGAACTTTATAAACATTAGTACCTCCAACTGGTCTAAAACGATTCTGTTCTGGACTAGTTCTAGGTTCGATGTCAGAGAATAATACTGAAATATCCCTAATATCTTCTGCTTCTATTTTTAATAGCTCATTTGGCTTCAGATTAGTATTAAGGGGATCGTCAAAAACAAAGTAAGTACTTCTCCAGGTTTCATTACCAGTATTTCCCTCCATTATTGCTCCGATATAATCTGATTTTGAACTGTTGGAGTTATCAATATGCAGGAATACCCGAAAGCTGAAAAACATATATCTTCCAGCAGAGTAGTTTTGCCAGCTAGTTGTATCTACTTTTAAGGTGACATCAATTGAAGGTTTTGGTTTCTTTTTTTCTGCCCACAATTTCTCCGAGGATTGCAGATTCCCTAACTCACCATGTTTAAGACACTCCTCAAGTAGAGTATTCATGCAATGGTTGGGTGGTAAATCCCCAATGTAATCTCTTTTGTTCGAAATTTGGGTATGAAGTGATGAATCCCCCTCATTCCGGAATTCTTGAAGTTTCTTAATGTTTGCTCTTTTAGAATTGTCCCAAGGGTATTGTGATACAACTTCAGTAAAGGTATTGAATCCCAAAAGAGGCGGTATGGTATCAATAATAGCTCGGAGTAAAGGAGCAGCAACGTATATAGCTTTACTATTCTTATTTAGGCCTTTTAACTGTTGAATTAATTTCGAATATTCAAAAGGACCCACCTTCTCTTTGAATTTTTGAATAATTCTTAAATCTACATAGCTACTCATGCGCTTATTTTACCATTAAGCTGGTTTAGAGAGTGATGTTTTATTAATGCTCTTATCAATTTTAGCAATAAATACCTTTTCTGCAGAGTCACCATTTAAACTGGTAACTTTAATTTTAACTTTGCTTCTAGAGCTTTAGATAGGTAGGAAAACGGCACTGTAGAAGAAAAAAGAATAATATTACATGCGATTGGTTTAAGGCTTATTTTAAAAGATAAAAAACTAGAAATAACACCGAGGTCAATGTTCAAAGAGATACAAATTGCAACTGCTTTAGCTTCAAAAGGTTCGATTATTGAGGCATCTGTCCGGAGGGAAGGATTCCCTTCGACTACGCTCAGGGTAAACTGCTCATCCCTCTGATAATATTCGTCTCGTACGCTCGCATTGAGCGAGCTTGCGAGCCGAAATGTCCGGAGGGAAGGATTCGCACCTTCGCAGGGAAAACCCGGTAGATTTACAGTCTACTGCAATTGACTACTCTGCCACCTCCGGTATGCCTTATTATATCTTAGGCAAATTGATTGGACAACTTTTAAAATATACTTCTGCGGACTGTAAGTCCTTGAAGATCCCGGTTGTAACCGGGGATCCGCGATAAACTTTGTTCATCGGGACTGTAATTAAATTAAAATTTCCCTAGGTGCCTGCTCGCCTCGCTCGACGCGAGTCGAAGCGGGCCTAATCCACCCCCCAGGTGAACAAAGATAGCCCTATATACTCCTGATGTTTGGGTATCTTCAAGGCGCCAAACAGCTGTTGATTTAGTTAGGAATCCTTCCATGAAAGTTTTTAAAACTGTAGCCTCAAAAATCCCCAATAGAGCACTGCAGGCAATCGCTTGAACATTAAAAAACTGTTATAATCCCTTAATATGACCCATGGTTCATGGAAAGCAAGAAGAGAGCACCAGAGGCTTTGGAGATTTAAATTTCTTTCCAATCTTTCTACTTTCATGCTGGTTCTTGTGATAGGCTTTCTCCTGCTTCTTTTTGGTACTGTAGTATTCTTTGCAACTCAAATCCCCTCCCCCCAGGATTTAACTAACAGGTCTGTTGCCTCCTCCACCAAAATTTATGACAGGTCAGGTGAACTTTTATATGATATTTATGCAGACCAAAACAGAACCCCTATAAAACTTTCAGATATTCCAGACCATGTTAAAAAAGCCACCATCTCAATTGAAGATAAAGATTTTTATAAACATTCAGGCTTTTCTATTGCAGGCATAGCGAGGTCTTTGTTTGAGCTGGTAGTTCACCGCCGGGTGGAAGGCGGGTCTACCCTGACTCAACAATTGATTAAGAATGCCCTGCTTTCAGGGGAAAGGACATTAACCCGGAAATTAAAAGAGTTTATTCTGGCTATCCAGGTTGAAAGAGCCTATTCCAAAGACCAGATTTTGGAGATGTATTTGAATGAAATCCCTTATGGTGGCACAGCCTATGGTATAGAAGCAGCATCTAACCTATATTTTGGGAAATCAGCCAAAGATCTTGATTTAGCAGAAGCAGCTCTTTTAGCAGGTTTACCACAGCGTCCTTCTGTTTATTCTCCTTATGGAACAAGGCCTGAGTTATCCAGATCCAGGCAAAAAGAAGTTTTAAGAAGAATGGTTGAAGATGACTATATTACAGAGGCCCAGGCTAAGCAGGCTCAGCAACAGCAGTTAACTTACCGTACCAGCCAGACTGAAAAAGGTTTTAAAGCTCCTCATTTTGTTTTGTATGTGAAAGAAAAGCTGATAGAACAATTTGGAGATAAGATGGTGGAACAAGGAGGCTTAAGAGTTACTACTACCCTGGATTATAAATTGCAACAGGCAGCAGAAGAGATAGTTAAAAAAGAAGTTGAGAATTTAGCCTCTGCCAAAGTTGGTAATGGTGCAGCCGTTGTTATGAACACTAAAACAGGGGAGATTTTATCTATGATAGGCAGCAAAGACTATTTTGGAGCTTCTCTGCCCGAAGGGTGTACTGAGGGAGATTCCTGTATTTTTGAGCCAAATGTTAATGTGGCAATCCGCGAAAGACAACCTGGTTCTGCTACCAAGCCTATCAATTATGCCAAGGCTTTGGAAAAGGGTTATACAGCAAGCTATGTTTATATGGATGTTAAAACAGAATTTCCAGGCGGTGATAGGCCAAGTTATATACCGGTAAACTATGATGTGCAATTTCATGGACCAGTTCAGATGCGTTTTGCCCTGGCTAATTCCTATAATATCCCTGCTGTTAAAAACTTAGCTTTAGTTGGGGTAAAAGATGTTTTGGAATTAGGTTACAGGATGGGAGTAACTACCTGGGAACCTTCTGAGGAGAATGTTAATTCAGTTGGATTAAGCCTGACTTTGGGAGGAAGAGAGGTCAGGCTTCTGGATTTAACAACTGCTTTTGGGGTTATGGCCAATAAAGGACGCCAAATTGACCCTATTTCTATTTTGAAAGTTACTGATTCAAAGGGTAAGAATTTGTTTGAATATCACCAGTCTGAGGGACGGAGGATCCTGGATGAAGGAATTACCTTTATTATTTCTGATATCCTTTCAGATAATGGAGCAAGAACTGCTGCTTTTGGTTCTAACTCTGTTTTAAATATCCCCGGAAAAGTAGTGGCAGTGAAAACAGGTACAACAGATGAGAAAAGGGATAATTGGACAGTGGGATTTACCCCTTCTGTGGTGGTAGGGGTTTGGGTGGGAAATAATGATAATTCTGTAATGAGCCCTGCTGTTTCCTCAGGGGTAACAGGCGCTTCCCCTATCTGGAATAAGATTATGAGGGAGGTTTTGAAAGATAAACCCAATGAGTCATTTGAGAAACCTTCTAATGTGAATCAAATGGAAATAGATGGTTTAATGGGTGGCAAGCCACATGGAGGATCTCCAGCTAGAAAAGAATATTATATTTCAGGCACAGAACCAAAGGGTGAAGCTCCTGCTTATCAGAGAGGTAAAGTTTGTAAAAATAATCCTCATAGATTAGCAAATGATGGTGAGGATGCTGATGAGAAAGATGTGATAGTCCTAAAAGAAAATGATCCAACAGGGGCTAATAAATGGCAAAAAGGTATTGATGATTGGGTTTTAACTGCAGCTGATGGCAGGTTAGTTGGGGCTTCCAAAGGTTGTTCTGGAGTTCCTGGGTTCACAGCTGGAAGTGGAGGGGTTATTGAAATTGTTAATATCCCCAATGGGGCTAATGTGCCTAGAGTGTTTGATGTTTTAGCCAAAGCCAATTCCCCTGCAGGAGTAAAAAAGGTTGTCTGGCAAATAGATGGAAGCAATAAATCTACTCAAACTTCTGAGCCATTTGCCCTGCATGTAGAATTTCCTGAAGGAGACAAGGGCTCCCATACTATTTCAGTTACTTTAGAAGATAACAATGGAGCCTCACATTCCACCACAATAGGTGTTTCTCTCAACCTCTAGATTTGTAAAATATCTCATAGTATGTTATAATTACCTCTAAGCGGACCCTAATTTAGGGCCTGTATTTTTTTACTATGATATATCAAACAGTAGCTAAAATTTCTACAGTTGCTTTATTTACTTTAACTCAGTTTAACACCCTTCCTGCCACACCAGAACAGGTATTATCTTCTCATGAGATATCTTTGGAGAACAGGTATCCTGTAAAATCAGTCAGTGATATTTTCCGTGATAATATCTTGCTGAATTTAGCTTATATGGATGGTAAGGTTAAAGGGAAAAAAGATATTAACTGGGACGAGATTAAAAAGCCTTTCACTTATCAATTTAGGCTGGAGCCTAATAAAACCTTTGCCTTTCATGAAGATGTTTCAGATGAGTATAAAGATAAAGTAACTAAAACCACACAGGCTCATTTTAATGCTGAAGAAGGATTTAAAACAGATGGGTATTTATTTGGTGATGGAGTATGCCACTTAGCCTCCTTAATATATTGGACAGCCAAAGATGCCAATTTGGATATTAAAGCTCCAACAAACCATGATTTTATGGCTATCCCTGAAATTTCTAAAGAAAATGGAGTATCTATTTATAGCAACCCCTACTCCAATGGTTCAAATACCCAGCAGAATTTATATGTTACTAATAATAAAACTAAAGTTATTACCTTTAAATTTGAATATAATGGGGAAAAATTAAAAGCTTCTGTTATAGAAGAAAAGCAATAATTAGGTTTCCAAATCAACTTCCATTACTGCCGCCCTTTTTTCTATCCCTAATTTATTTAAAATTCTTAAATGAACTTCAGCCAAGTGCCCAATTTGTTTTCCATTTTTTTCTAACCTTAAAATCCTTTTAGGGTGAAAAAGTTCAGTTTGAACCATGCCTCCACCCCCGAGGTGTAAGCTCAAAGTTTTAGCAATATTGGCCAGTTCCTCTATTGGGTTGTCTGTATTATTCATTAAAGCAATAGACAAATGATATTTTTCTATTGGTTGTTCCTGCTTTTTTGAGTAAGTTTTCCCTATTTCAAATATCCCAATATCTTTATATCCTTGTCTTATATTTTTTCCAACTATTTCTACCAGATTAGGCCAAAGATTATCTCTTAAATATTCCGTTTCCTTAGAAATAGGATTAGATATTTTAATTAAGTCCTTTTTATCCTTTGTTAAACTGGTTAAAATATCAGTAGAATAATATGCATATGTTTGAACCTCAGTCAGCCCTGCCTCATATAGAGCCTGTTTAAGGTTCTGTATAAGCCTAAAAAAGGGGTTTTGGCGGTGGTCTGGTATATTCACCTCAGCAGGATGTTTGGAGGGGATTTTTTCATATCCATACATTCTGGCTACTTCTTCAATTACATCTTCCTCGATGTTTATATCCAATCTCCACAGCGGTACTGTAACTTCCCAATTGAGGTTCCCGCTTGACGGGTGGGAAACCATTTTAAAGCCTAAGGATTCTAAAGAGGATTTTACAATTTGCTCAGGTATTTCTATCCCAATTAAGGAATTAACTTTTTCTTGATTTAAAACAATAGTTTTAGGTTTGTCTTCAAGATTACCTGTTAAAGTAAGAGCTGTTAATTTTCCGCCCAGACTTTCATACATCTTTATTGCAGCAGAAAGCGATTGGAGCAAATTTGTTTTTGTTAAGCCATGCTGGAATCTTTTGGATGCTTCTGAATAAAGTCCCAGCCTTTGGCTGGTTTTTCTTAAGGATATTGGGTCAAAAATAGCTGCTTCCAAAAAAATAGAGGTGGTAGTCTCTGAAACTTCACTCATTTTTCCTCCCATCACTCCGGCAATTCCAATCGGACCTTTTTCATCTGTAATTAATAAATCGTTTTCAGAAAGCTCCCTGATTTTATTATCCAGTGTGGTAATCTTTTCCCCATCTCTAGCAACCCTTACTACTACAGCCCCTTGTACTTTTTCAGCATCAAAAGCATGCATAGGCTGTCCAAATTCCAGCATACATAAATTAGTTATATCTGCCACATTACTGATAGATCTTATTCCGCAAGACTGAAGTTTTTCATTCCATTCAGAAGGAGAAGGGTTAACTTTTAGTTTTTCTATTTTTGCCAGGCAGTATACCGGTGCTAAAGCAGCATCTTCTACTTCAACTGCCACTTCTGAAAGGGTGGGAATTTGCCACTTTTCCATTGTAAAGTTGACAGGAGAATTTGTAACGGCTGAAATTTCTTTTGCTGCTCCTCTCATAGATAAAAGATCAGCCCGGTTGTAGCCTTTCATATCCAGTTCAAAATAATCTCTAGAAACTTCTTTTAAGCCAATAGTGCGGAGGGGTAAAAGCCTGATAAGTTCCTCAACAGAAACCTTTAAATCCACCAATTCTTTTAACCAGTTAATACTTATTTTCATATTTTTTGCAGGAACCTTAAGTCCCCACTTTTAAACGCACGGATATCTTCTACTCCATATTTGAGCATAGCCATTCTTTCAGGCCCGGCTCCCCAGGCAATACCAGAATAAACATTGGGATCAATTCCACCATTTTTTAATACAGCAGGGTGAATCATGCCAGCTCCAGCCAGTTCCAGCCATCCCATTCCTCCACAAACCTTACAGCCCTTACCTTTACAAAAGATGCAAAGCCCATCAACCCCTGCTCCTGGTTCTACAAAAGGGTAATATTTTGGCCTAAGCCTGGCTTTAATATCCTTACCCAGAATTCCTTGGAAAAAGTACTCAGACAAATATTGTAAATTAGCCATACTGACCCCTTTATCTATATATATAATTTCAAACTGATCAAGGGTATGTTCATGCCTGGCATCAACAGCCTCATACCTGAAGCAGCGGTCAATGATCATCATCCTGATTGGAGGTTTAAACTCCTTCATAATTCTTATCTGAGCATTTGAGGTATGAGTTCTAAGAAGAAGTTCCCCGGGGGTAGATTTAAGGTTGGAAGTATCTATATAAAGTGTATCCCAAAGGTCTCTGGCAGGGTGGCCTTTGGGAATGTTCAACAGCTCAAAATTATATTCTTCACTGTCTATATGAGGGGCATCATACAAACTAAAACCTAATTTAGCAAACAACTTAACAATTTCATTTTCCAGCTTGGTAACAGGGTGCAGGTGGCCTTCTCTTTTTTTAGCCTGCAACCTCGAAGGTTGCAGCACAAATGTTTCATTTTCCAGCTTTTTATAGCTTTCTTCCCTCAGATCCAGGCGCCCTTTTTCTATGGCTTGTTCCAGCTCTGCTTTGGTTTTATTAAAAAGCGGACCGATTTTTTTCTTTTCATCAGAGGAGAGTTTGAAAAACTGTTTTGGTAAAAGTGTTATTTCACCTTTTTTTCCAAAAAGCTCCAGAAAAATTTTATCAAGGTCTTTTAAAGATTTGGCTTGACGGATTTTTTCCAGGACCCCTTTTCCTATTTGCGAAATTTTATCTTCCATATTGCTTGATTCTAATATATACTTCCGTGGTTTGTAAGTCCAGGTTTTCTGCTAGTGATTACAATTTTAAAGGAGTTGGGCAAGCCTAAAGAGTATTATTGTATATCTTTAGACTCAATAATAAGCGGTAATCCTTTTTCTTCAGCCATTTGTCTGGCAGTTTGTAGGAATTCTCCAATTGTTTGTACTTTTTCTGGCCGGGATAAATTCTTAGGGTCTGGTACTATTTCTGTCCGTATGATTTGATCTACAGTTAAGTTAGCAAAGGGTGGGTTATTGGGGTCTGCGATAACTCTTAAGATGTTAATTATCTTTGATTCTATGTGAGACATAGATTTATGTTTTAACCTGGCTAATTATTTGTTTGAAGTCTTCGCTATGATTTACTGCTAGTTCTGCCAGGATCTTGCGATCCAGTTTTATGTTATGAGTCTTTAGTCCAGAGATAAATTTGGAATAGCTTAAACCTTCTGCCCTTACTGCATTACCTAGTTGAATAATCCAAAGCCTTCTCATATCCCTTTTTCTATTTTTTCTGCCTGCAAAAGCATATTCTCCAGCATGAAGCAAAGCTGATTTTGCTTCTTTGACCAGCTTGCCTCTGCCACCTCTGAAGCCTTTGGTTAATTTATGTAATTTTTTATGTCTTCTGTGACTTGTTAGGCCCCTTTTAACTCTTGCCATTGTAATATCCTCCTTTTTTGAAGAAGCTAATTATTTTCCCAAAATATCCTGATCTGTTAAATCCAGAATAGTTTCTGGGAATAGAATTGCCTTTTTTTGAATTTCCATTTTGCCTAAAATTTCTAGTTTCTCTGCCCATTTTTATAGATCCTTACGCAGGGATTACCTTTCTAAATCTTTTAGCTTCACCTTTAAAGTATTCCACAGTCTTCCTGTGGTTTTTTAAAGCACCCTTACTTTTATTCCTTTTTAAGTGACCTGCACCTAATTGATGCCTTCTTAAAATTTTACCCTTTGAGGTAATTTTTACTCTTTTTAATATTGATTTATTAGTTTTCTGTTTTGGCATCTTCTTTATTTCCTCCCTTACTTCTTCCAACAATCATTGATAATTTTCTTCCCTCCATTTTAGGGTCCCTGTCTATTGCTACTTTATCCCCCAGTAATGCTAAGGCCTCCTGTAAAACTTTATAGCCTAATTCCTGGTGAGCCATTTCCCTGCCTTTAAACTTCACTGTCAGCTTGACCTTATACCCTTTTTTTAAAAACTCTTCTGTCCTAGTTAATCTAACCTTTAAGTCATGCTCATCTATCCTGGGAGAAAGCCATAGTTCTTTAAGCGCTCCTTCTCCGCTGCCTTTTTTAGACCCTCTTTCTTTTTTATTTTCATCGTATCTGAACTTTTGGAAATTGGCAATTTTGGCAACTGGTGGATTTGCATTTGAGGCAATTTCTATCAAATCCATCTCCATCTGTTTTGCTTTTTCCAGGGCATCTACCCTGCTTAAAACTCCCAATTGTTCTCCTTTAGAGTCTATAACTCTTAAATTTGGAGCCTGGATATGTTCGTTAATACGGTAAAATTTGGCCAAGTATAAACAAAAACCCCTCCTTAGGTTTCAAAAAATTTTAACACAACTTTGATTTAGATTCAATGGTTGGACTAATAACTGTTTAGTATTTCCTGCTAAACTGTCATTTTTTTTGTTCAATCTCCTGATTAATTTTCTCTAAGAATTCTAAAACCGGCATTGCTCCTAAATCTTTCCCGTCTCTTGTCCTGACAGCTGCTTGTTTTCCTTCTTTCTCCCTGTCTCCTGCAATTAACATATAAGGGATTTTTTGCATTTGAGCATCTCTTATTTTAGATTGCATTTTTTCAGCCCTTGAGTCTATCTCAACTCTGATATTTGAATCTTTAAGTTGTTCGAGTACATTTTGTGCATATTCAATGTGACGGTCTGCAATGGGTATAATTTTTACCTGAACTGGTGCAAGCCATGTTGGAAAAGCTCCACCTGTATGTTCAATATAAACAGACAAAAATCTTTCAATAGACCCCAGCAGAGCAAAATGAATCATAACAGGAGTTTGTTCAATGCCTTTTTCATCAACATACTTTAAACCAAATCTTTTAGGTTGGACAAAATCCAATTGTGGAGTGGCCAACTGCCATTCCCTGCCTAAGGCATCTGTTACCATAAAATCAATTTTAGGCCCATAAAATGCAGCCTCACCCTCTGCTGCAAAATAATCCAATTCATTTTCTTTAGCTACCTCCAAAAGGATCTGTTGAGCCCTGTCCCAATTCTCAGCTTCCCCTAAGTATTTTTCTGAGTTGTTAGGGTCTTTAAAAGAAAGCCTGGCTTTAAACCTCATTCCTAAAGCACCATAAAATTCTTTCACCACATCAATTAAGAGTTGATAAATTTCTTTAACTTGACCAATTGTGCAAAAAGTGTGACTGTCATCCTGAGTTGCTGATCTGACTCTTGAGAGTCCGATTAATTCTCCTGCTTTTTCATCCCTATAAATGGTTGTTGTTTCCATATATTTAATTGGTAAATCTTTATAGCTTTTTTGAGATGAAGCATAAATTTGTTGGTGGTGTGGGCAGTTCATAGGTTTTAAAACCATCTGATCTTCTGTTTCCTGACTCTTAACCAAAAATAATTCATCTCCAAATTTATCCCAGTGGCCGGAGGTTTTATAAAGATCTGTTTTAGCAATATGAGGAGTCCAAACTTTTTGAAAGCCCCTTTTAAGCCTTAACTCCTGTGAGAAGTTATTTAATAATTCTCTGAGTAAAGTTCCTTTTGGAGTAAATAATGGTAAACCCTTACCAACTAAATCTGAAAAAGTAAAAAGGTCTAATTCCCTCCCTAATTTTCTATGGTCTCTTTTTTTGGCTTCTTCCTGCATTTTAAGGTACTCATCTAATTCTTGTTGATTTGGAAAAGATGTCCCATAAATTCTGGTAAGCATTTTAGCCTTAGCGCGGTCAGCGTCTGAGGTTAGGCTCTGCTTATTTTTCTCCGAACCTCTCCAATATGCTCCAGCAATATGGGTTAATTTAAACGCACTGATATCTTTAGAAGGATTTTCACTATGCCCTCCACGGCAGAGATCTTCAAATCCGCCTGATTTATATAAAGTAATAGGTTCACTCTTTTTTATGATTTCCCCAATAAGCTCTAATTTATAAGGGTTATTTTTATAGATTTCTTTGGCTTCATCTGCAGAAACTTCCCTTTTTTCAAATTTAATCCAGGAGGGCAAAAGTTTTTTCATGACTTCTTCAATTTTTGGCAAATCCTCTTCAGAAATAGTTTGGTCACCAAAATCAAAATCATAGTAGAAACCATTCTCAATAGCAGGTCCAATTGTGGGTTTGGCATCTGGCCAAAGTTGTTTCACAGCTGCTGCAAGTAAATGAGCACAAGAGTGCCTTATGTTATTTAACATGTCTTTATTTTCCATGGCTTCAATATAACAGAAATACCCTTATTTTGAATAGTCTCATTAAGGCTTAGGTTCCTGTTTTTCAAATACTTCTAGCTTTCCCACATGGAATGCGGGAGCCTTAAGTTGTTGTGGCGCATCAATTCTATCAGGCAATTCCCGCCTGACAAATTCAGGACTTATTGGATGCCCAAGCTCGCGTGCTCTGTTGCTCATATCAGAACCAATATATATAAGTCTTTCTGTCATTTTTACCTCCTTTCTTTGCATTAAAAAAGCCTCCTTCCGGAGGCTTGTCTTTGTTTAGTGTCTGACCTAAACTTACACTACAAAACCTCCCCTATTAAAAGTGGTAATTGTAGTACAACAATTTTGAGAAAAATTAATCATTTTATTTAAACTGCTCAAAAAAAGTATTTAATCCTGTAAATGCTCCTATGAGATTTAAGAAATATATTATAACACCAACTACAACAGATGCTCCCAAAGCTGACCCCACTCCCCAGGCTATTCCTCCTAAAAAATTCCCAATAATAATATCCTTTTTCTTAATTTCCATATTAGCTGTTAGGTGTCTTTTGATTTCCTTAGTAGCCTTCACTGGATATATATTAAGTGGTAAAGAAGAGATTGTAAAGGTGATTAGTATTTAGCTTTCCCACATGGAATGTGGGAGCCTCAAGTAAGGTGGTGTGGGCAGTAAGGGACTTGAACCCCTGACATCGTTCACGTCAAGAACGCGCTCTACCAGCTGAGCTAACTGCCCTAAAATTTCAATGAATCACAATGCAATTTCAAACTATGATGATCCGAAGGTTATTTTATGTTATGACTATAATTTATTCAAGTTTAACCTGTGGCTTTAGTAAAGTGACCAAAATCTTCCGCGCCTTTAAGTAATTCATTCTCACCCATCATGCCCCCTGGTTGTTTTCCTGTAACTTGAGCTATTTGATTTTGTCTTTTTTCCTTTAACTGCTGCTCAGAAAGTTTTGAATTTGCCTGTTCAAAATATGTTTGTACATCAACCCTTAAAGCACCATTTTCATTCACAGTTCCTTCATAGCTGAGGTTAGAGATACCCCCAATTGTTTTATTAACATTCTCTATCATTTGAGCCCTCATCTTTTTTTGTTCCTCCTCTGATCTAACCTGGGTTTGTTGTTGAGCTATTTCCTTTTGTTTTGCCACCCTTTTTTGATTATTCTGGACCTCCTCTTTTTCTTTGGGGTTGTTAAACTTTATTTCTGTTTGGCCTCCGATTTGGGTTTTTGAGGTTTCTTTAGAAGTTCCTGCAATATCTACAAATAACTCACCTATAGCATTACCTGCATCAGCCAGAAAACTTCCTCCATTTTTTACTAATTGAACAGGATCAGGAGTAAAACTGGATAAATCAGGAAATAGGCTTGAAGAATTACTATCTGAATTTGCTTCAGACTCAAAACGTCTTTCATCATATTCCCAGGGTGCAGTTTGAGGCACAAGTGAGTTGTTATTCATATTATTGGAATTTTACTACTTCCGCCTTAGAAGTCAAATCAAAATATTGTAAGAAATTAATTAGTGCTGAGAGGATAAAGTCCTGATTGAACCTGTCCTCTGTATCAATAGCCTCAATTATACAACTTTCCTTCCTAATCTGCAAGAAACGCAGCTGTTGCCCGCACAATAAAACACTATTTGTATATAGATCTAGTGTAGTGTATTGACAAGTTTAGTTGTTTATAGTAAAGTTTAGATATGTTTAGTAATGTCAAGAAAGTGTATACTCCAGAACAAGTAGCAGAAATGCTGCAGCTTAATAAAGCTACCATTTATGATCTTATTTCCCGGGGCGAGATAATTGCCAAAAGAATCGGTAAGGTCTATAGAATACCTGCCAGTTCTATTTCTTTTGTCTTTACTGGTTTAGATGCAGACCTTTTGGAAGCCCAAAAAGAAGACCTAAAGAAGCTTTCTGAAATAGAAACGGAAATTTCCAAAGCTAGAGCAAAACTGTAATGGCTCTTAAGGTTTTTATTGACTCTGATGTGGTTATATCATCACTTATTTCTTCTGAGGGAGCAGCATACCTTCTAATTAATAATGTTTTAGACTTAGAACTCTATATTTCCAACCTATCTTTAAAAGAACTAGAAGTAGTGGCAGAAAGATTAAAGTTAGAGAAAAATCTGCTTACAGAATTGGTAAGCAAAAGGTTCCAAAAGGTAGATTTAAAAGACTCTAATGAAAAAATAAAACACTTATTTGATGATTATGTCCTGGATATAGATGATGCCCATATAGCTGCTGGAGCAAAGGAGGGCAAGGTTAGATTTTTAATATCATATAATCTCAGGCATTACAAATTAGATAAAATCAAAAAAGATTTTGGTATTATTGTACTTACTCCTGCTCAGTTCCTGCAATACTTACGGAGCCTTTAAAACATAGAGTCCTATAGTTGATAACTACAATCTTCTTTGTTAGGATTATTGTCATGAATGAGGCTCTAGCACCATATATAGCTAAACATATTGACTTTCCCAGCTCAGAAAAATCTGGTGGAGCACAGCGATATCTAACTCTAGCGAAAAGGATTTCAACTCCTAAGGGAACAGCTACAGAGTTAGTATTTCATTATACTAGAATTTTGGATGATGCTGTGGATGAATCGTCGGAAGTGTTGCCAATAAAAAAAGCCTTAAAAGAGGAGAGAGATGGTTTAAAGGCCGGACCTTTTACAGTATTACAACAAGAATTACTTGCTCCTGGGATTGAAATTTACCCTTGGTATATACAAGATCAGATTAGGCTTGAAATGCGAAAAGTAATTACAGGACTATTAATGGATTTGGAACTTAGATATGTTAGCACCGCTCCTGAAGAATCAGATTTAAAATATAGAAATTTAATGGATTTTTGGGCAGCGTTTAATATCTTAAATCTAGGTTGGTCAGGCAAAAAATTAACTGCTAAACGTAAAGCAGTGGAGTTAGTTAATGCCTGGGCAACTCATGACAATACTTTAGATTTAGCAGAGGATTTAAATGGCGGGTTAATACTCGTGAATAAGGGTAACTGTGAAAGGTTTGGACTAGAATTTATGGATGGAGAACTTGTAAACCCTCAAGGATTGAGAATGTACTCGCAATACCAGAAAACCAAACTTGCCACAGTTTTCAGAGAAAATAGAAGTGCTGTTTTTGGAATTGGTCTACCTGTTTGGAGTGCAGCCCTGATGTTCCTATATTTTGGAAGACGGCCAAAGGTAAAAGCCATTGATTCATTTACAGGGGAAGGGATAGTTTTTAGAGCGCCATTAGATTCTATCCATAGGATTACTGATAAGCACAAGAGTTGAACCTAAAATTAGCCTTAAACACTGTGTTCTTCTAGCCGTTGTCCCTCTCCCCGTCCACCCACTTGTGGTGAGATGGGACGGGATAGGTGCGGACGAGAGGAGTTGAACCTCCACGCCCTTGCGGGCAATAGGTCCTAAACCTATCGTGTATGCCGTTTCACCACGTCCGCATATGGGACTTATTTTAACAGATCAGCCAAATTTTTTAATTGTGTTGTTGTGGGTTTTGTTTTCCAACTCATCATCAAGCGGGGCAAGATTAATTTCTTTTCCATATTTTACCTCTAAAGCTTTTTTCAAAAGCCAGTCAGCTAACTTTGGATTTTTAGGTAAAAGTGAACCATGCATATAAGCCCCAATGGCATTTTTATAAATACAACCTTCTGTTTGATCTTCACCATTATTACCAAAGCCTTTAGACACCAGTCCTAAAGGAGTTGCCCCCTTTTTAAGAAAAGTTTTACCTGAATGATTTTCAAAACCAACTAACTTGCCAAACATTGTATCAATAACAATATTCCCAATCATTCTTTGATCAGAAGCTAAGGTATAGGCTGGGAAAAGTCCAACTCCTTTAAGTCTGGGGCCTTTATGAGGTTGATAATATTCTCCCAATAGTTGATAGCCTCCACAAATAGAAAGCAGAGGTATCCCCCTTTCTACTTCTTTTTTAATAAACTTTCCTTTACCAGAAGTTATTAAATCTTTAGCTACCAGCTCTTGTTGTTGATCCTGCCCTCCCCCAAAAAAATATAGGTCTGCTTTTTGTCCACCTGGGAGGTGTCTACCTAGTCCACCTGGGAGGTGGACTGCGTTGGTACCTAGGGAAATATTAATAATTTTTACTTTAATTCCCCTCCACTGGGCACGTTTTTTTAAGGTAATAATATTGCCTGTGTCTCCATAAATATTCATCAAATCACCATATAAATAACCCACAACAATTTTCAATTTATTACTCCTCCTCCCAATAATTTTTTTTAATGTCTGATTTTACCAGTATTCTTTGTAGATCAAGCATGGCTGTATAAGTAGGCAGGATAAATAGCTGCCCTTTTAAGCCCTTTTGAGCCTCTTTAAGAGCCTTTTTCAGGTTCTCTTCTACCTTTATCTGGTTAATATTAAATCCTGCATATTTGAGCCTGACAGCCATATCATATGCCCTGGTGCCGGAACAAACAATTTTCAATTCTCCTCTACCGCGGGTTTTCTGATCTTTCACAGAATAGTCTGCGTCTATTTTTAATTTTTCAAACTCCCCATCCCAGATCCAGGATACATCTGTTCCATCTGCCAAATTATCATTTAGGGCGAAAAGCAACCTGTCTGCTGGTTTAATCTGCGGGGCAATTGTTTCAAAAACCTGGGTAGCACCTGCTGGGTTTTTGATTAGGAAAATATACCCGAAAGGTAATTTTTCTACCCTGCCAAAAGCTGGCTGGTAATTTAAAAGAGAAGAAATAATTTTGGCTGCAGAAATGTTTAGGTTAGAGGCACATGCTATGGCAGCTGTAGCATCATATATATGGTAAATACCTGGAATGGGTAGGTTAACAGATAATAGTTTATTATTAGTAGGCAGTAGAAAAGAGCTTCCTAAAAGTCCTTTTGTTTTGACTTTTTTTGCTTCAAAATCAGGTTTATACCTTCTTTTTTTCCCTATACCCTCCCCTGCTATTTTAGAACCCTCTACCCCAAAAGTTTTAACACGTCCTTTAAAGGCCTCTTTTAGTTTTAAAGTATTGGCATCATCACCATTTACCAAAATTATTGTTTCAGGAGAAAGTTTTTTTAATGTCTCACACCACCTTTTAACAATAGTATCTACCTCCCCATACCTGTCCAACTGGTCTCTGAAAATATTTAAAAATACCACCATAGCAGGATTCAGTTTAGGAGCAACAGAGTTAAAAGCAGCCTCATCCAACTCCCATATCCCCAGATCATAGTTAAAATTCCCATTTGAAATGCGGGAGGCTGAAATTAGGGTTGAGGCTATGCCTCTTTCCAAATTTGAGCCTGTATGGTTTCTGATTACCTTAAGGTTTGATGTTTTGGCAATATGGGCCAGCATTCTGGCTGTGGTGGTTTTACCATTTGTACCAGTGATAATAATATTTTTAGGGATATTAAGACTAAGTTTTTGAACAAGAGAAGGGTCTATTTTAAGAGCATATAAACCAGGGGCTGCAGAGCCGCCACTCAACTTTAATTTTCTAACAAAAGAACGGATTAGTTTACCGGCTAAAACTGCAGTGAATGTTCTCATCTTCTCAATCCAGAGGTTATCTTAACACAGGGGTTCCAGAAACAGCAGCAATTTTAGGGCTCTCTTGGGAACTTAGTAAATTATTTTGGTCTGCCTCATATTGAGCTGCAAAGGTATTCAGATCATTCATAAAGAAAGTTACATTAGCCCCCCACCTGGGTGAGGCAGCATAAACCCTGTTTATTGCATAAGGATCTGTTAACCCCTTATTTAAGTACCCCTCCCTTAATCCTTTGGCAAGGGTAAAGATCCCATCCCTCCAGGAACTAAAATAAATAGCCTGAGTGCCATATACTCCCCATCCCCAGGCATTATAGCCTCCAGGTATCTGTTTACCAAAAGTAGATTCAACACCAGCAATAGAGGGGATTAGCTTCCAGTCCAAGTCATACATTCTGGCAGCATCCACAAAATCCTGGGCATGATATTGCAAGGGTGAATCAAAGCGTGCCAGATATTTAGCTAAAATCTCAGCTTCTTTATTAAGTTTGCCTGCTGATATTTCTACGCCAGGATTGTTGGTTGGCAGATCAAGTTTAACTATTGTTTCTTCTGCTCCTGCTTTATGAAAAGTTGTAGGTGAGGAAAGGGCAAGAAAGAGAAAAGCTAAAATTGTTAGTTTTTTGCTCATTAAAAAATCCTGATTCAGCTTTAGGGCAGATATCAGGATTAAGGGGGTATTTTAGCAGATTTAACTTAAGAAGTCAAACATTATAGGGTAATATCTGGGCAAAATGAGTGGTTTAGGGGAGTTTTAAGATCACTTCTGCTAACTTTCTGCTGTTATGTCTGAATAGATGCTCCCTGATATGATATATAGCCAGGTGTTCCTTAATTATTTTTGTATGCGGGGCAACTTTCTGGCATTCTTCCAGATCAATTTCCACAGGCTGCTGTTTATCTTTTTTATAAACTTTTAAAACTTCTTTATCCAAGCCATTGCTGTTTGCCAGCACATAATTTATATGTTTACCTTCCCCTAAATAATAAATAAAGGCTTTAAGGTAATCTGAGGCTTTAAAGTTATCTGTTTCCCCCATTTTAGTCATCAGATTTAAAACTAAATATACTTTTGCCTTAGATTGTTCTATAGCTTCTTTAATACCGCTGACTAAAAGGTGTGGCAGGACTGAGGTATATAAGTCTCCTGCTGAGAAAATAACTTTATCTGCTTCAAGTATGGCAGAAATTGCTTCTGGATTTGGGTCAGCAGCAGTTTCAAAATAAATCCTTGAGATTTTTTGTTTAGGGTTATAATCCTTTTTTTGGGCTCTTAAATCTATATTAGATTCACCATTAAGCTCTTTGCCTCCCTCAAGTTTGGCCATCAAATTTAATTCAGAAATACTGACAGGATAAACTCTAGCTTTTATTCTAAAAAGCAGCCTTTCAGCTTCAACAGCCCTGTCAGGGCCTTTATAAATATGCTCCAGTCTTGCTGCTATCAAATTCCCTAAAGCATGTCCTTTTAGAGGACTTCTCATATTATCCATCCTGTCATCAAAAAGTTTTTGGGCAACCTGACGCTGTTTGGGGTCCCCCATCAGGGCCAATAGGCACTGCCTGATATCCCCAGGGGGTAAAACACCAAGCTCTGTTCTTAATCTGCCAGAAGATCCTCCAGAGTCCCAGGTTCCTACAACAGCAGTAATAAGTTCTGGTTTGTTTAGTTCAACCAAACCTCTAAGAAGTGAAAAGTGGCCAGTTCCTCCACCCAGGGTGACAATTTTTTGGGCAAAAGGATGCTTTGTATTTGCTGCCATTTGAAGAATTATATCACTTTTTCTGCTAAAATATGCTTGGGTCAAAAATGCCCCGATGCTGGAACTGGTAGACAGGCTGGCCTCAGAAGCTAGTGCCAGAAATGGCGTGGGAGTTCGAATCTCCCTTGGGGCACCCAATTTTAACTAATCAACCTCAGAACTATCCTTAAATTAAATGTAAGTAGGCTTACAAACTTTTTGTAACTTATCTGACAGAAGGTATCAGCCAAAAAAGGTATCCTTTGTGGATGAATAATTATAGGATAGAACAGATTCCTGTCATGGGTAAAGAAGATAAAATTACCTACCTATATTTAGTCCTTGGGGGGATGGTTATTACTTCCATTTTTGCAGTCTGGTGGTTTATGCCTTCTCATCTTCCCCATAATTTTAGCGGTGTTTTTCATCTGGTAGATATTATGCTTTTTGTGATGCTGAGTTTTATTGTCTGGCATCAGATAATTATGGAAGTTTTAGCCTGGTATATCTCTTTAAATATGAAAACTCCCAAACCTACCTTTGCCCCTCCAGGTTTTAAAGTGGCTTTAATGACTGCTTTTGTGCCTGGAAAAGAATCTTATGAAATACTGACAAAAAGTTTAAGAGCTATGAAAGAGGTAGATTACCCTCATGACACCTGGCTTTTGGATGAGGGCAATGATCCCCAAGCCAAACTTATATGTAATTTATTAGGAGTAAAACATTTCTCCAGGTTTGGTATAGAAAAATATAACCAACCAGAAGGAAGATTTAAAGCTAAAACCAAAGGTGGAAATTATAATGCCTGGTTTGATATTTATGCCAAACATTATGATATTGTAGCCCAGCATGATGTAGATTTTGTGCCTATTAAAGGGTTTTTAACTAAAACTTTAGGATATTTTAAGGATCCTCAGGTGGCTTTTGTAGGATCTCCGCAAATTTATGGTAACCAGGAGCAGTCCTGGATTGTAAGAGGCGCAGCTGAACAGGCTTTTAGTTTTTATGGTCCTATTCAAAAAGGCTTATTTGGAGCTGATATGCAGCTTTTTATTGGTGCCAACCATATTGTTAGGGTTAAAGCACATGATGATATTGGTGGCTACTCCGGGCATATTGTAGAAGATCATTTAACAGGTATGAAGATGTATGTTAGAAGGTGGAAAAGTGTTTATGTACCTGAAATACTGGCTGTAGGAGAAGGGCCTGCTAGTTGGGGAGCTTACTTTAGTCAACAAATGAGATGGGCTTATGGTTTAATTGATATTTTACTAAGGCATAGCCCTAAGTATTTACCTTTGATGAGGTTTAAACATGCTTTTAATTACTTCATGCTTCAGCAGCACTATTTTCATGGATTGGCTCAGGGTATTGGTGTAGTACTGATCCTTCTATACTTTTTCTGGGGTATTCAGGCAACTTCAATGGAATTAACAGAGCTGATTTTGTTATATATGCCTGTGCTGATTATCCAGATTTTTGTGTTTTATTTTCTGCAGAAATTTTATATATACCCATCTAATGAGGCAGGTTGGTTAGGTAAAAGTAAATTGTTAAATTTGGCAGTGTGGCCAATATACCTGGTGGCGTTTCTATCTGTTATTATGAAAAAACCCTTAACTTATAAAGTTACACCAAAAGGCAGCATAGAAAAAGAAATGCCCTCATTTAAACCTTTTATACCTCATTTTATCTTGGGGACTTTGACTTCTGTGGGTATCGCTGTATCCTTTTTTACCCATTATCAGGCACCTCAGATATTCTTTTTTGCTTTCCTAAATTCTGCAGCTATGTACTTTTTTGTTGCAATGGTATTAATACAAAGGCTGCAGGCAATGTATCAGGATAATATTTATGCTTTTCTTAAGGGTTTGAAGGAAAGTTGGGGGGTCAGAACACATGCGGATGGTGTTGCTGCTGTTTGGAGATAGCTGCTTCCTGCTCTAATTTTTCCAAATTACTGATCACTAAAAACGGGCGTTTGCTGTAAATAATCTTCCCTTTTTCAAACTCTTTTATTATCAAACTGGTAGTTTCCCGGGTTAACCCAGCCAGGGTGGCAATAATTTGGTGGGTCAAAGGCAAATCAATAACTATTTCACCATTCTCCTGCTTTTTGCCAAAGCGTTTGGCAGCAATTACCAATACTATGGCTACTTTGTTATATGAATTGCCAAACATCAAAGACTCCATTACCCCCAGGAGTCCATCTAAACCAATCAGGATTCTTCTGGTTAATTCAAATAGTACTTCTGGCTCCTGGCGGACAAACTCCACTAAGGCTTCTTTGGGGGCCTTTAAAAGTTCAATTTTTGTCAGGGCTTCAAAATAATAAGTATTTTGGGTTTCTCCAATAGCCCACATCATGGAAAAATAAGAACCTGGTTTAAAAATATTTAAAGTTAATTCCTGGCCTGTTGCAGAAACAGTATAAAGTCTGGCATAGCCTTCTTTAAGGTAAAAGACTCCGGGAGGGATATCATCAGCGCGGACAATAATCTCCTTTTTGTTGTAGATCCGTTTGGTATCAAACTTGTTAAAGAAATGCTCGATTTTCTCACCAAAGGAATTTTGCACATGTTAATTTTACCACAAAACAAAAAGTCCTGTTACGCACTATTTGTAATGATTCTTACAGTTTTTCTGCAATATATCTGACAGAAGTTTTAGCCCGAAAGGGATATTCTAAACATGTTCTGAAAAATATGTACAAAGGAAAAATGAAAAAAATATTTCAAAAACTAATATACATTTTTGCTGCAGCCTTAATTGTTTTTTACCAGGTTGCGCCTATTGGTTTCTCCCTCAGTACAGTTTTGGCAAAAGATGGCGAGGAAGAAGTTGCTTCTGAAAATAAAACTGATAACTCAGGTTCCAGTTCAAATGGAGATTCTCAGCCTGAAAGTAATTCATCCGGATCAGGTTCATCTGGGTCTGGTTCATCTGGCAGTTCTGGGTCTGGCAGCGGATCTTCCGAACCCGCTCCCCAACCTGCAACAACAGAACCTGTACCTGTTGCCACTAATAATGAAGCCGTTCAACAGGAAACTGCACCAGTAAATATTGTTCAAGAGCAAACCGCACCAGTTAATGCTGTGGAAGTACCGGAAATAATTGCTCCTGTGGTACCTGTAACAAATGAGGTTGAGGATGTGAAAAACGGCGGGGTTATTAAAGATGCACCTGGTGATACAGTGAGGCCAACAGATCCAGTGGTAACAACAGAGGCTCAAGCAGGAGCTCTGGCCCCAGAGACTGCACCGCAAGATCCCATCCCTGCCCAGGCAGACACTTTAGTTGAACCTGTAGAACCCGCCGTAGAAACAGTTACTTCTGCAGTAAACACCATAACCGGGCCAGTAGAAACAAGCATTAATACAACATCTGTGAGCAGCCCAACAAGCATTGCTGGTGTAGTTGATCAGGTAAATGGTTTTCCGTCTGCTTATCAAGACAAATTAGGCATAGCTGTTATCCCCTGCCTTGATGGATCAGACCCTAATTGTGTCTTGCCAGGAGCAGGTGAAGAAGAAGGGTTTGATCCTTCCCAACCAACTGCTTTAGGTACTAACTTTCCATCAGAATTTTTCTACTGGATTGCAGAATCTGAACCATTAACTACTCCAAATGGAGGTAAAACTTTTATCAGGACAGCTTTAGAAGGAGCCTTCCTGAATGAAGAACCAATCTCAACAGATCAGATGGTCTTTGGCAGAATCAGAGTAACAGGCACAGGTTTAGAACCAAACTCTACCTACATTGTCACCCATCCTTATGGAATTGATACTTACAAAACAAATGATGTAGGTATTATTGCAAGAGGAGAAGGAACAGAAGATATTGGTTGTGAGGTCAAGCCTTGTGACTTTACTAAAGCATTAGATAGCAGAATCTTTGATGGGTTCCTACAAATGTCTGAAGGTGCACCAGTTGGTTATCTCGGTGATGCAGCAACAGCAGCAGAAGTAACAGGAAGTCCTTTAGGCCAAAATTCTTATAGAATTGAAGGCCCAGGTTTACCATTAGGAGGTTTGTTTACCAACCTTTTCACTGTAGCAGGTAAATTACTTTCTGGCCTTATTACCCCAATTTCTGTGGAAATCCCAGCTAACCAGCCAGCTCCTGTTAATGAGCAAAATGGAGCGGCGGGTCCAATTGATGATTCAAATGGGTTTCCTGCATCTTACCAGGATCTTTTGGGTACAACTGTTATCCCCTGCCTTGATGGATCAGACCCTAATTGTGTCTTGCCAGGAGCAGGTGAAGAAGAAGGGTTTGATCCTTCCCAACCAACTGCTTTAGGTACTAACTTTCCATCAGAATTTTTCTACTGGATTGCAGAATCTGAACCATTAACTACTCCAAATGGAGGTAAAACTTTTATCAGGACAGCTTTAGAAGGAGCCTTCCTGAATGAAGAACCAATCTCAACAGATCAGATGGTCTTTGGCAGAATCAGAGTAACAGGCACAGGTTTAGAACCAAACTCTACCTACATTGTCACCCATCCTTATGGAATTGATACTTACAAAACAAATGATGTAGGTATTATTGCAAGAGGAGAAGGAACAGAAGATATTGGTTGTGAGGTCAAGCCTTGTGACTTTACTAAAGCATTAGATAGCAGAATCTTCCAGAGTTTACTGGAATGGGATGTCCCTCTGCTTAATGGTTATCTGGGTGATGCTATAACTCCACACACTGTTATGGGAAGCCCAACAGGAAACAACTTCTTCAGAATAGAAGGACCAGGATTGCCTATTGGGGGACTATTAACTAACCTCTTTACAGTAGCAGGAAAATTAGCAGGAGCTATAGGAGGGGTAGTTGATAATATTTTACCAACAGAAGAGCCTGTTATAGAGGAAGGAACAACTGCTGAGGAAGATATGGTAGAGCCAATTATGGATACAGACCCAGCAGATGAACTTATAGCAGAGGATCTACTTGTTGGAGGACCTACCGCTGAGGAGGGAACAGGAGAAGACCCAATTAATGAGGCTGAAGATACTCCTGATGCAGAAATTGAAACTCCTGTGGCAACTGAGGATACAGTTAATGAACCCGTGGGGGAGGTAGTAGTTTCCCCTGCTAATGAAGATGAGCAAGAAACAAATGAAGAAGAGCAAGAATCAGAAGAAACAGAAGAACCAGAAGCACCAGTTACTGTTATTCCTGGAAATGAAGATGAGGTAGAAGATAATAATGGGACTAATACTGAGGAAGAGGTTATTCAAGAAGAGATTATTCAAACAGTAGAAACTATCCTTGCAGATCCACTTGACCAGCTTCTTAACACAAACAGCCAGGAAGAAGCATCAGAGCAAGTAACTGCTTTTCTTCAACCAGCTATTGTTGAGGCAATAAATAACCAAGCAAACACAACTGAAGATAATACTGTTTTAGCAAGTAATAATTCCTCAGCTGCACAAACAAACAACACCACATCTGAGTCTGCTGCCAGCTCAAATAATAATTCCAGCTCAGTATCAAATAATACTAGCAGTCAATCATCAAGCTCAGATAATAACCAATCATCTGGTTCAACTAACCAGTCATCTGGCGGGATTGAGGCAGGACAAAAAACTAGTGCAGAGGAGGCAAAAACTGGAGAAGAAAATAAAACTCAGGTATTGTCAGTACAAATTTCCCAAACCGCAGAAGATAACTCATCTGAGATTTTTGAACAAGCTGAACAGCCTGAGCAACCAGAACAATCAGATTCAAGTGAAGTAACCTCAGAAGAAAAAGAAGCAGGGAAAAATCCTATAGGCATAGTTTTAGCTCTAACCGGCTTAGCTATCGCAGGAGGGTTTTTCTCCAGACGCTTTATTGTCTAAGCAATAAGAAAGTAGATTGGTCTTTAAAAACTCCTCCCGGGAAACGGGGGAGTTTTTTTGGTTAAATATTAGTTTTTCCCAATGGTAATCTGCTGGGAATTTTGAATAGTTATGTTTTGTGAGGTTTAAAATTAAGAAGCCTTTAGGTATAATTAACAAATCAGCCGGGATGCTGGAATCGGTAGACAGGCTACCTTGAGGTGGTAGTGCCCGCAAGGGCGTGGAGGTTCAAGTCCTCTTCCCGGCACACGAGCCGACCAAGTCGGTTTCAAATTGACGAATAGATTGATATATCGGGCTAATGTGGGTGTTGTCTAAGCTCTTATAGTCCCAAACCAGTCCGGAAGGGCTTATTGAACACATAAGCACACGAATCTGGCTAAGAGTAGACATTTGATAAGTTTGAGGAAGATTTGCAAACTTCTCTTTCATAAACTTCACAATTGATTCAAGGTTATATTTTGCGAGGAGTGCATCATCTTTGGTAACTTGAACAGCAGCAATTTGATCTTCAATTAGCTTATTCTGTTCTTTGAAGATTTCATCCGAAAATACCCCACTTAAATTCTTCTGAATAAGTGCTTGGCGCATTTCATAGAGTCTTTTTAGCTCACTATCTGCTTGCTCTTTTCTTTTTTGGAGTTGGGATACTCTTTGATAATAAATTCGTCTTAAAAGAGCTATAAAAGCATCCAGTGCTTGTTTGGTAGGAGTAATAGTGGATAAGAATTGTAAAGCAGCATTATTGAGCTTGTAAGCCTGTATTGAAGGCATTTTACAGCCATGCTGACATCGGTAATAAGCATATCTAGCTTTTTTTCCTTTACTCCATCCGCCAGTTAAGGGTTGTTTACATATTCCACATATAACCAGCCTTCGTAGAGGGAATTCAGTATTGTCTTTATTTCTTCTTGCCACAGGAACATGGAGATTGGTATTTCTGCCGTCTATTACCGCTTGTACGCGATAAAACATCTCTTCAGTAACCATCGCCACATGTTGTCCTCTAACTTCCTCCGGATACCGTGTAGAAGTTAGTATGCCGATATAATATTTGTTTCTAAACATCACACTCAGAGCTTGTTTCCTGATTATGTTTTCCTTGCCTTTATATCTTTGGGTTACACCCCATTCATTCATCAACTCTGCCATTTCCTGAAGAGTTTTGGTACCAGTTGCCATTAATTTCCAAGCCTCAACAACTTTATCCCAAGTTTTTGTATCTTTGACTATATAGCCACTTTCACTTTTATAGCCAAGTGGTGGTGTGCCACTGGTAAGTCCAGCTAAAAACCTAGCTCTTAGTCCATTTTTAGTACGTTCGCTTCTGATATCATTATCCATCTGAGCAAAACTGGCAAGCATAGTTTCTACAAACTTTTCTGTGGCACTGTTTCCAGTAGGTTCAGAAGTAGATAAAAGTGCTATCTGGTATTCAGTAAGCTTTTTCTTAATTGCCAAAAAGTCTCCAACCTGACGTGAAAGTCTATCTAATCGGTAAACAATCAACGCATCAATATTTTTCTTATTTCTCCTGCAAAACTCCATCATCTCAATAAGTACAGGTCTGCCAGTGATATTTTTGGCTGATCGGCCTTCTTCTTTGAAGACTTGGATAATCTCAAGCCCTTTACGTTCTGCTTCTTGAGCACAGATTCTCTCCTGAGTTTCCAAAGAGAAGTTATCTACTTGTTCTTCTGTTGAAACTCGAAGATAAACAATTGCTTTTCTAGATTCTGATTTAATTAATGCCATATTTATCCTTCATGCAAAACTTCTTTTAATGTCATGCCACCAAATACATCTCTTTCAAACTCATCAAGCCAGTTATTAGCTAAAAATTGAAACTCTGCGACTACACATTCAATTTGCTCATCAGATAATGTGTTAGCAGTTTCACCAAGTATTCTTCTGGTTTTGAGAATACTTGCTTCTTCTGTTTGGGTTGGAAGAATAGAGTTAAGAGCACTTTCTAGCGAGGCAAGAGGATTAGTATTAATAGGCTCTGGAGAGACAATATTAGAATTAACTGTAGGAGTAGTTTGAAATCTAGTTTCGAGTGTAGGATAAAGTGGTAATCGTTGTGGTTCCATAGTGTGTTCAATAGGTCTTCTTGAGTACAGTATATATCTCGATCGAGATAGTTGTCAAGAGGCAATTTAAGTAGAAAAAAGTCCCTACGCGTGGGGACAAAATGTGTAAACGCGTTTATACATTTTTAAGGCTATTTTGAGCCTAATTCTTCAAAAAACACAGACTCTTTATACTTATATAAATATAAGGGGGTGTAATATAATCTAAAACAAAGATGTATAACCCTAACCTCTACCCAAGTTCCAATCCTCTGCTCAACCTATTAACTATTAACCTATCTAACATGAAAACATTACCACCAATTACTAAAACCCAAAAACAAATAATCTTATTTCTCTATAAATTCCGCTTTTCTACAGTAACCCCACTACAAAAACTTTCAAAGATTTCTCGCTTTTTTTTAACTACTCAAGATGCTATTAAATTTAGTAACGGGAAAACAAATCAATTGTCTTAATACACATTATGCCTATTCATAATTCAAATCATATCTCAGTGCTTAGAATCTTTGATATACTTCTAGCATGAGTAATATTGAAATAACAACTCTTTCATCTGAAAATTGGGAAGAATACAAAAATCTTAGGTTAACGGCTCTTAAAGAAAATCCAGAGGCTTTCGGTTTATTGTATGAAGAAGCTAAAGAATACTCTAAAGATAAATGGTTAGACCCTCTTGTAGAAGCAGAAAATGAGGAAAAATAAATGGATACTTTTTGCAAAGTTAAATGGAAAACTAGTTGGAATGATTAGTGGAAGTGTAATAGATGGAGATACTGTTAAATTAGGTGAGGTATTTGTTGCTACGGAGGCAAGAGGTATGGCTCTCGGAAAGAAACTTCTGGAAACTTTAATCAGTAAAATCACTAAATACCCTGAATTAAAAAAAGCTAAAGCAAAAGTGTTTACAACTCAAAAAGCAGCGTTAATCTATATGAAAGCTTTGGTTTTGAAACATCGGAGACAATTACAGAACACTGGCCAGATGGAAGAACTCATGAAACGTTTATAATGTATAAATCTTTACAATAGAGAGGAAAATCAAATATTTGGCAGAAGATAGAGTAATTTTAAAAATTAGCAATTACTTAAACCTTTTCTATTTATGGTAAATTTTGCCCATGACTCATTCTGCTTATCTTCCCTTCTAAGTAATTAGATTTTTTTATAATATTCTTCAACTCTTTTTGCTATTTCAGTTAAAGGTAAGCCATTCTCTTTCCCATGTGTTTCTAATTCAGGATCAGTTGGTTCAAATATCCATGATTGAAAGCCTATCATGCCGGGATTATTTTGCGTGTTTTGGCCTTTATCGTCAATAATCGGTACATCAAAAAGTTTTTTGAAAATGGGAGCAATTCGTTTACCTGAGGCGATATCAAAAGGTTCAAAATCATCATCATTAAATTCCCTCTCATGTTCCAAACTATAATCTACAAAATCAGCTACAACTTGCGCAATAATATCTTCTTTTTGCTTATAATCATGTTCACCTCCTGCGATAAGGTAATTTTGCTGTGCCATTAAAACAATGTCATCCTGCCATAAACCAAAATCAGTTAGATATTTCTGTATGCGATCTCTTGCAGTTGCATCTGTACAGATAACAACAGTACCTACTTTACGTAACCTATCTAGAAGCTCTTTCGCTTCAGGATTTGGAACTTTCGGCCCATCGTTGTTTATAAGAACATTATTTAGATCAACCACAATAGGTTTAGGAATTGTGCGTAATAACTCTAAGGCTTTTTTATCCCAAGCAAAGCCCCTCTTTTCAAAATAACCATTCAATTCAGCGATAGTACCTTTCAAGTTCTCCTGCTCTGAAGCTTCTTGTTGAGATTCAGCAGGTTTCTCTAAATAAGCCCTAGCAAGTAGCCCGTCTGATACGACACGGAGCGCAGTATCCTTACCGCCCTCTGTTACTGCCTTCCGTATTCGATCGATATCAGATTCTCTAAAAGAGGCCATGCCAATATGCTGATTTATGATTTCGTATAATTCTGGTCTCGCATTCCATAGCATGTCCGCGTGTGCAGAATTAGGCATGATAGCTGAATGAGTAAGTTGAACATCGGACCCCTCTATAAAAGCACCTAAAAAATTTTCTGGAGGATGAGCATCCTTGGTCAGTACCCCAAGGTATATACCAACTGTTCTTTCGGGGGTTTGTGGAACAAGAGTGATTGGTTCTCTTCTATAAAGGGCGTTTTGGTGTCCATAAGATGTCTTATGCCAGGTCTGGAAAGTTTCATCATGTTTTGTAAAAAAACGAACTTTCCTTGTAGCATCAAAAACACCGTTAACGATGGCCGATTGAGCGAGTAGTTCTGGAGCAGTGTTTGTCTCCCGCTCTTCTTGATCTATAGTTGTTGGTATTTTACTCGATATTTGTTTCGGTGAAGGACGTACCTGTACTAGATTATAGAAGCTAGGAATGTTCGGGTCAAAGATCAGCTCTAATTGAACACCAAAATCAATCCCTGTTTTTTTAATAGCAGCAAATAAATCAACAACAAAGGGATTTGCTGCCAAGTCGTTATATCCGAGAAGAGATTTATGAAAGCTTCTGGTGGGAATAATTGGTTCGCCAGTTTCTGCATCCCAAGCTCCTACACCAGCTTCCGCATCCTCTGTAGCGGATGTAAACGCTCTCCCGCGCTCATTGCCAGAAGCTACTCTGGCAACCACCTTTCCTTCTAATGAACTATAACCGATGTCTATTACTAAGCCTATCCCTTTAAGTGCATTCTGCACAACAAATGGTATTTCTGGTAATTCGCTACGTTTTTGCGCATCTTCAAACTTTCTTCGTGTGTCGTAATCAGTTAAGTTAAAGCTTCTAAATGTACCACTTTGACCATCAAGCCAATCTTCAGTAAGAGAAGAGCTGCGAAACATTGCGTTAGGATGAGCGGCAGGATGGACAGATTTAACATCTTTGACTATAGACCACCCGGGCACATCAAGCCCTACACCTGACGAAGATCGTCGAAAATTTTCACTAATCATCTTGCAAACTACTAACCCAAAAGCTTTCCCCCCTCCGTTGCGTAACGTATTTTCAAGACCTTCTTTAGTGTGTGGATATCGGGCAAGTCGAGTAGTAAAAGCATCGAGGTTTGCTTGCGTATACTGCCATCTATCCAAAGCAAACTCTGGCTTTTCTGAGTTTTCTGATTCGTGCCTGACAGCGTATTGCTCTGGTGTGGTTGCTGGTTGTGGTTCATTCATACTCAATACACCTTTAATGATTATACAACACAGTTATAGGTTCTGCAGGAGTAGAGCTTCGGTTTTTTCAAGATATACGCAGTCCTTGCTATTCCTGATAATAAAAATGATGTTTATAGTATTCCCTCACAACTTCATATATAATTCACATAGAAACTCAACAGGTGAAGTTTAGAGAAGAAAGGTCCTTAGTTTTTGGATCTGTTATTTAAGACTTCTGTGGCTACTTTTTGCATTTCAGTTACCAAAGATTCAATATATTCTTGGTTATTTATCTTTTCTGGTGTATATTTTGCAACATTTTCTTTAACAATTTCCGTAGTTTTGATGCGATCTGAAACTACTGCATGTAAAGTCTCGCTGTTTAACGATTCACATAATTCTTTGCAGAATTGATAGTTCGGGTTTGATTGCAAATCATCTGGTACACTCATGAGGCAATTCTAGCAAAGTCAGACTGTGAGCGCAAACTATCTCGATAAGATGTATAATATAGATGTTATGGGTTTCAAAGAAGATAACGCTAAGAAATTTAAAAAAGCTCGGGAGGATCAGAGTCTTACTCAAGCTCAAGTTGCTAAAAGGGCAAAAATAAGCACCAATTACTACGCACGAATTGAGAGAGCTGATCCTGAAGCCAGAGGGAATGTTTTAGATAGAATTGCGAAGGCTCTAGGGGTAAAGCTATAAAACTTTCTTTCATCTGAATTTTTTAATATAATACGATTTGGAATAACGAATGCCCTCGGGTGAGTAGTTTTCGCTTTCTGTCTCCTCTTGCTCTGGGTAAGCAAGCATGATTTTATAAATCCAAGGCAGAAAGTGTTCAAAAGAAAGTCGCTCAGGGGCACTTAAATTCTATGGACGGTTAGCTCAGGAAGAGCGCTTCGCTCTGATGGAGTCGTAGCTCAGTTGGTAGAGCGTCTGATTTACATTCAGAAGGTCACAGGTTCGAGACCTGTCGGCTCCACATTCGAAGATGGCGGGGGTTCAAATCCCTCAGTACCCACTTGATTCCAGTGGCACTGCCCTGTGATATACTAAATCTTACTTTTATGTGCGGGATATTTGGTTATGTTGGCCCTAAAAATGCTCCTGAAATTATTTTGGAAGGATTAAAAAGGCTTGAATATAGAGGTTATGATTCCTGGGGAATTGCTGTTACTGCAGATGTTATCAGCGTTAATAAGCAAATAGGAGCTATAGGTGACCTTGATAAATTAGCCTCTTTGCCCCCTTCTTCTGCAGGAATTGGCCATACCCGTTGGGCCACCCATGGTGCAATAACCCAACCTAATGCTCACCCTCATTCCTCTACTGATAAAAGTTTTGTCCTGGCCCAAAATGGGATAGTTGAAAATTACCAGAAATTAAAAAAAGAACTTATTAAAAAAGGTTATAAATTTGAGAGTGAGACAGACACAGAAGTAATTGTCAGACTTATTGAAGACAAACGGGGTTCAAAAGATGATTTACAAGAGGCTGTCAGAGAGGCTTTTTTAGAACTGGAGGGCAGAAATACCATTATTGTTTTAACTAAAGACGGACAAATTATCTCTTGCAGGAATGGTTCCCCTTTGGTAATTGGTAACAATAAAGAAGAAATGTTTTTTTCCTCAGATACCCTTTCCTTTGCTCCATACTCAAATTCAGTACTGGTTGTGGAAAATGGGCAAATGGTTTGTTGGAATGGAAAGCTGGAGGTAAGGGATATAAAAACAAATAAATCCTTGCCTGTTCATTTTGAGAAGATCAATTTTAAAAGCAGTAAAGTTGATAAAGAAGGCTATGATCACTTTATGTTAAAAGAAATTTCTGAAAGTCCTTATGTTATAAATCAGGTTATAAACCAGGTTGAAGATATAATTTCCTTAGCCAAAGTTACTAATCTTGCTAAAAATATTTATACTGTTGGAGCAGGGACAGCTGGAATTGCAGCTTCTCAGATAGCTTTTTATTTAAGGGTTTATTCCAAGACTGCTGCCATAAGTTTAACTGCAGCTGATGCTTTAGATTATTTTGATCTTTTTGAGGCTGGGGATTTAATAATTACCCCTTCTCAATCTGGTGAATCTGCTGATGTATTAGAAGTTTTGGAAAAAGCTAAAGAAAGGCAGGTAAAGATTGCCTCCTATGTTAATATGCCTGGTTCCACCATGAGCAGAATGTCTGATTATAAACTCATGAGCAATGCAGGGCCTGAGATTTGTGTGATGTCTACCAAGGTTTATACTTCACAAATAGCCTTTGGGTATTTATTAGCAAAAGCAATCAGCGGTAAGGAAAAGGAAGGGGTAATAAATCTTAAAGGCTTGGCAAAAGAAATTGAAAACTACCTAGATTCAGGAGCAAACCATGATTTGATAAAGGGCTTGGCAAAAAAGCTGGCCCTGGAAAAACATATTTTTCTGCTTGGTAAATATCAAAATCTAAATATAGTAAAAGAAGGGATGATCAAAATTATTGAGGGCTCATATATTCATGCCCATGGTATGCCTGCAGGGGATCTAAAACATTATGCCATAACTTTAATGGAAAAAGGGGTGCCTGTGATTGTGGCTGTATCTGAAGATAAGGCTAGGACTGATGTTATTAATGCTGTTTCAGAGGTGAGGGCAAGAGGGGCCTGGGTTGTGGGGATTTCCTCAAAAGCCCATGATAGTTTTGATTATCATATTCCAGTACCAGAAACTGGTGAAACTTCTGCCATAATGAATATTATTCCCCTTCAGCTTTTAGCTTACTATATGGCCTCAGAATTGGGAAATAATGTTGATAAACCAAGGAATATTGCTAAAAGTGTTACTGTAAAATAATATCTAGTTTATGGGTAAATTTACAAAAATTGGGTTTGCCTTAGTTACAATTTTATTGGTTGCGGGAGCAGCAATATTGCTTTCTGGGAATAATAAGCCTGCTGATAAAACTTTAGCCCAATCCCCTGCATCTGTTAATCCAGTAGATGTTTCTGATTGGGTTAAAGGAAATACTGAATCTAAGGTAACTTTGGTTGAATACAGTGATCTTCAATGTCCCGCCTGCGGTGTATATCACCCGGTGGTAAAGAAGTTAAATGAAGAATTTAAGGATAGGATTAAGTTTGCCTACCGTCATTTTCCCCTAAGGCAGATCCACCCAAATTCTGACCTGGCTGCCCAGGCAGCTGAAGCTGCTGGTAAACAAAATAAGTTTTGGGAAATGGTTGATAAGTTGTTTGAAAACCAGGAGAAATGGTCCCCTGAGAAAAACCCCAGGGATATTTTTATAGAATATGCCACCTCACTTGAACTTGATCTGGAAAAGTATAAAAATGATTTTGACTCAAAAGAGGTAAAAGATGAGATAGAAAAAGATTATCAGTCTGGAGTCAGGGCTGGAGTTAATGCCACCCCCACATTTTTTTTAAATGGTAATAAGTTAGAAAACCCCAGGACTTATGAGGAATTTAAAAATATTTTGGAACAAGCTGCCAAAGCACAGTAAAAATATGAAGGGTATTAAAATTATTATCATCTCAGCAATAATTGGGGGTTTTGTTGGAGGTCTAACAGTGATAGGTGCCCAAGAGTTTCAGCCTTCAAAAAAGGATTTAACCAAAGAAGAATTAATTAAAGAATTTTATCTGATAGAGAATGCAGTACATGTCAGTCCCCACTCTTTAAGGAGGATGATGGATAAGAAAGATTCAAGTTATATCCTGGTAGATTTGAGAAGCCCGCAGGAATATGAGAAAGAACATATAGTAGGGGCTGTTAATATCCCTGCATATAAAGATCCTAATACTTCTGCTTATGAGGAAAAGGATAGGATTATTAAACAGTTTAATGAGTTGCCAAAGGATAAGGATGTTATAGTTTATTGTTACAGTATGCCCTGTATGACAGGCAGGAAAGTCGGTCAGATGCTTTCAGAGAAAGGCATTTTTGTTAAACACTTGGGTATTGGTTGGAATGAGTGGAGATTTTTTTGGACTCTTTGGAACCATGAACATGAGTGGAAAACCACCAAGCCAGCAGATTATATTATAAGTGGTAAGGAGCCTGGTGTCCCTGAGCTTAAAGAGCTTCCCTCACCTTGTGGTGATGGAGAGTTAAGTTGTTAAAAGATATAAAAAAAATATGTCAGATGCAGGTAAAATGTTTGCATTTTTGGGGATAATCTTTTTGCTTTTAGGTCTTCTTTTTAACCTGATGCCTAATTTGCCAAAGATCCCAGGAGATATTTATATAAATAGGCCAGGATTAAAAGTCTATATCCCCTTTGTCTCAGCTTTAATCCTCTCTGCTATTTTAACTATCTACTTTAACTATTTTAGATGAGCTGTATTTGCAAATAAAATCCTATAGTTGTATGATGTTGGATATGTTTGGACCAGAAATTAAGACTGAAGCATTAACACAAGAAAAAATTATTCAAGGGGCCTATAGAATATTTAGAAGCCATGGGTTAGTTTTTTTTGAAAAAAGAGCTTTTGAAATTCCAAAGGTTTCTGATGCAAGGCTTAGGTTTCTGGTAGACGGGGGTAGAGCTGATAGAGAACGTTCTCATATAGAATATTTACAAGAATATTTGGGAATGGTACGTATTAGCGCCCCGTTTTTATTTAATGAGGAAGCAAGAAGAGAATACCTCAAGTTTTTGGAAAGGACTTACGGACGGTACATAGTTGATATATGGGATAAAAATAACCAATTTAGAGGTAACCGTAGCGCTACTGCTGTGATGATAATTCAGTCCCTAGGCTTTAGCATAAGTAAAAATGGACATGGTGAAATTAGCAACAGTTTAAAAGAACAGTCAACCCAGGCGCATTTAGCTATGAAAGGCAGTTTGTCTAGAGAGTTTGGGTTACCCTCAGAAGAATACAGGTTTTGCCCTGGTATTGGTGGAAAAATAAAGATTATGGATTTTATAGAAAACAGGGTTTCTGATTCCTTAAATATTCTTTCAGACACCCCCCTTCCCCAGCCTAGGTTGTGATATAATTTCATTTCAATTGCCGAAGTTGCCAATGTGGTCAAGGCGCCGCTCTGAAGAAGCGGTTATTGGTGTTCGATTCACCACTTCGGCACTTTTTGTATATATGCGGGAGTAACTCAGTGGGTCTTGCACGAAGTGCAGACGGGTGTCTAAATGACACCCAGGAAGAGTGCCTCGTTTTCTGCGAAGCAGAAATAAAAGTAAGGGGTTTATTGTAAGGTAAGGTTTTGTATATATGCGGGAGTAACTCAGTGGTAGAGTGCCTCGTTGCCAACGAGGATGTCGCGGGTTC
>CAZDFU010000004.1:0-36514 GCA_964504985.1 uncultured Gammaproteobacteria bacterium
CTATTCTATTGGTACTTGCTGAAAAGAGGTTATTGGACATTTATGTATCTTCCAATCTCATCAATAATTAAAAATTCTCCTGCCCAATATGCAATCGCGTATATTTATTCAGAACAAGACGATTTGGACTTTACCTATTTTTATGATTATCACATTAGAAAAATTATGCAATCTTTGGAAGAATTTAAGAGCTATATTGATAAAGTGAATGTAGAAAATAGACAGATAGACTTAACTTTGGGAAAAGAAGTTGTCTTGAATGATAGACAAAAACAGTTAGTGCACTATTTACTATCAGAGATTGAGGGGGGATATGTAACGGTGTCTTCGCATATGACATTGAATAATATAGCGAGGAGAACGTCCTTTTCAGACTTAAAACAGCTGGAGAGAAAAAAACTTTTAGTTAGCAAAAAAGAGGGAAAATTTATCAAATATTATATTTCTGAAAAGCTAAGAGAGCTAACCTCAAAATCTACAGTCATAAATTCTGCATAATTATTAACGCAAATCTGATTATAAGAAAATTGGTTCGAAACTATCATTTGATTCCAATATAGCTAGTCCTAAGTGTTCCAATTCGGTGGAGCCAAAGTGTTTCGTAAGTACGATTTAAGCTAAAACTTAGAATTTGTTTTACTTAAATATCTCTTCTTTTAATTTTTTTGCCAGAGATAGGAAAAATTCGTCCATATCTTTTTTACCAAAAGGGATTATCATCATAGAACTTTCATCAAAATCAGTAACTTTAATAAATTGGCTGGCTAATGTCATTTTATCGATGTGCCAATCAAATTTAGCTTTGGCAGCCATTATTAATTGGTCTAGGGAATAACAATATTTTTTTATAATAAGATATAAATCCAGATAATCCCGGCTTCTTGGTTGCATGAAAATTGTATGAAGTTTATTGGTGGCAATATCGTAAACACTATCAACCTCTAAGTTTTTAAAACAAGTACCTTTTTTTATTCTGGGGAAAGGGTAGTAGTTAAAATCTACTTTTAGTTCTTGTCCATCATCAAAAACCAGGACGTAACTTACAAGTCCCATCATTTGGCTTCTTTTTATCTCCGCTACCCCTAAATCTTTAGAAATCTTTTTTAAGAAGGCCTCGGTCAACTTTTGATCTACTTCCTGAGTCTCTGTAAAGAGATCAATATCATAAGAAAGGCGATGTTGAAGATAAAACGCAGAAAGAGCAGTGCCTCCTGTTAAATAAAAGTGTTTGGTTATTTGCTCATCTTTGGAGACATATTCCAAAAATTGAGATTGTTTGGGAGTGAGTATAGTTTTCCCCATAATAAATATTCTAAAGCCCGTTTTTTATAAGGGTCTAGATTATCTTTGATATTATCCCACATTTCGCAAACCTCTTCTCTGTTTAGTTTTTCTCCATCTAAACCATAATTAATCATCTGTTCTAGCCTCCAAGCAGCGTATTTCTCAGCATTTTTCTTTTGTTTTTTAGTATCTGTGCTCCAGTTATACATGTTTGTATTATAGCATTTTTCTAAGCTTAAATCCTTAATTAGCGCCAATAGTTGCTCTGTTTGTTTCTTGGCAAAAATACTAGGAGAAACAAAATGGGGTAGACAGAGCCAATCAATAGATTCTTCTTTAGAAACTAGGGCGCTAGAGTGTAAATCTCCTAAACAAAAGTAATCCTTAATTTCAGACATAAGATATTTATGATGACCAATTCTCTTTAAATGATGGATAGAGAGTCAGTCCACCATCTGCAAAAATCGTTTGTCCGGTAATGTATGAAGCTTCATCAGATGCTAAAAAAGCAAAAACTGAAGCTATTTCTTCTGGTGTTCCTGCTCTTTTCATTGGAATATGCGATTCTACCTGAGCTTTTTTCGCAGGAATATCTTTCCAGGGATTTATAGGGGTTAAAATTGCACCTGGTCCGACAGCATTTACTCTGATATTTTTATCTGCATATTCTAAAGCTAAAGTCTTAGTTAAATTTTCCATTCCACCCTTAGCCATTGAATAACTTATAAACTCTGGTTTAGGAATGACTTCATGAACTGAAGAATTATTTAATATTATTCCACTGCCTTCAGAGAGAAAGTGTTTGATAGCTTCCCGACAGCAGTAGTATGCTCCTATTAGATCCGTATAAATAACCTTAAACAGATCCTCATCACTCATTTCATGGGAAGGAGCCTGCTTTTGAATACCTGCATTGTTAATGAGAACATCTAGTCGTCTCCATGTTTCTAAAACCTCATCAAACATTTTTTTAACATCCTCAACCTTAGAAATATCAGCTTGGACAAGCAAACTTTTGCAACCAGATTTTTCTAATGCAGAACAAGACCGCTCAGTAGCTTTTTTTGTTTCCTTAGCCTCTTCTTTACTGCTTCTATAATTAATGGCCACATTAGCACCTTCGTTTGCAAACCTAACAGCTGTTGCCTCACCAATGCCAGTAGCAGATCCTGTGATTAAAACATTTTTACCTTTAAGCCCATTCATCTTGCTGGAGGTACTTTAGCACCTTTTTCTCTGGCCTCAGATAATCCAATAGCGATTGCTTGTTTTCTGGATTTGACTGTTTTACCACTTTTTCCAGATTTAAGCTTTCCTCTTTTCATCTTATGCATAGTCTCCTCCACTGTATCCTGAGCTTTTTTGCCATATTTTGCCATTACTTTTCACCTCCTAACTTTGATGTATTTATCCTGCAGTCTTCCTGGCATTCTAGATTACTTAAACTTGTCAGGAAACTGCTTAACTACTCCATCAGTCAGCATGTCTGCCATTTTAAGTATTTGATCATGGACCTTATCATAGCCAGCAACCCCGGATTCATACTTGTTACCTAATATATCAACAGCTTCCTGTTTGGTTAAGTCTAGGTGCTCCCGCATCATGGCTCTTGCTTGGTCTTTTGGCCAATTATTTGGGTTAGCAGTACTCAAAAAGTCAGCAATCTCGTTTGCATTGGCATACCAGGCATCATTGGCTTTTGTCTGTGTTGCTGAATCACCCTTTTTGGCAGCCATAACCAGATCCGCAGCTGTAGTAATATGCGTTTTTAACAGAGCTGTTAGTTTATTACCAGCTTCCTCACCATAGTATGGCTTTATGGCATTACCAATATCTTCCTGGTTTTTAAGAAGCCTTTGGGTGACAGTATCTAGGTCTTTATTATCATATGCTGCTGAGACTAAAAACATTCTGGTCCATGTAATATGATCTTCCCAGAGTTTTCTCATATCTTTGCTTAAATTAGCCTCAGCAGAGGATGGTATGCTACCTTGTTGGGTTTGTCCTAAGTTGGCTACAGGTGTATTCCCCTGAGATGGCTTAATTGACCAGCCAATAACGCCACCTATTAAAAGAGCAACAATTGCTGTGACTACTACAAATGTTGATATTTGTCCTTTTTCCATAAGTTTTTCTCACCCCCCTTCAACTTAGTAGCCTGAAAAGTCTTCAGTCCTAATATTTTCTTTAGCAATTTGGGCTTCTTCTAAAGCTTTTTTTACTCCCTCAACTGCTTTTGGGGGACCAGATATAAAGTAAATAGGTTTTTTTGGATCATCTAGATAATCTTCTAAAAAATTTCCATCAACATGTCTTTTTTCTCCAGTCCAACCCTCATCTTTAGTAACGGTTAAAATAATCTTAAAATTCGGATTTCCCACTGAGTAATGCTCTAACTCCTCTAAAAAAGCCATTGACTCCTTGTCTGAATCAGAATAAATCAAGGTTATTTTATAATCTAAGTTCTCCTCCTTTATAAAACGAGTCATTGAGACAAAAGGCGTGATGCCAATTCCTAAAGCTATGAACACTAATGGTTTAGATATATCCTCTGGCAATACAAATTCTCCTCCAATCCTGTCTGCTTCAACCTCTATTCCTATTTCGAGGTTTTTTAGAGTGTTCTTAAAGTCTGTATCCCTCATCCTGGTAGCATGAGATAGAATATCATTTTGATTAGGGGAGTTAACAATTGTAAAGTGATGCTCCAATCCCTCTTTCAAGGTAACAAAGAAATATTGACCTGGCTTAAATTTAACTTCTTCACCCAAAAGATCATATTCAAAAAGCATTGTTCCCTTGGCAACCTCCTGTTTGTTTTTTAGTTTTGCTTTCATAATCGTTTCCACCTCCTTTTTATGGATAGTTTGGTTTGGTATATTGCTGTTTTCATTTTTTACTCTTTAGAATCTTTTCAATCCTGCCTAAAGACGCTTGCATTTTGTCACTTGAGTCCTTTGATTCATGGCTTCCCTTATGAATTAGAAATGACGTTAACACCACAAAAGTAAAAAGCTGTAGAAACTCCGATTGCCAATTTTCCAGCGTTGATTTCATAAATACTGGAATATATTCTTCTATTTGCGCCTCTTTTCTGTGCTCTGTTTCTTGAGATACAAACTCCTGCCATTGGAAATAATGTTGTCCCCACCAGCTGCTTATAAAAAGCAGGAATAAAACGATACTTAATCCATAATTTTTAATAATCTGCATATTTAATCTTATGTATTCTTAATCATTTTTTCTAAATCTTCTTTCGTAAATCTCCAATCACCCCTCAAACCTACTTTTTTTCCTTTTAAGCTGCCTTGCTGGGCCCATCTTCGAATCGTTTTTACACTTACACCTAAAAATTTAGCAGCTTGCTGGACAGTATAAAATTTTCCATCCATATCATATTTTCTACCTCAATATAACCTATACTAGCCCAAGTCAACTAAAGCCAAGTAAAAAAGAAGTTAAGTTTTGGTAAGAAAATCAGAGAAGGTCTTTCAATAAAGAAGAGGTTTTAAATAAGCAGGTTAGACTTATAAGGTAAGTGTCTGTAGTTCTTGCCTGGATGAGATTAAAATAGCGTGAATTTATACCGCAAATGGCATTAAATTCACTCTAAATTGACAAAATAACGTGAATTTGATATAATACAAATATTATGTCTACCTCATTTTCCCTGCAAAAAAGAATAGAAGCTTTAAAAAAAGAATATGACCATTTAAAGATAGGCAAGCAGTCTTTACTTAAAATCATTGATGAAGCTGAAATTCCTGAAAGTGTTTATAACTCAAATGCCATAGAAAACTCTACTTTAACTTTAAAAGAAACAGAAAAAATTCTTTTAGAAATGGAAGTATCAAAAAATGTCAGCCTGCGTGAAGTTTTTGAGGCTAAGAATTTAGCCAGGGTAATGGAATATATCCATATTAAATCTTTACAAGAACTTTCCAAAGAAACTATATTACTGCTTCATCAAATGTTAATAGGAAATATTGATGAAAGTATTGCCGGGAGATTCCGCAAAAAAGGGGAGTATGTACGTATTGGGACTTTTATTGCGGTTGCTCCAGAGTATGTGGAGCGGATGCTGGAAGAGGCTTTAATTGAGTATTCAAGTGATCAGATAAACTACTTTGTAGATAAAATTTCTAAATTTCACCTGCAATTTGAAATAATTCATCCTTTTAATGACGGTAATGGCCGTATCGGACGGGTATTAATAAATTACCAACTTTATAAATTAGGTTTTCCAGGAATAATTATCCGTGATAAAGAAAAACAAACTTATTACCAAGCTTTTAAGGAGTATCAGGATGACAAAAAAACTAAGATAATAGAAAGGATTATTGTTTTGGCAATTATGGAATCCCTCCACAAAAGGATTGCCTACTTGAAGGGGAGTAGAATTATTGAAGCAACAAAGTTTGCAGCTAAACAAAATAAACCAGTTCCCGTAATTTTAAATGCAGCCAAACGCCAAACAATTCCAGCCTTTAGAGAGAAAGGGGTATGGAAAATAGGAATTAAATGAATATTTATCAGTTTTGTCTCTTGTGCACTTTTAAATTATCCATCTATGACTTCTTCTGTTAGACAGCCTGGGGTGGGGAGGCGTTTTCATCGTAGGCGTTGGAGTTACCACTGTATTTTTCCCATCCAGCCATTAAAGACTTAATTTTTTTGAAAGTTTCCTCTCTGATTGATGGGTCTAAATAGGCAAAAGGACAGATATGTTGAGGCGGATTACCCCGTTTAAAGATACGAATCTCAACAATTCCAAATCCAGGGATATTTTTATCAAGGTCACTGACTTCAGCAATAACTTGCCCGGCTTTAACTTTATCCCCCTTTTCACTTTAGGGTTGATGATGTGTTCTGTTTCATACATCCACTTTCCATACTTACCATCAACGCTTACCAGTATGGAATAATCTTTGCTCCAGAGGGTTTGGGATATCAACTACGACACCATCAACTATAGAAAGAACTCTGGCCCCCAAAGGTAGAATAAATGTTGGTTGGGGATTGGCTTTGCTTTGGCCAGTACTGGAAAATTTTCCGGTATAACATATCCAAAACCCATAAAAGGCATTTCAAAGCCAGTTAAATAGGCTTTAGAAAAATTACACCAAGAACCACTGCTGCTACAACAACGATGATTACAATTGGAATAACGGTAAAACCCTTTTGATTTTGAGAAACGGGCATTAATTTAGGTTAAAATTTTTCTTATCAGTTTGTCAAAGAGTACAATGGTTGTATGGTCAAATTTTTAATTATTTTAGCCTTAGTAATTGGTTTAGTTTTAGGGGTTGGAGCTATTTTACCCAAGGAAGAAATTGTTTTTCAGAGGAATTTCCCCAAACTGATTGCTGGAAATTGGGAGCCTTCATCTGAACATATGTTAAAGGTTATAGAAATGGAGAAGGAAAATATTAAGAGTCTAGGGGTAAATACGGTTTCAGTTGTTCCCAACTACATCTTTGAAAATGGTAAACCATTTTTATCTGCAGGTAAGGTTGGACCAATCAAACTGGCGGGGGATCCTAAACAATATCATATTGATCAAATTGTTAAAGCTAAAAAAGCAGGATTTGCTGTGCTTTTGGCTCCTGATTTGGTTGGAGGAGATAATAAAAAAGTAGAAGGGGTAGAGTTGGAGAGTTTTCTGGAAGAAACTAAAAAAATCTCTTTAGAATGGGCACAAATAGCCCAGCAATATCAGGTGGAGTATTTTGCTCCTCAAAATGAGTTTGACTATGTCTTAGATTTTAATTTTAGTGAGCCTAATGAAAATAACAGGCAAAAATATGTTGATATTAGTAATCAGTGGCATAAGGATTTATTGTCCGGGATAAAACAAGTTTTTAAAGGGAAAATAATGTATAAAACAGCCAGCCCGGATTTTAATATTGAGGCTTCCGGCTATGATTATATTGCTATTGATTTTTCCCAGTACAACAATAATTTAGAAGAGTTTAGAAAAAATGTTAAAAATTATTACCAAAAAACTTCGGAAAATGCTAAAGCTTCAAAGACACAGTGGGTGGTGGGAGAGTTTTGGGTACCGTACAGGGAAAGAAAAGGTCCAGTGGTAGGTGACGTTTTAAAGTCAAAAGACGGTAGCGTAAATTACGAACAAGCTCAAGATGAGATTTACCAGATTGCGTCTGAAGAATATTTAAATTTTAGTGGAGAAATTAAACCTTCAGGCTTTATCTTTATAGCATATATTATGCCCAGCATGGATATTAAAGGTAGGCCAGCAGAAAGGGTTCTAAAAAACTTTTTTCAAAGGCTTTTATCTAATTAACCATCTATTATTTCTTCACGGGTTTGGAGATTTGATTGGCTAATTTAGGCTATTTATTCGTTGAGCGAAGGGAAGTTTATAGTTTGACTTAATGGTTATAGTTTGTCAAACTGGTTTTATGGTAGGAAAAATTCTAATAGGTATTGGGGTTTTAATTCTAATCTTTATATCTATATCTCTCTTTTCCCTTAAATCTGCCCAAAGTGAGCCTCCTCCACAGATTATTAAAAACTTTGTGAATTTAGATAAAATAGAAAGGATCTCCAAATACAGATCTTGCCAGGGACATGTAGTTGTGCCTCAAGATGGAAGGGAAAGCAGAAGAAATATGAAGCATTATTTGTGGGAAAAGGAAGAACTTCGTGGAGCAGACAAAAAAGTGGAAATTTATGCCCCGTTTGATGGGTATGTGACCATGACCCGTTCTTTGGATGATGGTGGACAAAAGTCAGGAGATGAGATTTGGATCTCTTCTAAGAGAATGTTTGCTGATATCCCGCCACTTGGAGTGTGGAGTTTTAGTATCGAACATATCCAAATGAAGGATGGACTGAAGATGGGTGATAAGGTAAAAGCTGGGGAATTAATTGGTTATACTGGATTTTTAGAAAATTATCATTCTTTTGATGCAATTTATGGAAAAATAGGTATGCCTCCAAAAAGTATCGATGGTTGGACATCGCCTTTTGCAGATCTAGACTCTGTTTTTAATCATATGAGTGATGAGGTGTTTGAGGAATTTAAGAAAAAAGGAATTGCTTCAAAAGAGAGTTTGATTATAAGCAAAGATCAAAGAGACAAAGACCCTTGTAAATATGTAGAAAGAATACAACTAAATGGTAGAGATCATCTTGAAGAGTGGATGATACTTAAATAATTCGTTTTTTATAGCTTCATCTGGTAATTTACTCCCAAAAGTCCTAATGTATTTGATTTAACCATTAATGACTTCTTCTGTCAGGCAGCCAGTAATTGAGGAGGCGTTTTCATCATAGACATTAGTATTTCCCTTATATTCTTCCCAGGCAGCCATAACAGACTTTAATTTCTTATATGTCTCTTCCTTGATTGAATCATCCAGATATTTAAAGATGCACACATGATCAGGTCTTTCTTCCAAGTTTGAAGTTCCTTTGCCAATACCAATTTCAAACCAAGCCCAAGACGAGTTATTCCCTGTCTTGGCTGTGCTGGCCTCAGCCACTACTTGTCCGGCTTTGACAAAATCTCCCACTTTGACGATTGGGTTATCGACATGTTCAGTTTCAACACTCCAACGGCTATCTTTTGATGTTGTAATTCTCACAGAATAGTCGCCGCTATAAAGCTTGGGAACATCAAATACAAATCCGTCAATTAAAGCCCGTACTTTGGTTCCTCTTGGCACCACAAATGTGGGTTGAGGATTACGGTATGGTTTCTCTCCAGGTATTTCTATCCAAGTGCCATATGGTTCAAAAGGTATTTTGTGGTCAGTCAGTGAGGTGAAATTAATATCTCCAGCAGTTTTGGTTTTTGGATCATAATAATCTAAATTTATGCCAAGACCCTTAATTTTCATCGGGGGTTCTTCTGATTGGTCGTTGAAGGCGCTATCGTTTTTAGGCCGGGGTGCATCTTGGGCTTCTTTTTTAGGGAAGATAACTACAATTCCAATGATAATGGCTGCAATAAGGGTAATGCCAATGAGTACTTTGGCCATACATAAACCATATCACATTGGCGTTTGACTTGTCATCTGAAATTTGCCACACTGAAAATATGATAGTGAAGGTCTTTATCGGACTGGTGGCCTTGGTGTTTGGTGGCTTAACTGTCGAGCATTTTGTTTTTGATGACGTTCATTTAAATGGTCCAAAAGAGGGGTTAATAAGAGATGGTAAATGTAAATCTGATAAAAACCCAGTTTTTAAAGCAGAATTAACTGACCGTTCAAAAATACTCTATATAAAACCTCTCGGTAACACTCAATCTGTCTCAGCGGCCAGAAGCTCTATTGTAATAAAAGAGGGGTCAGAGGTACCTGTATACAACCCAACAGATGCAACTTTAGAAACAATTTCTGAAAAGAACGGAAAATACAGTCTTTTGCTGCAGACAAGCTGTGAGGTTACTTTCTTATTTGACCGTCTGGATAAAATATCAGAGACAATCACGCCTAAGGCCCTAGTTAAAAAAGGCGGGTTATTAGGTTATGTAAAAGGCACCGCCCAGGGAAGCAGCTTTGATCTTCTTGTTTCAAACAGCTCAAAACAGGTTCCTCATATAAACTCCAAACGATGGCAGGAGAAGGAGGCTTTGTATGCGGATTGTCCTTATGAGTACTTTGATAACCGCAATGACAATAACTTAAAGAGGGATTATACAGCCTATACTTTAGTTCATAACGAAAATATCATTCAAAAAGTATGGAATAAGGAGCAAGGTTATTCAAATATTTCCTGCGGGGAAATATCCCATGATATTAAAGGAACGGCTTCGGGAGGTTGGTTTAAGGGGGATAGTACAGATATTAAAGGGGATTATTTGTCAGTAAACAAATATCTTTCTACAGTGCAGGTTTCCATAAAAAAAGATGGGCAGTTGACAGAGGCTTTAACTGATTATTCTCCTGATGTTTTGGCAGCTGATATAAAACCAGGTAATTCAGCTTGTTACCATGATCAAAACCAAAACAAATGGGTTTATGTAAAAGTTATATCAGACAACCAGCTTGCTTTAACCAAAGGAGCAGGTAATTGTCCTGCAAACTTCCCACAAGAACAAGCTGGTATTTGGGAAAGATGAGAGGAGGTGAAAATAAATGAATGTTAAGAAATTTTTGGTAGGAGCAGCAGGAGCTTTAATGCTGGGCAGCATGGCAATTCCAGCATTGGCTGCGCCCGCTGGAAAAGATAGTCCTGCCAACGATAATACACAAAACCTGTATCTGTATAAGAAAGATACAAGTTGGAATATCGTCTGGGATGGTGCTTGGGCGAAATACAACTTCAAACTTTCAGACCAAACAATCTCAGGTGTTTTCAACGGACACGGACTTGTTCCTGGCACAGATTATACCCTGGTTGAGTACAACGGCTGGCCTAGTGTGACTGTGATCGGCACTGATGTGGCAGATGCGGGCGGGAACGTTCACATAGCGGGTACAGCTAACGTTGGATCGGGTGGAGAAAGTGAAGGAGTGTACAAGATTTGGCTCGTTCTGTCCAGTGATGTTAGTGGAGGAAGCCTGATTGGTTGGCATCCGGGTGCTTATCTATTTGAGCACAATTTGATTCCGTGATGTAGTTTTGTACAACAGGGATTGAATTTTTATGTTTTTAAAACAACCCACCGGGAAAGCGGTGGGTTGTTCGTTGGTAAGAGTGTTTTCCTAAAAACAGAAAAAAGACAACTAAGCTAGGAACAAGTAAAGCAGCCTGTACTTTCTTGCAGTATTCTTACTATTCTCCCGGGTTATTTCTTAATCATTTAAATAATAATATAGGTTATTAATTTAAATAAGGGGGTGAAGTTTATAAATAATCAATTTTGGCTTGTTTTAGGAATTGTTGTTGTTTTAATTGCCGGCCTTGTCTATTTGGGAATGCGTTCTCAAAACACACCAATCCAGCCTGTTGTACAGGAAAACGCTCAGCAGGGGATTGGCGGTTCCGGAATACTTCCTGATGAGCAAAGCAATATTAAAACCTTTGAAGTTGAGGGAAAGCCCTTTGAATTTTCCATGAAAGAAATCCGTGTTAAAGAAGGAGATAGGGTAAGGGTATTTTTTAACAATACTGAGGGTTTTCATGACTGGGGTATTGATGAGTTTAATGCCCGGACTAAACAACTGCAAGCAGGGGAAAACGACTCAGTGGAATTTGTAGCTGATAAGAAGGGAACATTTGAATATTACTGCAGTGTTGGCAATCACAGGCAAATGGGTATGGTAGGTAACCTGATCGTGGAGTAAGATGATATACTCCTAGGGTTATGTCCAATCTGCTGTTTACTCTTATCCTAGGGTTTGTCCTGGGCATAAAGCATAGCTTTGAAGCAGACCATATAATTGCTATATCAACTATTGTTTCAGAACACAAGAACCCTTTTAAAGCACTTTTTGTTGGTACCTTTTGGGGGATTGGTCATACTACCGCGCTACTTGTCATTGGTATTACTGTTTTGCTTTTGAAGTTAACCATCCCGGTACAATTAAGTATTTCGCTGGAAGGATTGGTAGGGATAATGTTGGTAATACTTGGGGCCAGGGTCCTGATAAGAAATAGGCAGCTTCATTCACATGCACATGAACATGGAGGTCTTACCCATCAGCACTTTCATTACAAAGAAAAGCAAAGTAATCATAAGCACCATCTGCCATTTTTGGTAGGTTTAATACATGGAACTGCTGGATCGGGCATATTAATGCTTCTGGTTTTATCCACCGTATCCAATGTTGTTGAGGGTTTATATTATATCTTGCTGTTTGGTCTTGGTTCTATTGTCGGTATGAGCATCATGAGTTTTATCATTGGAGTACCATTTTTGTTTTCTGCAAGCAAGCTCGCTAAGTTTGAGACGTATTTCCGTTATGGAGCAGGAATATTAAGCATCTTATTTGGTTTGTTCATAACCGTAGAAACAGGCTGGATTATTATGATAAATTACTTCGCTTTTTGAATTTAGTATAAGACTTTCTGTCTGTGACTGCATCAATAATCATTAAAATAGCCACCAATAACACTACTGCAAAAGTATACATAAGGCTAATGTTTATATATTAGGAGGTATAAGTAAAAAAATAGTAAAAATTCAGTTAATATTTAGTATTAAGATGACCCGTCATACAATATTCTTATTAACTTCTTTCCTAAATATTATAAATATACAGTAGCGTGAAAATATAACCATCCCCTAATGATAAGTTCCAGGAATCTTTATTACCTCACAAAATTTGTGATTATTTCCCTCAGCTATCTCGTAATTGCCGGGTTAGAGCTTATGTTGGAGAGAGCCTCAGGATTTGCTCCTTCTTTCTGGTTGTCCTCAGGTGTTTCTTTGGCAGCACTGCTTATAGTGGGTTTAAAGTTTTGGCCAGCCATAACTTTGGGATCATTCATGGCCAGCTATTTAGCAGGATCTTCTGTAGGGGTGGCAGCAAGCATCAGTCTGGCTCATAGTTTGCAAGGCCTGACAGGGGCTTATCTGTTAAAAAGATTATTGGATTTTAGAAATTCTTTAGACAGATTGAAAGATGTTTTGGGATTAATTTTTTTGGCAAGCATGTTTTCTACTGCCATCAGCGCTGCTTTAGGGGTATTAAGTTTATGGTCTGTTCATCTGCTTGAGTCATCAGAATACTTCCGCACTTGGGTTACCTGGTGGGTGGGGGATATGGTTTCAAATTTGGTTGTGGCCCCATTTATTTTAGTCTGGTCAGGCAGGATAAAGGTGAATTTTACTTTCCTAAAAAATCGGTTTTTGGAATTTACGGGCCTGATTGCATTAACCGCATTAACCATCATTGTAATTTTTGGAAAATTTTTTTATTTGGAATCTAACCTTTACCCCCGTGGCTATATAATTTTTCCTGTTTTAATTTGGGCAGCTTTAAGGTTTGGTACCCGCGGTGCTATTACCACTACATTTGTTTTATCGCTTATTTCTATCTGGTTGACTTATTTGGGGGTCGGGCCGTTTACAAATAAAATCCTGGATCAAAATTTACTGTCTGTAAAAGTTTATGTGTCAGTGATGAGTATCTCAGCCATGATTTTGGCAGCAGTAGCCTCAGAGAGAAAAGAGTTAGAAGAAAGAAGGGATGAATTTATCTCCGTTGCCTCTCATGAATTAAAGACACCTTTAACTGCCATCAAAGGGTATGCCCAAATCCTAAATCAATTTCTTCAAAAGGAAGGCAACAAGAAATATTTATTATATATTGCCAAGATGGAAGAACAGCTTGATAGGTTAACTAAGCTTGTTAATGATCTGTTAAATGTTTCCAGAATACAAACAGGCAAATTAGTTTTGCAAAGGGAAGAATTTAAACTAGATGATTTGATAAAAAGTATCATAGAAGAAATGCAGCTTAACAATAGAATACGGATAATATTTGAGAGTAAAGGTAAAGCAAAAAGGATTTGGGCTGATAAATACCGTATCAGTGAAGTGTTAATTAACCTGCTTACAAATGCCATTAAATTTTCACCCCGCTCAGATAAGATTTATGTGCGTATCTCTTTTGGTTCTGATACGGTAGTCAGCGTCCAGGATTTTGGTATTGGGATAAGTAAAAAAGATAAAGATAGAATTTTCCAGCGTTTTTTCCAGGCAGACACTAAAATCAGGCAGAGTTTCCAGGGCCTTGGTTTGGGTTTGTATATATCTTCAGAAATCATCAGGCAACATGGCGGTAGTATTTGGATGGATAGCGTTAAAGGAAAGGGATCAACTGTCTCTTTCACTCTGCCTTCAGGAAGGAGAAAATAGATGGGTAAACGGATACTTATTTGCGAGGATGATGAAGCTATTTTAGAAATGATTAAAATCATGCTCGAAAATGGAGGATATCAAGTCAAGCCTCTTTCAAACGGTAAATCTATTGAAAGAAAAGTCAAAGAATATTTACCGGATCTGATTTTAATTGATATCTGGATGCCAGGGATAAATGGAAAAGAGGTGATAAAACTTCTTAAAAGGGATCAGAGTATCCAAAAGATCCCGGTTATTATTATTTCAGCTATATCAGAGGATGAAATTAATCAAATCATCAAAGAGCTGGGAGCACAGGGTTTTTTATCAAAACCTTTTGATATGACTGATTTGTTAGCAACGGTAAAAAAATATACTTCCAAAAGACTGCCCCTTAACCTGGCATGATATATTATTATAGTTTATGATTCTTACTATCAAAAGTGCAGCTAATTTAAGCAGAAAATTAAAAAAGCAGGGTAAATCAATTGTTCTAGCAGGAGGTTGCTTTGATGTGATACATCCAGGCCATATAATTTTTTTGCAAAAAGCCAAAAAAGCAGGGGACGCGTTAATACTGATGCTTGAATCTGACGGGAAAGTTAGATCTTTAAAAGGGGATAACCGCCCTGTTCATACACAAAAGGAAAGAGCTCAGGTTTTGTCTGCCATAATATATGTAGATCATATTGTAATGCTGCCATTTATAACTACAGCTTTGGAGTATGATAAAGTGATAGAAAAGATCAGGCCAGATGTAATTGCAGCTGCAAACGGGGATATAAATACAAGTCAATACCTAAGGGCAGCAAAAAAAGTAGAGGCAAGGTTTAAGTATGTCACAAAAGTTGTAGGAAACTATTCTACAAGCCTAATCCTAAGTCATAAAAGATGAAATTATTACAAACATTAAGCATCTATTATTTAATTATCATCTTTTTAATATCTCTATATATCTTAGGCGCTTTATCTTTTGGTTATTCAGCCGTTTTTTCTCAGTTTCTACCGCCGGTTATTGCTGCCATAGCTTGCGATTCATTGCTCCGGTATTTTAAGGTCAAAAAGCTGGTAATACTCCCAAGCGCTGCAATTTCAGGGTTAATTATCGGTCTTGTAGCTCAATTTGGAGAAGATCCCTTAACGCTTTTGCTAATAGGGATAATAGCTGTCTTGTCTAAGTTTTTTATTAAACTGGAAGGACGACACATTTTTAATCCAGCCGGGGTAGGTTTGCTAGCCGGGTCAATATTATTTTCTTCCCAACCCTCATGGTGGGCGGGAGGGGTTAGTTTTTTGGTTTTCATTATTTGGATGTTAATTCTTTTATATAAAATGAAACGGTGGGCTCCTATGGCAGCTTTTTTGCTGCCGGCATTTTTGATAGGAGGGTCCAACATTATCACTTCTTCATCAGCATTATTTTTTATCTCTGTTATGCTGATTGAACCAAAGACTTCGCCTTCAACTGTTAAATTAGGCTTAATATATGGTCTTGTGGTGGCAGTAAGCTATTTTGCCTTAGGCAGATTCCTGTCTTTTGATCCGCTTATAGGATCTCTTCTAATTGGTAACTTGACAGCCAGAGTATTAAGTAAGTATATTTAACAGATTATGTCAAAAAATGCAGTGCTTGTAGCAGCAGGAATTCTAATTCTGATAGTAGGCGGGTGGTTTTTAATGCGTCCAAAGCAGACATCAACCGTAATACCTCAGGCTGATGTTGCAACTGATCCTTCAACTGAATCGAATGCTGTTACCACAGATGGAGCAACAGTAGAAGAAACAGGTAACGGGGTAACCATCACAACTAATAGCTACTCCCCAAAAGATATTACTATTAAAGTTGGAGAAAGTGTGACTTGGACAAACAGTGATAGTATAGTTCATACTGTAAATTCAGCAGTGCATCCAACACATCAGGTATATCCTCCCTTAAATCTTGATAATATACAGCCAGGAGATAAGAAATCTTTGGTTTTTCCTACAGCAGGGGTTTATAAATACCATGATCATTTAAACCCTTCCTTAACAGGCCAAGTCACGGTAGAATGATAGTCTGTGAGAACTAAATTATTCCTGCTAGCAGCCATCTCTTTAGGGTTGTTTACTTATTTTTCCTACACTGTTGCCAAAGAAAGATGGCAACAAATTGACTTTGATACTACGGTTAAGCTGCAAGATCATCTGTCCAGAAAATATGATCAATTTTTTTCCTACTTTTCTGTCTTAGGTTCAGCTGAAGTGACTGTGGGAATTTGTGTGTTTTTTGCCTTTAAAGCGTTACTGAAATGGAGATGGAGGGAAATTTTTGGCTGGTCAATAATAGTGCCTGCGACTTTGGTGGAAATTTTCGGGAAACTGGTGCTTTTTCACCCTTCCCCGCCTTATTTTTTCCATAGAAGTTTACTGCCAACTTCTTTACCAAGTTTTTATGTGCATACAGATTATTCATATCCTTCAGGGCATATGACCAGGACAATTTTCATTATAACTATCCTGGTGATTCTGGTGTTTTTTTCTTCAAGAAATATTTTTCTAAAATTCACTACTTTTTCCGTGCTTTTATCTACAGCTTTTCTAATGGGGTTAACAAGAGTTTATTTAGGAGAACATTGGTTATCTGATGTTTTAGGAGGGGCTTTACTGGGTGCAGGAAGTGGACTTTTGGCCTCAGTATTGATTTTAAAAGGGGGAAAGGATAAGATACCCGCAGATGCCCAAAGGGAGGTGAGTTTTCATTAACAGAAACGTAACAATTGTGGTAGTAATTTTAGTATTAGTAGTGATTGCAGGGTATTTAGTTTGGCTAAGGAGCCGTTATCAGCCACCAGTTGATCCCTTATCTGAAGGAACAGTCCAACAGACAACAGCAAGCCCATCACCTATGGTAACAGCAAGTCCCAGCCCGGAAGTTAGCGCTACACCATCAGCTTCACCAAGGACCAGTCTTAAAACAGCTACTCCAGGGGCAACTAGAAGATGAGTAAAGAGGAAAACCGTAAAGTTGAGAAACTTATAATAATTGGCTCAGGTCCTGCAGGCTTGACAGCTGCAATTTATGCTGCCAGAGGAGGTTTGAACCCTCTGGTAATTTCAGGCAGAGAAGCAGGAGGGCAGTTAATGTTGACTACAGATGTGGATGATTTTCCCGGGTTTCCTGAAGGAATACAGGGTCCTGAGTTAATGGAGAGGATGCGCAAGCAAGCCGGGCGTTTTGGAACAAGGTTTGTGAGCGAAGATGTTATCTTGGTGGATCTAAAAACTAAGCCCTTTAAAATCAGCACTGAAAGTTACAACTTAAAAACTACAACCTTAATTATTGCCACCGGGGCTTCTGCTATGTGGCTGGGTTTGCCTTCAGAACAAAGATTAATTGGTAAAGGAGTATCTTCTTGTGCTGTTTGTGATGGTTTTTTCTTTAAGGATAAAAACGTGATTGTGGTTGGAGGAGGAGATACTGCCATGAGAGAAGTAAATTATTTATCAAAACTTTGTAAAAGTGTTACTGTTGTCCACAGAAGAGGAGAGTTGAGAGCACAAGCTGCTTTGCAGGAGTTGGTTAAATCAAAATCTAATGTCAAGTTTGTTTGGAATTCAGAAGTTGCGGAGGTTTTAGGACAGGACAGGGTATCAGCAGTTAAACTAGAAAATACTCAAACAGGTGAAATTAGCCAGCTTGAAATAGACGGAGTATTTATAGCTATTGGTCATAAGCCCAATACAGGTTTTTTAAAAAGCCAGCTGGATTTGGATAAAAAAGGTTATATTGTTGTTTCTGAAGAAACCAAAACTTCAGTTAAAGGGGTATTTGTGGCAGGAGATGTGGCAGATTATCATTACCGCCAGGCTGTTACAGCAGCTGGGTCAGGCTGTAAAGCAGCCTTTGACGTAGAAGAATATTTGGAAAATTTTGAAGAAAACAGCGGACTTTAGTCCGCAGAAGTTTATTAGGAAACTCTGATTAATTACTTACCAAATACTTGCACTGGAGGTATAATATAATTTAAATGCAGATTTTGGATTTACTAATTAAACTTCTTCCCTCAAAGCCAGTTTTTGCCCATTGCGATATTCCTTGTGGAATTTATGATCCTCATAATGCTCAACTGGCTGCTAAAACTGTTTTAACCATGGTCCAAAAAATCCACCAATTACCAACTGAAACCCCCACTATTTTAGACAGGAATAACTTTGTCAGGATGGTGCATGTTAAGGAAGAACATGCAGAAATTTGTAAAAGGGAAATATTAATTTTATGGACAGATTATTTTAAAGAAGAACATCTGGAAGATTTTCCCAACTTACATGATTTAGTCTGGAAAACAACCAAGCTTTGTTCTGAAAATAAAAAAACAGTGGATGAGGATAAGGCCCGTCAGTTAATAGAGGCAGTAGATAAAATAGCTGATATTTTTAATCAAACAAAAAAAGTTTAATTTTATGAAAATCCCTGTGTCCCGCTTCGTAGTCCATGGTAATAGTATGGCCCCCGCATTAAGAGAAGGTCAGGATATTTTATCTTTTAACTGGGCCTATCTTATTAAAAAACCAAAAGCAGGGGATATTGTAGTGATAAAGGTTAATGGCAAGGAAATGGTAAAGCGTATACAAAGTATCTTTGGCCAAAACATTTTTGTTGTTGGTGATAATACTAAAGAAAGTACAGATAGCAGAGAATTCGGGTCAATCACCAAAGATAGCCTAATTGGTAAGGTAGTCTGCTCTTAAAGATAACCATCAAACCTATCATAGCGGATATTTATTGCATCCACACCCAGTTTCAGAAGCATCTTTTCTGTGCTGTTTACCATTTTGGGCGGACCTGCTAAATAATAAATAGAATCAAAAATCCTGAATTTAGAATCAAGGTATAAATGACCGGAGTTTTCTGTATGATGGTAAGTAATTGATAACTTAGGGTAAGTCTTTTGCCACAAAATAAGCTCTTCTTTAAAAAGATAACTCCCGTCTGAGCTGGAATAAACTAAAGTAATAGAGATTGATAATCTTTGGTCAACAGCATATTTAATCATGCTTCTAAAAGGGGTAACACCTATTCCCCCTGCTATAAAAACTGCAGGAGATAATTCATCCAGGGTAAAAGTGCCTGCAGGATGGGAACAGGTGATACTATCACCTGTTTTAAGTGATTCCAGCTTCTTTTTAAATTTACTAACTCCTTTTTTGGGAGTAATCATTAAGTAATTTTCAGTAGGGGATGAGGAGATGGTAAAAGCCCTGGTATTTCCTAGAGGATCGTTAACTGGCAGCTCGATATCTAAATACTGCCCGGGATAATAACTAAAATTCTTTGGTTTTTCCAAGATTAAACTAAAAGCATCTTCTGACTCTTTCTTTTTGTCTATAACTTTTAAGATCATGTTTTGGATTATATCCTAAAGAGTATGAGATAATGCATATATGGAAATAACTGCCCAAAGAGAAATAGATTTGCATAAGGGGGTTGGGGAGGGACTTAAAGCAATGGGTCATTCTACACAAACAATCCCTCCTTACGAGCAACCAGTTCTCAGCAATAAAACGGACGCGTTTCCGGATATAGATGTTATAACAGAGGAGGTAGACAAATTTGTTCATGGAGAAGGACCGCAAACATATACGAGAGGCGCTAAAGGAGAAAATTGGCGGACTATACTCAAAAAGAGAATTTCAAACTTAAAATGGAAGTAACAACCAGTACAGGGCCGGATTTTAACAGTTTAGCAGCAGCAATAATGGCAGCTTTAGCCCTGCTTTCTATAAGTGTGGGGGTTTATCTTTTTTTAAAAAAATATTTAGTGGGTTGGATTAAATATAAAGACAGGGAAAAGGCTTCTTTGCAATTTGTGCTGCTGCAAATTAAAGTCCCCCGGGGAAATGAAATAAAAATTGATGCTGCAGAACAGTTATTTGCCACATTTGCCTCACTTAGAAAATCAGGAGGAATGTTATCTGAGTTTAGCCCTCAACCGCATCTTTCATTTGAAATAGTGGCAGTTCATGAGTCGATCAGGTTTTTTGTCTCAGTACATAAGTCTTATCAGGATCTTTTGGAAAAACAAATTCATGGAGCTTACCCTGATGCAGAAATTAAAGAAGTGCCGGAATATAATATTTTCTCAGAAAACTCACAAACAGCTTATGCTGCGTTAAAATTTAAAAGCGGGGATTTTTTTCCCATAAAAACTTTCCGGGATCTGCCAACAGATCCTTTATCAGCCATTACTTCAGCCTTAGCTAAAATGCAGCCAGGTGAGGGGGCAGCTGTGCAGCTGATGATATCTCCTTCAGATGGCAAGTGGAAAGACAAAGGAAAAAGTTGGGTGAAAAAGCAGAAAGATCCGGGTGATGAAAAAAATCCTAAACCTCCTCCAGATGCTAAGCAGCTTGAAGCAGTTGAGAATAAAATTGCCAAATCAGGTTTTGACGCTGTTATAAGAATTGTTTCTTCCTCAACCTCGCAGGAGTCTGCCAAGGCTCATCTGACTAACCTTAAATCAACCTTTGAGCAATTTTCTGGTCCGTACAATTCTTTCTCAGGTGCTAAGGTAGCCTCAGAAAAAGGGTTTTTAACAGATTTTATTTACCGTTACATGCCTAAATTTTCCAAGCCTTCAGTGTTAACTCCGGATGAGCTTGCGTCAATATTTCACTTCCCAAACAAATCAATAGAAACACCCTATATTAGCTGGTTATCATCTAAGAGAGCTCCTGCCCCGGAAAAAATTCCCTCTTCAGGGTTATACCTTGGGAAATCAGTTTTCCGGGGAGTTGAAAGGCCGGTTTATCTTGCAGAAGATGACAGAAGACGCCATATGTATATTATTGGTAGAACAGGTACTGGTAAGTCAGAGCTTTTAAAGAGTTTGATGCTGCAGGATGTTTTAGCAGGCAAAGGCATTTGTTTTATTGACCCTCATGGAGATGCTGCTGAAGAGATGTTAGAGCTTATCCCTCCTCACCGGGCCGAGGATGTAATTTATTTTGACCCTTCAGATATAAACCGTCCGTTTGGACTTAATATGTTGGAAGCGTATGATGAACAGCAAAAGCATTTGGTGGTAGCCTCAATTATAGGATTAATGTATAAGCTTTTTGATCCTAATAAAACTGGTATTATTGGTCCGCGTTTTGAACATGGTGTTAGAAATGCCATGTTAACTGCTATGAGTAAGCCTGGAGCCACTTTTGTAGAAGTAATGAGGATTATGACTGATGCTGAATTTGTCAAAGAGCTTTTGCCTAATGTTACAGATCCGGTGGTCAGGCGTTATTGGACTGATCAGATTGCTCAGACTACAGACTTTCATAAATCAGAGGTTTTAGATTATACAGTTTCCAAGTTTGGCAGGTTTGTTACCAATAAAATGATGAGAAATATTATTGGTCAATCACAATCCTCATTTGATTTAAGAAAGGTTATGGATGAGGGCAAAATATTAATTATGAATTTGTCCAAAGGAAGGATTGGAGAGGAAAATTCAAACTTTTTAGGGTTGATTTTGGTGCCAAAGATTTTAGCAGCAGCCATGTCCCGGGCTAATATGCCCATGGAGCAAAGGCGGGATTTTTATTTATATGTTGATGAGTTTCAAAATTTTGCTACAGAAACTTTTGCTGATATATTATCTGAGGCTAGAAAATACCGTTTAAATTTAGTTGTGGCAAATCAATTTATTGGGCAAATTGGGGAGGATTTAAAAAATGCGGTTTTTGGAAACGTTGGTACGGTGATTGGTTTTAGGGTTGGAGTAACAGATGCCAATTACCTGCAGCATGAATTTTCTCCCACTTTCGCTGAGGCAGATTTGGTTAATATTGAATCTCCTCATGCCTATATTAAAACCATAGTTCATGGGGAACCAGTTACCCCATTTTCTTTGGATACCACCAAGGATATGAAAAAATGGAAAGCTATGTTAAATCCTGCTGTTGGTCAAGCTATAAAAGAACTCTCCAGATTAAAGTATGGCAGGGATGTAGTTTTAGTTGAAGCCTCAATTTCCCAAAGAGCGAAGCTGTAGTTTTGTCATTCCGGACGAAGCCAAGTCAGACTTGGCGAAGTGAGGAATCTCTAGATTGAAAAGCTATTACGTCTACATTTTATCTAGTAAAACTGGAACCTTGTATGTAGGAGTTACTAATAACTTAGAGAAAAGAATGTATGAGCACAAAAATAAATTAATAAAGGGGTTTACTTCAAAATACAACATTGATCGTTTAATGTATTATCAGGAATTTGATGATATAGAACAGTCAATAGAAGTGGAGAAGAAAATTAAAGGTTGGAGTAGAAAAAAGAAAATAGACCTCATTAGATCTTATAATCCTAACGTGAAAGATTTAGCAGAAAATTTAAGTCTTGAGATCCTTCGCTAATCGCTCAGGATGACAGTTTGCTGGGAAATTTTGAATAGTTACGATTCCCCTCATTTTTTCCCAGTGAATTTGTCATTCCGAATGTAATGAGGAATCTGAAGGTTTCGACAAGCTCAACCTTGATCCGTTCGACTGGTTCGATTTCACTCACCACAAATCCGTTCAGGATGACACGGGTAAAGAGCTTTGATATAATTCCTACCACAGGCCCGTAGCTCAATGGCGGAGCATCAAGCTTATATCTTGAGGGTTGTAGGTTCGAATCCTACCGGGCCTACCAAATTCTAAAGCTCTTCCAGCTTGACCTTGCCTTCACTGTTGTGGTTTTGGATAAACTGAAGGTATCTTTCAGTTGTTGATATTCTTTTATGGCCTGCCAGTTTTGATACCATGGTCATAGGTACCCCTGCCTGTAATTGATGCGCCACCCAAGTGTGGCGGAGGTCGTTGACCTTAGCATCTTTAATTCCTGCCAGCCTGAAATATCTATCAATGGCTGTTCTGATATTTCTAATAAGCAAGGGTCTGCCGGTTTTAGTAATAAATAAAGAATGGGATTGGGTTTTTGACCTTAGTACCAAATATTTACGGATAGATTCTGCAGCAGATTTATTTAAAGGGATTATTCTTTCGTTGGCTCCCTCAAATGGGGGAATATGAAGGGTAGAGTTATCAGCTAAATTAACATCTTCTATTCTGAGTTGGGCAAGCTCGCCTATTCTTATCCCAGTTTGCAATAAAAGCTCAATTACTGCCAACATTCTGACATCGCTTCTGGCAGCATCCCTTAAAGCCCTGTATTCCAGTTTGGTTAAAATTCTGGGTGGTTTATTCTCAAACTTTGGGTGTAAAAGCTGGGTGGCTGGATCATTGGTAATCAGGTTTGAAACTTTTAAAAATTTGAAAAATGTTTTGGTTGAATTAGTTTTCCGGGAGATGGATTTAGCTGTATAATCTTCCTTGGATAGTTTATCCATGAAGCTTTGTAAGTCTTCAGGACTAACTTCTTGCGGATCAGTTTTATTTATGCTTTGCAGAAAGCTGACTAGTTGCTCTATATCTTTGCCATAAGCTAAGATAGTAGCTGAAGCGCGGGATTTGCCTTGCAAATGACCGAGGAATTGTTGATGAGCATCCCGTAAAGAAACCATGACAGGTATTTTAATATTATAGGACAGGTTTGTCAAGCTGTCCTGCTGTAAATAAATTTATGATTAGAAGAGTTATCCAGCTGTTAATAGTTTGTTTGGTGTTAATCCTGATATATAACCTTTTAGTTCAAATTATTGATGCTCTTAAATCTCAGGACAGGTTGTCTGAGCAAGCAGAGAAAGTTTATAAACTAGAAACTAAAAATAGGGAACTTAGAAATAAACTCTCTCAGATTCAATCTCCCCAGTTTATAGAAGAAATAGCCCGTAATAAGCTAAATTTGTCCAAAGAGGGGGAAACAATAATTGTTATTCCTGAAAATACCCTGAAAATGATAATGGGTGCAAGTGCCTCAGCGCAGGAAATAAGACTTCCCAACTGGCTGGGCTGGTGGAAGCTATTTTTTCAATAACCCTTTTACCTTTTTCTTGCTTGATTATTACTTGGTTATTACCCAAAAAAACGTTCTTTTTTTATACTATCTGCTATGTCAATGAGCACAGAAAGAAGAATAGCCTTTATTGATCTTGATGGTACTATTTATCCTGGTTTACTGATGGAAAATCTGGTTATGGAGCAAATGCAAAAAGGTCTTTTAGATCTAACTGTGGTACCAGATATTATTGCTGAAATTAATCAATATAAATCAGGTAAAAAAGGAGACTCTTCAAATGTTAAAGCACTTAATGAGCTTTGGGCGTGGGCATGCCGTGGTAGGAGCTGGCTTGAATTAGTATCACATGCCAAGGAATTTGTACATGAAAACCGTGAGAAATTTGCTCCATATACAGAAGCGGTTTTTAACTTACTTCGTCGAAGACGTTATGAAAGATGGATTGTTACTGGTGAACCTCAATTTGTGGCATATGCTGTAAAAGAAGAATTTGGTGCTACAAGTTTTTGTGCTACATGCTGGGAGTCGCCAAAAGAAGATAATCAGTTGGTCTTTAATGGCATATGTAAAAGACCTATGAATAGTGACCAAAAAGGGGCATGGGCAGAAGGATTCTTTAAAGAGACAATATACAGACGTCCAAATACCAGAGAGGGTTCAATTGCTCTTATTGACTCTGTAAACGATATAGGTTTGGCTAAAGCTGTTAGATGGAGTATTGTTTGTGGTGATGAACCAAGTACAGAGCTTATAGGGTACTTAAAAAAAAGTGAAAAAAATTTTGTGATATCGCCGCCCGAATTTGTTGTAAATTTGGTAGACTTATTAACAACAGATGGGAGAAATGAATTACCTGCTTCGCAGTTGTTTTTGGTATACTCGCAACTATGAGTGAAGAAAGACATATTTCTATTATTGGGGCTAGAGATCTTGATTATACTATCACTCAGTATACTGAGCATGCAGATGAATATATAGAAGCTAATCCAGAGGGAAGAAGAGGTGGTAAAACGCCGGCTAAGAGAGTGGCGGTATTGAGCCGTTACTTGCCATCCGGCAGGACGGTATTTGAGGTTGGTTCAGGTCCAGGCCATGATGCACGGGCTCTTTTGGATGCGGGTTATGCCGTTATAGCCAGTGATGTAGCTTGGCCGTTTATCAGTACTTTAAGGAAACAGGGTTTTGATGCGCTTCACTTTGATGCCAGAAAAGATAAAGTTCCGCAAGCAGACGCAATATTCTCTCATATAGCAGCACAGGTGCATATTTCTCCCCAGGAATTTGCTAAGTTTTTAAGCAGGGTTAGAGCTAGCCTAACTCAGGAAAAAGCATTTTATCTAAGTGTGATAGAAGGATACGGCCATGAAAGATGGTCCCGCACCGGTTTTTCCCGGGACTGGACTTATTACACTCCTAAACGTTTTAAACAAATATTGGATCAAGAAAAGTATGAAATAAGCTCTTTAGACCGTGTCGTGGCTTTCAATGGTACACCGACAATTCATGCAGCAGGGAATATCGGAGAAGGTTATCAGGGTGGGTCATACGGAGAGAAAGGGTTACATCCGTTTGGAGATGTCTATTATGATCTTCGGGTGCTTTATGAAGGAAATATTATGAGTGATTTTGCAAAGATACTGGTTGAAGCAGGTTCTTTGGATTCTGAAACAAGAGATCATATAAAATTTGCAGAGGAGGCTTATGTAAGGGGGTGGCTTAACCTTGATGATTTTACTGATCAGACTCTGGAGTTGGCTCAAAAATTAAGAGGTCAAGATGTTAACGTGCTTCAAGACTTGGCCCGGAGGGATATAAACCAAAGACATCCTTTTAGAAAACGGATACGTGAGGCTTTTGCAGTATGTAACAACAATGGATTCAGTAATATTGTAAATGGTTATGGTCCTTCCTGGTTAATGGAGGTTGTGGCTAAAAATTTGGGAGCTGATGCATACTTAGCAACTCAGTGGGTGATGGATCCGGATGGTCAGATAACAGGGGGCATAATCAAATCGAGTTTGAAAAAAAATGTGAGGGTACACCAGGAAGAATTAAGAAAGTGGCTGGGAATAAAATACCGGAGGATAACAGTTGGAATTGGTGTTGATAAACAAGATGAAAAATTTATGAGTAGGACAGATTACCCCTTAATGGTTTCTGCGGATGAAAAGTGCAAGAGATTTGCCTATAATCAAGGTTATTTTCACGATCAATGCAATCAATTTATATATGCCCCTTATGAGAATGTTTTACCTCACCCGTGGTTTAGGTGGGGAGTAGTGGAAAGCGGTGATGATCTTGTTCTATATTTGAGCATGGTAACGAGCGATAGACATCCTGTAAAACCTGATCCTAATAAATCGATACCGGCGCATATACCTTTCTGGCAGAGTGAATTTAATGTTTTAAACGAAGCCTTTTATGGGAAAAATCCACTAACTGCAGAAATAATATAAAATTAAATATATGGAATCTGATATTTTAGAACAGATAAACGAGGCATCAATTCGCTTTTTACAACCTTTGACAGTGGAAGCAACCTACACCGCCATTGTCGAGGAGGCTCTTAAATTAGTCGAGGGCGATGAAGGTTATATAGCTTTGGCAGAAGATGAAGGGTTGAAAATAAAATATGCTTATCCACCCACGCTAGAGAATATTACAATCCGTAAAAGAGGTTTTTCTTACGCAGCCTATGTTAAAAAAAAGGCATTCGTAACTTATAAGGAGGATTTCAAAAATGTTCATCCAGAGTTTGTTAAAGCTGGAATCCAATCCACAATTTTTATACCCCTGGCCTATAAAGAAAAAAGTATTGGAGTGATGAATATTATGTCCAGGCAGTATAGTAAAAGGTTTACCCAAAGAGAATTATCTGTTTTAAAACTTTTTGGTTCAATGGCCAGCTTAGCAATCCGTAAGACACAACTCTATAGTGAGGCTAAATCTGCTTTAGGAATGCGGGATTTGTTTATCTCAATGGCTGCTCATGAATTCCGCACGCCCATAACTACAATTAGTGGATATGCACAACTTCTTAAAAGTAAAATCAAGAAAGAAGGTGCAGAAAAAAGATGGGTTGAAGAAATATACAAAGAAACCCAGCGTTTAACCCGCTTAGTAAATGAATTGCTAGAGGTTAACCGTATCAGTTTAGGGCATTTTCACTATCAATGGCGTGTATTTAATATTTCTAAAATACTTGAGAAAGTTATCGGGACATTTCAGATAATTCACCCAGACCGTCAAATAAATTTTAGGGCTAAGCTTACAGAAAAGGATTCAATTATTGTGGGTGATAGCGATAAAATTACTCAGGTTTTAATAAATATATTGGATAATGCTGTTAAATTTTCCCCCTCAAATAAAGGGATAAATATTAGTTTAGAGGAAAAAAATAAAGAGTTAATTATTCAGGTTATAGATTACGGACAGGGGATTGCTAAACCAAGTTTAAAAAGAGTTTTTGAAGGATTTTACCGGGGGATTAATAATACAAAAGAAGGCATGGGGCTTGGATTATTCTTATCTTATCAGATAGTCAAGGAGCATAAGGGACAAATCTTTATCAAATCTGAATTAGATAAAGGTACTACAGTAGAGATCAGTCTTCCTAAAACCACCGTTAAAGAAGGATAAAAACTATTCCTTAATCATATATCCAAATCCTCTAACAGAATGCAGGAGTTTTTTGTTAAACTGGCCGTCAATCTTTTTTCTTAAATAGCCCATATATACATCAACAACTCTTGTTTCAATATCCTGGGAGTATAACCAGACTCTGTTTAAAATCATCTCCCGGGTTAGAATTCTTCCTTTATTCCTCATTAAGTATTCCAATAATTTGAATTCCTGAGGGGTTAACTGAATCTGTTTATTGCCTCTTTTTACCTCCAGGCTTTTATTATCAAGCTCTAAATCAGTTACTCTCAGTTTTTGGTCAGTATTGTTTTGACCCCGCAGCCTTGCTTTGATTCTGGCAAGCAACTCATCTGCCACAAAGGGTTTTGTTATGTAATCATCTGCCCCTAAATTTAACCCGGATATCACATCAGAAATACTATCTTTTGCTGTCAAAATAATTACTGGCAAATGGGGAAATTTTTTCCTGATTTCCATACAAACGGCTTCACCGCTCATATTAGGCAGTCCCAGATCCAAAACTACTAGATCAGGTGGCACTTTAGTAATGGAATTTAAGGCTGTAATCCCGTCATCAGCTATCTGAGGTGAGTACTCATTATTCAAAAGAAGTTCTTTTAAATATTTTTGTAAACCGTTGTCATCCTCGACAATAAGTATTTTATTTAACATACTGGATTAAACTGTCACTATGAGTAATCTTCTTTCAGATTGGATTATATCAATGGTGTTCTATTAACTCAATACAAAAAAACACTTTATTACACTTTTCTTACGTCCCCAATAATCTTTCAGTATTCTTACTCTCTTTTTGTTTTTTTATTATTTTTTTCCTTTAAAGTGAAGTTATTATGAACATTATCATTTTTAACTGCCGTTTAAATACAATAAAACGGGTTCAGGTTTGGGGGTAGGATATCTGCCTACCAATAGACAGTTACTAGGAAGTATAATAAGGAAGCAACTAGATAAATCTAGATATAAATTTTTTTCCTAATACTTCTTGGACCTACCCCTCAACTGAATATTTAACAAATTTATGAACATTATTTTTTGGATATTGTTTGGATTAATAACAGGATTTGTTGCCAACCTAATTGACCCTCATTCAGCAAAAGGAGGTCTATTAGGAACCATATTATTGGGAATATTAGGCGCGGTGTTAGGAGGGTTTTTAGGAAATATGATCTTTGGGATAGGTGTTTCAGGATTTAATTTCCCTTCCCTTGTAGTAGCTGTATTGGGTGCGCTTCTCCTGCTGTTTATAGGGAGGATATTTAGCAGAGCTTAATAAAATTAAGTTATGAAAGAGTCAATAATTAATTTTTTAAATCATCTTCTTCTTTTGTTTACCGCACCAACGGAGTAAATATTATGAAAGGAAAATTTAACAGGAAAATTTTTAATAAAAAAAGCAGCAATAGGGAGGTAGTGCCCCTGGCTACAATTTTATCAAATATGATTAAAATGGAAGCAGTGTCTTCTGCTGGAAGATTAAGATTAGTATGAATATTTTATTAAATTATCCTCTGCCAATTAAACCTGTTTCTAAAAGGAATTATGAAAACAAAGTTTTATTTATTTTTTTAATGGTATTATCTTTTCTGATTATCTCAGCCTTTGTCTTTTTAGCCCTCATTAACAAATTATAAACTTCTGCTTAACCTTTATATTGACCTCAATTCAATTTCTTGCTAAAGTTTTTCATATGTCTTGGCAAAATATAGTATTTACAACCGGAGCTATCGTATTTGCCATATCTTTATTTCCATCAATTTTTAGCAAAGATAAACCCGCTTTAGTAACTAGTATTCTAAGCTCAGGCATGCTTTTGATTTTTTCCATTGCTTACTTTACACTTAATTTTTGGACAAGCGCACTTTCAAATACAGTTGTAGCTGGACTATGGCTAATACTTGCTATACAAAAATACCAATCTAACAAACGTAATAGGTTCTAATAACTTGCAGCCCCGCAACACATAATTGTTGTATCTTCATAGCTTTGAAACCCAGTTTTTGCAAAACGTTTGAAGAGATTGCTTCCCGATTTCTAAATCTTCCAAACTTCTCACCCTGGAATATCTTTGAAGACCCGGTATATCCTGACAAAGGATATCATTTTTAATAACCATAACCGTACCTGCATCCTTTAGATCTAAAAACCCATGATTTCCTGCCTCCTCTACCCCGCAATCCACTTTTTTATCTACTATTAATACTTCACCCTCATTAAAATTTATTGATTCTGGGCATTTTTCCAAAAATACCACCTTCCCATCAGAAAAATCCCTCACCTTCATCTTCTCATTTATTTTTTTTACTTGATCTGAGTTGTTGTAGGCACCTGCATAAAACAAGTATCTGCCAAAGGTCCACTTAGAGGAAAGCTCAACAACTACATAGACTTTTTTAATCTCCTCTTTATTTTGGGCAAGATGAGCGTAATTTGCAGCAAGTCTTTCATTAAACAACCATCTTTCAGCAGAGTAGATAGGAAATCTAAAATAGTATAAATGCAAGAAATACAAAAAAGATGCTAAATAAATTATTGCCACTATAACTGCTAAAACTTTGCCAAACTTAAATTTTTCCCTGATATACCAAAACCCAACTGCAGAAACAATCACCAGAAAAGGAAACAAAGGAAATGAACGTACTGCGTAGGTTTCCTGGACAAGATCTACTGCCGAAGCAATAGGTGAAACAAGAATCAGTGCCACCAGCAAATAAAAAACTTTTCTGTATGTTGTAAATAAAGCTAAAAACCCAATAGCAATTAAGATCATATCTATATAATGTAACTGGCCATACTCCCAGGTTGAATAGATTGAGATGGTTTCACCTTTGGAAAAAAGCAGAAAAAGAAAAAAACTGGAAATATAGGTATCAATAACTCTCCTTGAGAGCACCACTGCTTTATTTGAAAATACTGTTAGGGCAGGATTTGGGATAGCTTGCTGGCGTTCATTATCCACAATGCTCTTACTCCACTGGGGGCTAAAAATTAACAGTTCTCCTTTTCTTGTTCCTGCAGGATGAAAAGTTAGTGTTAAAAAGTATATTAAGACTATTAAAAATGCAGCTAAAAAATAGCTTAAATAAACAAGTTTGTTTCCCAAAGACCTAGACTTAGGCAACTTTTTACCGCTATCTGTTTTGAATTTATAGATCAGGAGTACGCTGATAACTGGAAGAAACAATATTTTTGCTCCTAAATAGCTTAAAAAACCACAGATAAAAATAGGCAGAGAAAAAAAGATTTTATATGACCGGAATTTCAGCAAAAGATAGATCCCAAAAAGGAAAAAAAATAAAGCAGGCGACAATTCCAGAGCTGTTCTCCCTAGATGAATATTCCATGGGTTTGCAGCCATAAATATCCCAGCAATTTTGGCTATTGTATTATTGAGTAAAATTCTGGTGATTAAATAAACAAAAATCACTGAAAAAATAGCCATTATGGCATTTGGTAATCTAGCATTAAATTGCGAAAGAGGGTTCGGGCCAACCCAAAGTGAAATAATCAAAGAGGGGATTTCAGAGATGACAACATCAAAATCTTTCTCTCCCCATGAGAATAAAGAAGAGGCTGTCCAGGGAATATTCTCATTACTAGTGAATATAGATTTAGCATTTAAGACGTAATTTAACTCATCACCAACCATGGCAGGAGGTACAATATCTAACCAAAGAATCCTTGGGATTGCTGCAGAGATAATTAGAATTACTAAAAATATGTGTGTTTTAAATATTTTTAAGAGCACAAAATTATTTTACCTGTTATTTTAAAAAATAAGAAGAATGGGGTTATAACCGTGAGCGAGGGTCAATTTATTGACCCGAGTCGAATCGGTTGCGGGGGCGGGAGTCGAACCCACTGCCTGGAGATTATGCTCTGAGTGTTTCCACTTAGAATAGACTATACAATCATCCCAATATGACATTGGAAGCCTGGCGTATAATCCCAGTTTAAATCCAGATTATCTGGTACCTGAGATATCAGTCGTTACGGGGTACGTTCATGTGAACTGAGCGTACTTCCCACGGTATTGTCGTTCAAGATTCCACCGTTATGAGCCAAGTTATCCTTATAAGTTAACCTATAAACCTCCGCGGACGTAAGAGTCCGCGGTTTTCTTTAAAAGTTTACAAGAAACTACAGAAAACCCTTCCTCTTCCAACAATCTATCCGCGGAAGACTGTAATCACTTAAGCATTCATCCCCGCTCTAAAAGAGCGGGGATTTCTGCTAGTGATTATAAGGAGCCCAAATTGAGCCTCCTGTGCAGCCGTTACACTTCCCCGCGTTGAGTATTGTATCCTCCTTATCAGGATATGTCAATAAAATACGCTTGACAAGATAGTTAAATTAATGAATAGTGGAATTACATCCCATTAATCAATTGATATAATGAAACGTAAACAGATTGAATATGAAAAAGCAATAAAGCTCCGTAAGACCGGTAAAAGTATTAAGAAAATCGCAAAGACTCTAAGTGTCAGCGTTAGTATTGTTAGTATCTGGTGTAGAGGAGTGAAGCTCACAGAGCTTCAAAAGGAAAAAATAAAAAGGAGAAAGGTAGGAATTAGACATTTAAGGCGTTTAGCTAAACAAAGCCATTTGGAAAAAATTTTAAGATTAAAAAAACTTTTTGATGAGGCTTTTTCTGAAGTTAAACCACTTAATAATCAAGAAGTTTTCCTCACAGGACTAGCTCTCTATTGGGCAGAAGGCTTCAAAAGTATTAAAGAAGGGAGATTGGGTTTTTGCAATTCTGATCCCAAAATGATTAAGTTTATGATGAATTGGTTTGAAAAGGCATTAAAAATAAAGAGAGAAGATTTTACCCTGCGGGTTGAATTTAATGAATCGCATAAAGATCGTACAAAAGAGATTCAAACTTTTTGGGCAAAATTAACAAGCATCCCGCTAAATCAATTCGGGAAACCGTTTTATCAACGTTCTAATTGGTTAAGAGATTATTCTAATAGGGGAAAATACTATGGAGTTTTACGGATAAGGGTACGAAGAAGTGGTGAGTTACTCAATAAAACAAGAGGATGGATAAGCGGGTTGACCAGTGCAATTTAGTTTCTAGTATAGAGCTCCTGCTTGACGGATAAGTTGCACTAATCTACTCTTAAGATAAACTATATGAATGGAAGGTTTATCAAAAATTTCGCTGAGGCCCCTGCTGTTGTTTTGGGCAGGACTATTGATACCTCAAAAGTAATAGCTAAAGCAGTAACCTCTCAAAAAGATCTAAAAAAAGCCCGGAATTATTGGAAAACCCTGGGTCCAGGGCTGACTACAGGTGCTGCAGATGATGATCCTTCTGGGATTGCCACCTATTCACAGGCAGGTGCAGGTTTTGGGTTCAGCTTTTTGTGGACTGCTGCCTTTACCTTCCCTTTTATGGCTGTTGTGCAAGAAATGTGTGCCAGAATTGGTTTGGTAACAGGCAGGGGGTTGGCAGGCAATATCAGGGTTTTTTTCCCCAGATGGGTACTTTATACCTGTACCTTTTTACTGTTTGCAGCCAATTCATTAAACATAGGGGCAGATTTAGGAGCTATGGCCAAAGCAGTGCAGCTTTTATATCCTAAAGTTAATTTTGAGTTTTTGGTTTTGGCTTTTGCTGTTTTCTCTTTGGCTTTGCAGATTTTTACCACTTATGAAAAATATGCCAAATATCTCAAATGGCTGGCTTTAGTGCTTTTAGCCTATGTTTTTTCAACCTTAATGGCTGATCTTGACTGGAAAGAAATTATGATTAATGCTGTTTTACCCTCGATTCAATTCACCAAAGATCATATTTTTATATTAACAGCCATCTTGGGTACCACTATCTCCCCATACCTTTTTTTCTGGCAAACCTCACAGGAAGTAGAAGAGCAGATATTAGACGGAAGAACAACCCTAAAATTAAGGCAGGCAGAAACAACCAACAAAGAAATTAAAGATATGAGACTTGATGTTTGGTCAGGCATGTTTTTATCAAACTTGGTGATGTTTTTTATCATTGCTGCTTGTGGGGCTGTGCTTTTTAAGAATGGTATAACCAATATTACTTCAGCGGAGCAGGCAGCAGAGGCCCTGCGTCCCTTAGCAGGGGATGCCACCTATTACCTTTTTGCCATAGGGATTATTGGTACTGGTCTTTTGGCAATTCCCATTCTGGCTGGTTCCACATCCTATGCTTTATCTGAAAGTTTTGGCTGGAAAGCTGGACTTTATAAAAAACTTAAGCAGGCCAATGCTTTTTATGGAGTGATTATCATTTCAACTTTGGTAGGGTTATTGGTAAACCTGATTGGGCTTGATCCTATAAAAACTTTGATTTATTCTGCTGTGGTAAATGGTTTAATTGCCCCGGTAATTTTGGTGCTAATTGTTCTTTTAAGCAATAATAAAAAAGTTATGGGTAACAGAACCAATAGTCCAATTACCACTGCCTTTGGCTGGTTTATTACTTTGGTGATTACAGTTGCAGGCTTAGCTACAATCTATTTACTCTTTGTATAATTTCCGCAATAGGGCTAACAAGTTTATTTCTTGTTATACTCACGCTTTGCTCAGTGCAACCATGATCTTGGGAAGGGTTACTTGTTACCAGTTACCTCTTTTTGGTACAATTTAGGTTCAAATGGCAGGGTAGTTCAGTGGTAGAACGCTTCACTCATAACGAAGAAGTCGTGAGTTCAATCCTCACCCCTGCCACAAAAAGTGTAGTATAGTTAAATCATATGAAAGTCATAGTACTTGCAGCAGGTGAAGGTAAAAGAATGTGGCCAATTCAAACTGATAAATGCTTAATTCCTTTTTTAGGTTATCCTCTTCTGTATCATAATTTAAAAAAAATCAAAGAGAATATAGATGGAGAGTTTATCATTGTTGCCAGTCCTTCAAGCAAAGATGCTGTTTCTAAAGTAGCACGAGAGCTTGGGTTAGATTATCAAGTAGCCATTCAAAAGGAGCCAAAAGGCATGGCAGATGCTCTTTTATCTGCTAAAGAGTATCTAGAAGGGCAAATTTTGGTGGTTAATGCTGAAGATATACTGGATGGCCAAATTTATGGTGAAGTTGTAAATGGTGAAGCAGATATTGTCTTTGCAGCCTTTAAGGTGGATAAATATTTTCCAGGAGGTTATTTATTGGTTGAAGGGGGGAAGGTAAAGGGGATAGCGGAGAAGCCAGGGGAGGGAAATGAGCCTTCTGATTTAGTAAAGCTGGTAGTAGATTACTTCAAAGAAGGGAAAGAGTTAATTTCTTATTTAGAAAATGTCCAGTATGATAAGCAAAGCTTGCCACTTCGTGGTAAAGATGATGCATATGAAGCTGCTTTAGAAAAGATGATTTCTGATGGACTGGAAACAAAGTTTGTTAGTTACGCTGGAGTATGGATTCCTCTTAAATATCCATGGCAGATTTTAGATATTACAGAGCACCTTTTATCAAAAGTTGAACAACAAATTTCTCCAGAGGCAAAGGTATCTGATAAAGCCATTATTGAGGGTGCTGTAAAGATTGAGGATGGGGCAAAAGTGTTTGAAGGAGCTGTTATTAAAGGCCCTTGCTATATTGGTAAAAATGTCATCGTGGGAAATAACACTATGATTAGGGAATCTGTTTTAGAAGAAGGGTGTGTAACAGGTTTTAACTCAGATATAACCAGGTCATACATTGGTCCTAATTGCTGGTTTCATACCAATTATGTTGGGGATTCTGTTTTGGAAGGAGATTTTGGTATGGGTTCAGGGGCAGTTTTGGCTAATTTAAGGCTGGATGATCATACCATCAGGGTTAAAGTAAGGGAAGAGCTGGTGGATTCTGGCAGGCATAAATTAGGTTTAACAGCAGGAAGAGGATCCAGGGTAGGGGTTAATGCTTCAACAATGCCTGGAGTAAAAATTGGCTCAAATTCATTAGTTGGCCCTGGGGTTACCCTTTATGAGGATGTTTTAGATAATACTAAAATTTTGGTGAAGCAGGAATATGAAGTTTCTGATCATACACCTCAATTAACAAGTTACGATCAATTCAGGGAAAAAATTTAACCCGCCTAAGTTTCCCTAGGCGGATTAAATACCACTATTGATCTTTTACAGACTGTCTGTCTGTCACATCATCCATCTCCACAGCAGAGTTAAAAAGAGACCAATCTTTTATAGATTGGCCATTCTTAACTGCTGATTCAACTAACTCCAGTGCTGAGTCAAACCGGATTCTGCCGTTCCTCTCTGGAAATCTGGAATTTTTTATCCCTTCAACACTTTGTGGTTGTGGAGTAACTGGAGAAGGGGTACCTTCCCAGTTTACTGCCTCGTGTACAGGGGCGCCTTCCCAATACATTGCCTCTGCTGCACTTTCAGCATTTCTTCCCATAAAATCACCTCCTTTCAATGTTTTGTACAGATATCTCATGCTAATCAGATGACTAGTTGTGCCTAAATGAAGTAATGTTAGGAGTGAAGGTATAACCGCCAGCATGATTTGGAAAATAAATATATCAAAACCCCACTCAATTTACAATACAGGCTGAGTTGGTGATATACTTTACTCCAAATGCTTCTTTACGAATTTGAAGGAAAACAGCTTTTTAAAAATTATGGAATAGCAGTTCCTACCTCTCAACTTATCACCAATCCAGCTGAGCAAATCACCATTCAGCCCCCGCTTATTTTAAAAGCTCAAGTTTTATCTGGCAAAAGAGCAGAAGGCGGGGGAATTGTAATAGTTAATAGTTCAGAGTTAATAGTTAATAGTTTAAAAGAATTATTTCAAAAAACAGTTAATGGGGAAAAGGTAGAAAGGATTTTAGTTGAAGAAGCAGTGGAGATAGAAAAAGAATATTATCTTTCTTTTTCTTATTCAACAGAAACCAGGGGTCCAGTTTT
>CAZDFU010000004.1:36524-65485 GCA_964504985.1 uncultured Gammaproteobacteria bacterium
AGGTGGAACAGGGGTGGAGGGGGGTGTTGCTAAAAGCATTCCTGTAGATATTTTAAAAGGTTTTGAGGCTAAACTGTTAGAAAATACCCTAGGTGTCAACGTAATCCACCCCCCAGGTGTCCAGGATGCAGCTAAAAGATTGTGGGAAGTTTTTACCAAATATGATTGTGAGCTGGCTGAAATTAATCCTCTGGTAATTACCAGGTCCACCTCGAAGGAGTCAAAGCCCACCTTCGAGGTGTATGCTTTGGATTCAAAAGTTATTTTGGATGATGCTGCTGATTTTAGAAGAGAGATAAAATTTGAGGAAAGAAACCTTTTTGGAAGAGCTCCAACCCAATCTGAAATCGAAGCTAGGGAAATTGATCAGGGGGATCATAGAGGTACATCTGGATCAGTTTATTGGGATCTTGATGGAGATATAGCAGTAATTGCTGCTGGAGGCGGGGGATCTGTTGTTAATATGGATGCCCTTTTAGCTTATGGGGGAAAACCTGCAAATTATACAGAGCATTCTGGAAACCCTCCAAGAGAAAAGTTAAAAAAATTAACCAAAATTGTTTTATCAAAGCCTAATTTAAAAGGCTGCTGGTTTGTAGGAGGCACAGCCAATTTCACTGATATTTATGAAACATTAATGGGGTTTGTTGAAGGGTTAAGAGAAGTTTCTCCAAAGCCAAATTATCCGATTGTGATAAGAAGGGGAGGGCCAAATGATAAAAAAGCGTTTGATGAACTAAAAGTTATTGGAGAAAAAGAAGGCTTTGATTTTCATATATATGGGAGGGAAAAACCAATGACTGCTACAGCAAAAGTAATAGTTGATTTAGCTTACAAAGGTTCTCCACTACGGTCGAACAATAAATTTTCTCCGGCTGAGCCGAAGGCGAATGGAGAAGTACAATAATTTATGGCTATTTTAGTAACTGAGAAAACAAAAGTATTAGTTCAAGGAATCACAGGCAAAGAGGGTTCAAAAGTGGCTTTGCAGATGAGAAATTATGGCACAAAGGTTTTAGCCGGGGTAACTCCTGGTAAGGGTGGACAAGAGGTGCATGGAATACCTGTTTATAACTCAGTTTCAGAAGCTTTAGAAAATCACCCTACTATAAATACCTCTTTAATTTCTGTTCCTAACTTTGCAGTTTTAGGGGCAATGAAAGAAGCCATAGAGGCTAAAATTCCATTGATAAATGTTTTTACAGAACATGTACCTATTGCTGACACAGCTTATGCTATTGCTTTAGCTAAATCCCTTTCCGTCATTCCGAGCGGTAGCGAGGAATCTCAAGATTTTAATCTAGAGATTGCTTCGTCGAAGACTCCTCGCAATGACAAAATCAGAATTGTTGGGCCTTCGTCTATGGGTATTATTTCTCCAGGTATTGGTAAAGTGGGGCAAATTGGGGGAGAGGATCCAAGAGGAGTTTTTTCCAAAGGAAATGTGGGAGTAATTTCTAAATCTGGAGGAATGGCTTCAGAGGTTTCCTGGATTTTAACAAAAAATGGCATAGGACAATCCACTGTTATTGGAATTGGAGGGGATATTTTAATTGGATCAACCTTTGCAGATCTTATGGAGGATTTTGAAAAAGACGGACAAACAAAAGCAGTTGTTTTATTTGGAGAAATTGGCGGAACTTATGAGGAAGAAGCAGCAGAGATGATAAAAGGTAACCCTTCGACAAGCTCAGGGCCAAGGTTTACCAAAAAGGTAGTGGCTTTTATCTCAGGCCTGTTTGCAGAAGGGTTACCGCAAGGAACAAAATTAGGTCATGCAGGAGCAATTGTTTATGGAGAAAAGGGCAGCTATAAATCCAAGATCAATTCTTTAAAAGAAGCTGGAGTAGTTTTAGCTAAAACCCCGGATGAAATACCGGAATTATTAAGGTAACAAGTACAAAAGTGACAAGTAACAAGTTAGGAAGCAATTCTTTGTTTGGATACAAAAAATTAATAGCTTGGCAAAAAGCCAATGAACTTGCCCATAGAGTGTATGATTTAACCCTTACTTTTCCAAAATCAGAATTATTTGGTTTAATTTCTCAATTACAAAGATCTGCTTTATCAATCCCTACTAATATTGTTGAAGGTCATGCCAGAAATAATAAAAATGAATTCAAAAGATTTTTATCCATATCGCTTGGTTCACTCGCTGAAACAGAATAGCTATTGGAGTTTGCTTATGAAAGAATGTTCATAAAAGAAAAGGATTATGAATCTATCGTATCTATTTAGAGTTTCCCATAAACTGTCATCCTGAACGTAGTGAAGGATCTCTAGATTAATCTTGAGATTCCTCGTCAGGCTCGGAATGACAAAGTACTGGGAAAAGGTGAATACTTACAATCTATCTGCTTGCTAAGAGCTGAAACAGGACATATAATTTGGAAGTTATATATTTCTCAGAAGTAACTTGTTACCTTTGTTGTACTTGTTGCTTGTTACTATGAACGATAAAAAATGGAAAACATCTATAGCTGGAATAATTGAGGGGGAAACCGTAATTCATGGTTATAAAGTTACAGAATTAATAGATAAAGTTAACTTTACAGATGCTATTTGGCTTGAACTCAAAGGTGAACTGCCTACCAAAGAGCAAAGAGCCATGTTGGATAGCATTTTAATCTCCACAATTGATAATGGAATGGGTCCTCCTTCAGTTACTAATGCCAGAAATTCAGCCTCAGCAGGAAATCCCATGCAGGCAGCTGTTGCTGCAGGAATTTTGGGAATAGGTGAGTCTCATGGTGGGGCAATAGAAGACTGCGCAAAACTTTTGCAGATGGGACTATCTGCTGAAAAATTAGTTGAAAAAGTTTTGGGATCAGGTGATCGGATCCCGGGATTTGGACACAAAGTTTATAAAGATGAGGATCCAAGAGCAACCCAAATTTTTGAAAAGGCAAAAGAACTAGGATTTTTTGGAGAATACTGTGAATTAGTAAAGCAGGTAGAAAAGGTTTTGGAAGAGAAAAAGGGTAAAAAAATAGTAATTAATGTTGATGGGGCAATTGCTGCTGTTATTTCTGATATGGGATTTGACTACAGATTAGGCAAGGGATTTTTTATAATTGGCAGGGTAGTGGGGCTTGTGGCTCATATTTTTGAGGAATGGGTCAGGGAAAAACCATTCAGAAGAATACCAGTTGAAGAAATTGAATATGACGGTGTACCGCCAGGGGAAATCTCCAAGGTTTGACTTCATTCAAATCCTATAGTATAATCACTCTTGACAAACACCCTTGATTTATCTTAACAATTAAGGAAGATAACAGAAGGGAAAATGCCCGCAAGGGTTTTTTTATTGGAAAATATATATGATTGAAGCACGTTATTCTTTAATCTCAGTTAACAATAGGGGCATAAAAACGGAGCTTATACTTCCTGGTTTTGGTAATGGAAATCGTGTAAGAGGAAATGGTTTATTTGAAGCTAGAGATGTAGACGATCTAACTTGCGCATTTTATTTAACTTATGACCGCAGGGATGGAGCAGTGGTAAGGTTGAGAAGGTTGCCCCGGGATCAAAGAGAACCAAAAGTATTTAGATTCACAGCAGAAGGGATTAGTGATGGAATAGTCACCCCTTTGGAGGGGCAATACGCAAGTTATAACAATGGATATATTATTAGAGATATGACTGACGTTGTATGCTTTAATGAAGAGCAACCTATTAATAAAGTAGTACGGGATCCTTTAGCACTTCAACGTATGAAAGATGTCTTAACCGCGACCACAGATATGATAATCATGGCTGTTGATAATGCTTCACTAGTCGGCGCCAGGTAATATTGTGGTGGAAATGGTTAAATGGGTGCTTGACAACATACTACTATACTAGTATAATAGTACAAATGATTGGAAATAAACAGTTAAATGAATTAATCGGTTTATTGCTAAACATTAAAAGCAGGGAAGAGATGAAGGATTTTCTTTTAGGGATTTTAACGCCAAAAGAACTGGAAGAAATACCTACCAGATTAAGCATTGTCAAAATGCTTAAGAAAGGTCTTTCTCAGCATAAGATAGCTGAAGATTTAAAAGTAGGTATTGCTACGGTAACTCGTGGTTCAAAAGAATTACAGAAAGGAAGATTTAAAGCAGTTTAAGGTTGAAAAGAAATGAAAACAATAGAAGTAGTAGATATTAATAAAAGGACTCCTGGATCCCCGCAAGAGGGTCAGGAGTTAGTTTGGCTCTAATCCTCAGTATGCTTATGGTAAAGGAGTCTTAGGCAGAGTTAAATCTGTTTTAGATAGTAATATTCTTCCTGTGGTAAGAGGGGAATTTGATGGAATGGTAGTAAAGTTTAGTCAATTCGCCCCCACGCTACCACCATACCCATTTGCACCTAAAAGTCTAGATATTGAAGCAGCAAGGCTAAATGTTCGCTTTCCTAAGGTATTAGAGTCGATGCTTTTTACCAGTAAAACCCTTAAAGATATTGCCTATATAGAGGCAATGGGAGGAGAGGATTTTGGAGATATCGCAAAAATCGCTATGAGAACGGCAATTTTAGGATCACAAGATCCGCAAACAGTTATTAGGATTGTTTATGGGGGGACAACCCAAATACCTTTAAGATCCTTAACAGGTTTTATTCCAGCTTTGATTTATATGGAAAGATTTAAAAATGCTGGACTTGTTGTACCTCAGCTGCAAATGATCTCGGCAGATAATCTTTCCTCTTCAGCTAATAAACATATTCCTCTTGAATCTGCTGAACGTGAATCAGAAAAGTTTGCAAGTATAGCTAATAAGTATGCAAAAACTTTCTTCCCTGATGTAGCAAACAATATTCTATTCTTAAGGGATACCCCTATATCTTCTGGTTCAATTTTTGAACAAGAACTAGCTGAAGTTTCTTCGATTACTAATAATGTTGTTTCCAATGAAACTCGTCAAGTTTTATCAAATAAAGATAACGGTAATGGTAGTGGGATTTACTACGGTTCAGCACATTTACTGGTTCACGACATAGCTTTACCAAAAACATTTATGCCAATTTTAGAAGATCAACCTAATATGGTTGTACCTAAAACAATAATCAGCATAGGCGGGCGTCAAGAAAAATTCTTTTATAGACTTCGTCATGAAGTAAAACCCCATTTGCCTGATAGATATAGACAAGTTTTAACATTTCAATTTTTCAGCAGACATCAAGTTCCGCCTTATTACATGGCATCAGATGGAGATCTTACCTTCTCAGATAGCCTAGATGCACTAATAGTAGGTTCTGCTTCTAGATATGATTTGGACTATCTTTTTAGGACTAGTTCTAAAAGAGGGGATTTAATGGAGTTTCTGGAGGGTAATGTATGAAAAATAACAAAGCATTGTACATTCTTGGGGGAATGGGTCCGGAGGCTTCTATTTATCTTTACAAATTGTTAATTGACTCGGCTATTAAAGATTACAAAGCTAAGCACAATAATGACTTTCCAGAGATAATTTTACATTCTGTGCCAGTGCCTGATTTTATTTCTGATGATAAAAGTCGAAATAAGGCCTTAGGTATGTTGGAACAAAGGGTTAGGCAGATAAAAAAGGGGCTATGTATATCCATTGCTTGTAATACAGCTCATATTTTACTTTCTCAATTACAAAAAAATACCAAAATTCCTTTTGTTTCTATGATTGATGAAACAGCAAAACAAATTCATGCAAAAGGATATAAAAAGATAGGGCTTTTAGCAACTCCTTCCACACTCAGATATAGTCTATACCAAAATGCTTTAAATAACTTTGGGATATCCACATTAATACCTTCTAAGAATGAAATCAAAATCCTCGAACAAGTAATTAGGAATGTTCTAAAAGGGGAAATACTATCAAAAGATACACTTAAGTTAAAAAAGATTGCTTATAATTTACAAAATAGAGGTTCACAAGCAATTATTCTTGGTTGTACAGAATTGCCTCTGGTATTTCCCAAAACGTTTAAATTACCTGTTTACAATTCATTAAAAGTTTTAGCTCAAAAATTGCTTCAAATTTACTACGAAAAAGAAATACAAATTACTAAACAATTATTATGATAAACTTAAGAGATAAAATTATGAAGAAAAGAATATTAACCCTTCGACTTATGCTCAGGGTTAATATTAGAAAATATATATGAAACGTATATTAACAGGGGATAGGCCAACAAATGATAGTTTTCATTTGGGAAACTATATTGGCTCACTTAAAAATAGAATAAAGCTGCAAGATGAATATGAAACCTTTATTGAGGTGGTGGACTTACATGCTTTAACAACTCATTTTGATAAAACTGAAGATTTAGAAAAAAATATCAGAGGGTTGATGCTTGGGTATTTGTCAGTAGGATTGGATCCAAAAAAAGTAACATTTTGCCTTCAGTCTAAAATTCCTGAGATTGTGGAACTGGCCTATTTTCTTGGACTTTTGACTCAAAGGGCTGTCTTAGAAAGACAGCCTGCTCTAAAGGAAAAACTAGATCATGGAGAACAAGATACTGTAGGTTTGTTTTATTATCCAATTTTAATGGCTGCAGATATTTTATTCCCCAGAGCTAATTTAGTGCCTGTAGGAAAAGATCAAAAAGCCCATGTAGAGCTTGCCCGTGACCTGGCCACAAAATTTAATAATTTGTATGGGGAAGTTTTTCCTTTACCTGAGCCTTTAATAGGGGAGATACCAACTTTGCCAGGGACAGACGGGCAAGTGAAGATGGGTAAATCATTGGGTAATGCTATTTTCTTAACTGATACCCCTGAAGTTTTAGAAAAAAAGGTCATGAGCATGTATACAGACCCTAAAAGAATCCATGCTGCTGATCCTGGAACTGTTGAGGGCAACCCTGTCTTTATTTATTTAGATGCATTTGGGGCTGAAAGTGATAAACTACAAACTACCAACTACAAACTACTTTACTCAAAGGGCCAAGTAGGTGATATTGAGGTTAAAAAATATTTAGTCAAAGTTTTGAATAATTTCTTAGAACCTATCAGAGAAAATAGGGCCCGGTTTGAGCGGGATCCTGAGCTTGTCGAACGCATATTAAAAGAAGGAACAGAAAAAGCAAGAAAAGAAGCTCAAAAAGTATTACAAGAAGTAAAAAAGGCAATGAAATTGGATTACTTTGGCAGTTGATACATCCGGCAAGTCTTTGACTCTGAGGTCTGACGACCCCGCCACTCATGGTTTGACTATCGCTCACCATGACCTGAGCGAAGTCGAACGGATCAAGATTAATCTAGAGATCTTTCGCTACGCTCAAGATGACGATCTGCTGGGAAACTTTGGATAGTTATTATCGGATGGGTTGACAAATATATCATTTAGTGTGTATTATTAGTATGTATTGGAGAATTTAAAAATATGCAAACACAAAGAATTAATATTACTCTTCCAAACGATTTAGCCCGCGAACTTAGACGGACTATCCCTGATAGAAAGCGAAGTCGGTTTATAGCTGATGCAGTTAGAGAGAAATTACCAAAAAAGAAATTTCAAAAAGAATGGGCCAAAAATCTAAAGGCTAATTATGATTATTACAAAAGGGTTGGAAAAGAAATAGAGGAAGATTTTAAATACGCTGATGCTGAGGTCGTTAAAAGCTTACCCTAAGCGGGGACATTTTTATATTGCGGACTTAGATCCTTCTTTCGGAAGAGAGATTCACAAAAAGCGTCCTGTCCTGATAATTTCCAGTAATAAAGCTAACAGTGAAACACCTTATGTAGTAGCTATACCTACCAGTTCGGTTATTCCACAGGTGATTTCTGCAGAAATGATCTACCTCGGTAAACCAAAAGGCTTTAATGACGAATCAGTTCTTTTGCCATTATTTATTAGAAACATTGATAAAGACCGGTTGATGAAAAAGATTGGTATGATTTCCAAAAATAAGATGCAAGAGATTGAAGAAGCTTTGAAATTAGTATTAGGATTAACGCAATCATGATTACAATTGATGATTTTGCTAAAGTTGAATTAAAGGTTGGAACTATAATAAAGGCAGAAGAAGTTGAAGGCAGCGGGAAGCTAATAAAGCTAATGGTAGATTTAGCTGAGGAAAATCCGAGACAAATTTTAGCTGGAGTAAAACAATGGTATGAGCCTGCTGATTTAATAGGTAAACAAGTGGTAGTGGTTGCTAATTTAGAACCAAGGAAAATGATGGGGTTAGAGTCTCAGGGTATGATGCTTGCTGCTGAATCAGAAGATGGTCCAGTTTTCTTAACTGTCCCCAAAAAAGTTACTCCAGGCTCAAAAATTAGGTAAAAACAGTCTTCTTAAGAAGTAGCAATTTGAAGCTGAATATGCTAAAATGCTCAAAATGGCAAGCCCCAAAAAAAAGATTAATCTAAATAAAAGGATATTGGCCTTTTTAAAAGGCTTAGGTGTTTATATACTAATTGCTGTTGCTGCCTTAATTTTCTTTTACCAGATTTCGCCTCCCCCCAAGTCCTCAAATGAAGTTCCTATATCCCAAATAGTCAACGACATTAAAGAGGGAAAAATACAAAAGATTTCTTTGGAAGGGGATAAGGTAATTGCTGAAGTAAAAGATAAAGATAAGCTCACTTCCCGCAAAGAGTCAGGTGAATCCATTTATAAAATACTGGAATCCTCAGGGGTTGATCCTAAATCTGTTACCATTGAAGTGAAGGATTTATCTTTTCAACAAGCCTGGATTGGTATTTTATCAGCTGTTTTACCAATTTTAATATTGGTGGGGTTGATGTTTTTGCTTTTCAGAAATGCCAGAGAAGCAGGACAAGGCATTTTCTCTTTTGCCCAATCCAAAGCCAGGCTTTTTTCCAAAGACCAGCCTCAAATTAAATTTTCTGAGGTAGCAGGAGCGGATGAAGCCAAAAAAGAGTTGTCTGAAATAGTGGAGTTTTTAAAAACCCCGGATAAGTTTAAGGCATTAGGAGCCAGAATCCCCAAGGGCGTACTTTTAGTAGGCCCAAGCGGTGTTGGTAAAACTCTTTTGGCCCGGGCTGTGGCAGGAGAAGCTCATGTGCCTTTTTATTCTATTGCCGGTTCAGAATTTATGGAAATGCTGGTTGGGGTTGGAGCAGCCAGGACCAGAGATTTATTCTTACAAGCCAAAAAAAGCGCCCCAGCCATTATTTTCATTGACGAGGTAGAATCAATCGGACGCCAAAGAGGCATTGGAATTTCCGGCGGACATGATGAAAGGGAACAAACCTTAAATCAAATTTTAGTTGAAATGGACGGATTTACTCCCAGCGATCATGTAATTGTTATTGCAGCCACCAATAGACCGGATCTTTTGGATGCAGCCCTTATCAGGCCTGGAAGGTTTGATAGAAGAGTAGTTTTAGGCATGCCTGATTTGGAAGAAAGAAAAGCCATCATTGAGTTGCATATGAAAGGCAAGCCATTTACCAAAGATGTCAGTATAGAGAAATTGGCAAGACGGACCGTAGGTTTTTCCGGAGCTGATCTGGCTAATATGTTAAACGAGGCAGCAATATTGGCAGCCCGGGAAGGAAAGAAAGCTATTGAACCAAAGGATTTAGAGGAAGCTGCTACCAAAGAAAAGTTAGGTCCGCAAAGGAAAAGAATGCAATCTAAACATGACAGGGAGCTGGCTGCTTACCATGAAGCAGGACACGCTATAGTGGGTCATTTTCTTAAGAACGTTGACCCGGTGCATAGAATCTCTATAGTTTCAAGAGGAGCTTCGGGCGGTCATACACTCTTTCCTCCTACAGAAGACAGGTCAAATGAAAGTAAGTCCCGCTTAATTGATCAAATTACCGCTGCTTTAGGGGGGCAGGCAGCTGAAGATTTAATTTTTAAAGATATCTCAACAGGCGCTGCTTCTGATATTGAAGTTGCGACCAATATTGCCAAAGCAATGGTCACTCAATATGGAATGTCTGAACTGGGTCCTTTGAGTATCCATACCAGACCTATGTTTGGAATCTGGAGAATGGAGGATGGGGGAGAAATCTCTCCTAAACTTCATGATGCCATAGACACAGAAATAAGAAAAATTATGGATACTTGCTATAAAAATGCCCAGTTTCTTTTAAAGAAACACAAAATAAAGCTGGATGCTGTTGCTAAAGACTTACTGGAAAAAGAAACCCTGGAATCTGATGAATTTGAAAGTATTGTAGGTTCTAAGAAAAGTCAGCCATTGTCCAAAGTAAACTAAAAAGTATAAAATAGGGTTATGAAAGATATAATATTTATAACTTTTATAACATTTATAATTTTTATTATTTTTATAAAGACTTCTCCTGTTTATGCCCTATCCTTACCACCTACCACCTACAACCTACAACCTACTCTTTCTCCTGCTTCTCCTTTCTATTTTTTAAAAAGCGCTGAGGAAGTTTTAGAATTAAAGTTTGCCAAAACCAGTCAGGAAAAAGGACATAAGTATTTTGAGCTCGCAGCCAGGAGAATAAGTGAGGTAGAAAGTCTTATTAATGTTAACCGTTCTGATTTGATCCCGCCTGTTTTGGAAAGATACTGGTTTAACTTAAGCAGGGCTTTAGGGCTATTAAACTTAAGAGACGATTCTTTGGCCTCTCAAATTACCGGGGAAATAAGGCAGCAGATAGTTATGCTTGAGGACTTGCAAAACCAGATAGACAACCGGAAAGCCAAAATAGCCATAAGAACCGCTGTTTATAGAATTTTTAGCTGGAATAATTCACTTTCAGAAAGGTTGACTCCACAGGCTAAAACACAATTATCTTTGAGAACCGGAGAAAATAATAATCTGATTTGCAGCTTTTTGTCCAAAGAGGCATCTTCTTCTGCTTTGAACCAAACAGAACAATATGTTTTAAGCATAAGAGCAGAAGATTGTTTTAAAAAGCTTAAAACACAGTAGTTTTACAATAAAAATTTATTCAAGTTTGGCATATTTTCAATTTTATCTCCCAATATATTACCTATTTTGGGCGTGATGTCCCTTATTCTTTGCTTAGGATCATGGTGTGAGGCATAAAAATTTGAAGAGTAGAATCTATTTACAGGCCAGACAGTTCTCCGCCCAGGGATTAAATAAATCTTATTAGGATTTTTCAAAACTTTCATGACCTGAAAAGTAAAAATACTTTCAAATATTGCTATTTTTATACGGGTCCATTTTGAAAGTCTGTATTTATTGATAAATTTAGAAAATCTTAAAGGGAAAACTTTTTTTGCCAGCTCAGGAGTGATAATGAAAAATTCTGTTCCTAAAGCCATTACTCCCCACAAAGAGGTAGCAAGCTGATAACGTTTTTTTGAGCAAGCCAGGATGATAGATTTTAGTTTTTTTGGATCAAAAAACCATGTGTCAGCAGATGAAGCGATAATATAATCATATTTTTTGCCGGATTCTAAAACGTGTTTAAAACCCTGGTTAAACATATGGCTTGCCCCAACAAAATGAGGCATATATTTGTGCCTATGTAAAAAGTCCTCCCTATATGGCTTTGGATACCAGCTTTTTCTTCCGTTAAACTCGTGATAGATATCTACCGATTTAAACATAGGCTTCCAAAGTTCCCGGATTATGTCCATCTGAGCCTTAACCTCATCAATCCTATTATGGGTGATTATTACCGAAGCAATGTTTATTTTCCTGGCGTAAGTTGAGTTTGTCATTTTTTTCAGGTTAGCTGATATTAACTGATTATAACTTAAACAGTATATTTGATAAAATGATTTAATGAATGATAGGTTTAGAAAAATCTTAAGGGCTTTATTAATCTTTGGGGGAGCATATTTTATATTTGATGGACTGCTTCATTTATCCAATATAAAGCTCTTGTCTGTTCATAGCGTTTGGTCTCAATCTGCCATAAGTTATGCTAAATTGTTAAATTATCTTTATGCCTCTTTTATTTTACTGGCTGGTGCAATAGCTTTTTGTTTGCAAAAAGATCCAGAAAAATACAAATCCTTAATTGTGGTTACAGGCATTTGGGCAATATTTCATGGGGCAATACTTCTGTTTTTAGTCTATACTCAAAACTATCAGGAAATTTTTCAAATCCTGCCGTCACTTTTGGTTTTTCTGCCTTTTTATAAGGAATACCTGATAATGAATGCATTTTTGTTATTTGGATATGGAGGAGTAGTATATCTTTGGCTCAAAAAATGAACAAAATACAAGTTTCAGTAGTTATACCAGCTTTTAATGAGGAAAAATATATTGAAAATACCCTTTTTTCCTTGCTCAAATCAGAACAAAAAACTGATATAAACTATGAAGTGATCTTGGTTGATAATAATTCATCTGATAAAACTATTGAAAAAGCTTCAAAATTTAAGAGCGGGATGGATTTAAGAATCGTTCATGAAAAAAAGCAAGGGCGGGGGGTTGCCAGAGCCAGAGGGTTTAAGGAAGCAAAAGGAAAAATAATCCTCTCTGCAGATGCAGACACAATTTTTTATAAAAACTGGATAGAAGTTCTAGCTTCAGCTTTAAAAGGGGATGTAATAGCTGTCACTACTCCTTGCAGGGTTGCAGACTGCTCTCCTTTTATTAATATGACATTTAACTTTTTTCAACCTGTTTTTATGCATTCTTATAGGTTGCTTTTAGGTCATTTCTGGCTGTCTGGTTTTAGCTTTGGAATTTTAAAGTCAGCATATAAGGCAGCAGGGGGGTTTGACACCAGTTTACAAGCACAAGAGGATATTGATTTAAGTTTTAGAGTGGCAAAACTGGGTAAAATAAAATTAATAAATAAGCCTGTGGTATTTTCCGGAAGAAGGTTTAAGGATGGTTTATTATTTGGTCTTTTTGAATATATTAAAACTTTTTTAGAAGCATTTGTCCTAAAGAAGAAAAGTGTATATTTAGATAATCCCAGATGAATTTAATTTTTATTCTTAAAACCACCAAGTATTTTCTAATAACCATACTTAGTGTTTTGGTTTTAATAATTTTAATTAATTTTGTATTTGAGAGAACTTATTCTCAGGCTGATAATTTAAAATTTGGAGTTAGTTTTTCCCCCAGGTATGCCAGGTATTTAAATTTGGATTGGCAGAAAGTTTATATACAAATGCTGGATGAGCTTAAGGTTAAAAACCTAAGACTTCCAGGTTATTGGACTAGTTTGGAACCCGGAAAGGGAAATTATGACTTTTCAGAAACAGATTTCATGCTTTCTGAGGCAGAAAAAAGGGGAGTAAGGGTAATTTTGGTGGTAGGGCTCAGGCAGCCCCGCTGGCCTGAATGCCATATCCCCTCATGGGCAAAAGGCTTAAGTATTAAAGATAGACAAGACAATGTTTTAGAGTTTGTTCAAAAAGTTGTTGAAAGATATAAGCAAAATAGGGCAATTTGGGCTTATCAGGTGGAGAATGAGCCATTTGTTTCCTGGTTTGGAGAAAATTGTGACCCGCCGGATAAGAGGTTTCTTGAAAGGGAAATTCAACTGGTAAAGAAACTGGATAACAGCAGGTCGGTGGTAGTTACGGACAGTGGTGAATGGAGCAGTTGGAATGGTGCCATGACATCATCAGATGTCTTAGGTGTTTCGCTTTACCGCAGGGCATACAATCCTCTGTTTGGTAATATCACTTATCCTGTCCCAGGTTTTATATACCCTTTGAAGTCAAATGTTATAAGGAAAGTCCTGGCCCCTTTTAACCAGAAAACCATTATTACTGAGCTTCAGGCAGAGCCTTGGGTCCAAAAAGCCATCCCTGATACTTCTTTGGAAGAACAAATGAAGTTATTTAGCATAGACAACTTTAAATCCAACTTAGATTATGCCAAAAAAACAGGCTTTGATGAGATTTACCTTTGGGGAGTAGAGTGGTGGTATTACATAGCAGGCAAAGGCCATACAGAATATCTTGATTTTGCAAAAACTATTTTCCAGTAGTGGGGATTGTAGATGTAGACTGAATCCTGTCAATTGCAGGCTTTGTTAATTTTTCTGGCTCAACTGCTACCCATAAGTGATTGAACTTGGAGGTAAGTTCTAATCTACTGTTTACCATCGATCGTGCCATTGCTTGGCCTGCCCAAACTGGTACATAATTGTCATCTTTGCCCCAAATTAAATTTACAGGCTGGCTAATAGCTTGCAGTTGTTCTCTCTGATCTGCATCTGTTGTTAACTTCAAAGTTTTTAAAACACTACTTGGGTGCCTTAAAAATCTTTTCATCATCATTCCTGATCCAGGATCTCTTTTTTTAAGCTCGTCTGGAATAGGAACATTCGGTGGCTGAAGAAATTCCTTTCTAAAAGCCATAACCCACTCAGTTAATGATCGTTTTAAAGGCCATCCAATGGCGCTTCCTGCTACAATCCATTTAACATCCTCCGGATTTTGGATTGTGTATTCCCACCCCACAGCACTACCCATAGAACTTGTGACAAGTCCTGTTTCATCTCCTTTGTTAATTAAATTTAAAGCAGAAATTTCATTTGCTAAATCCGCAAAAGATGGTTTGGTAATTCCTCTGCGCTGAGCAGCCCTGGTTAGATCAAAAATGTTTGGAGCAATTACTTGACCATAAGGTGCAAGTTGTAAAATATGTTCTGTCATCCCTTCGGGAACTTGGCCAGCATTATGAAGAAACAAAAGTTTGGGACCATCTTTACCGCTAACTAATACTTGAACGCCGTTAACCTTTAACTCTTCAACGCCTTCAGGCAACTTTGAGGAAACACTTTCAGGCTTAAGCCTCTTAATCCCAGATTTGATCTTGGAAGCTATTTTAAATAGGTCTTTTTTGATACTTCTGGCTTCTGTTGGAAGTGGTGAAGGTATCTCAGACATAAGCTCATTATAGCATTTCAGCCTGTTATTTTATGCTACAATTCCTTCATGAAACGCTTAGTATTAGTTGATGGGAATGCTTTGCTTCACAGGGCTTATCATGCCACCCCTGCTTTTACTACCTCCAAAGGTGAGTTGATTAATGCAGTTTATGGTTTTTCCTCCATGATTTTAAGAGTAATAAATGAGCTTAAACCTGATTTTTTGGCTGTTGCCTGGGATGAAAAAGGCCCTACATTCAGGCATCAGGCTTATACCCAATATAAAGCCACCAGGGGCCCTGCAGAGGATGGATTATCTTCTCAATACAAAAGAGTCCATCAAGTAGTAGAAGCATTAAATATCCCTGAATTCAGCCTCTCAGGATATGAAGCTGATGACTTGATAGGAACTCTTGTAAAACAAGCAATTGAACTATCAACTACCAACTGGAAACTGGAAACTATCGTTGTTACAGGAGATAGAGATATTATGCAGTTAATTGATAAAAATGTAAAAGTTTTGATGCCTAAAAAGACTTTAGCAGACGTTGGTTTATATGGGGTAGAGGAGTTTGTTGCCAGATTTGGCTTTTTTCCTAAGCAGTTAATTGATTATAAAGCCTTAAGAGGAGATGCATCTGATAATATCCCTGGAGTTGCTGGGATTGGGGAAGTTTCTGCTACCAAATTAATTCACCAGTTTGAAAATATAGAAAATATTTATTTATCTAAAAATTTAAAAACTCTTCCTGAAAGAATGCAGACACTCCTTGCTGAGGGAGCAGAATCAGCTGTTTTAAGTAAAAAATTAGCAACCTTAAATCTGGAAGCTCCTATAAAGCTGGATTTAAGCAAATGTGTGATGCATGATTTTGACCCGGATAAAGTCAAGAGTCTTTTTGACGAACTAGGTTTTAAAAGCCTGATTGCAAGAATACCAGGTGCTGATGTGTTGGAAAACAAAACAATATATGAGAAGCAACAAACCTTAAACAATTCCACTACAGAATTAGATTTGGAGGTGACCCCTGTCCTTGAAAGGATGACAAAGGCTGGAATTTTAGTGGATTTGAAGTTTTTAAATAGACTTGGGAAAGACTTAAAGGGACAATTAGCTAATCTTGAGAAAGAAATATACTCAAATATTGGACATCAGATTAATATAAACAGCCCAAAACAATTACAAGTAGTGCTTTTTGATGAACTAAACTTACCTGTTTTTAGAAAAACCAAAACAGGCAGATCAACAGATGAAGAGACTTTAAGAGAACTCCAGACTGCCCATCCTGTTATTCCTTTGCTTTTGGAATACAGGACTCTTTTTAAACTTGTTTCAACTTATGTTGATGCACTGCCTAAATATATAGGCGGGGATAAAAGAATTCATTCAACTTTTAATGTGGAGGGCGCAGCAACAGGCAGGCTTTCTTCTCAGGATCCAAATCTCCAAAATATTCCTGTTAAAAATCAGATGGGTTCTGAAATTAGAAAAGCTTTCATTGCCTCAAAAGGGAAAGTTTTGCTGGGCGCAGATTATTCACAAATTGAGCTGAGGATTATGGCTCATCTTTCAGGTGATGACAATTTAAAAAAAGCATTTTCACAAGGACTGGATATTCATGCTGCCACAGCCTCAAAAATATTTAAAGTAGCTCTTAAAGATGTTACCAAGCAACAAAGGTTGGTGGGCAAAACCATGAATTTTGCAACTCTTTATGGACAAGGCCCGCATGCTCTATCAAGACAATTGGCGGTGGAATATGAGGTTGCCAGATTATATATTGCTGAATATTTTGAACAATTTCCTAAAGTGAGGGAATGGATGAGCCAGACTTTGGAGCAGGCAATGGAAAAAGGCTATGTAGAAACTATCTGGGGCAGGAAAAGGTATATGCCGGAACTTAAAGCAGGTAATAGAATGATTAAAGCTGCAGGGGAAAGAGCAGCCATAAATCACCCTGTTCAGGGTTGTCTTCCTTGGGGGACAAAGATATTAACTTCTTGGGGGTATATACCTATAGGAGAGCTTTATGAAGAAAAGAATAAACCACCTTTTGTATGGGATGGCAGTGAATGGAAAATTTACCAAGTATTAGATCGGGGAAAGGCACAGTTAGCTCGAATCAAGTTTTCTAATGGACAAATATTTAAATGCGATGTAAGACATAAAGTGTTAATTGTTGATAATGATGGGTACCAATGGAAGGAGTTTTCTCAGCTAAGATCAGGGATGAAAGTGTGTTTTAGCATGCCTAATATTCATGAATTCTCTTCAAAACCATTTCAATATAAACATATACCCAAAGCTAATAATGGAATTCCATTAGAGGTAACTGTAAACGAGGATTTCTGGTATTGGTTGGGATACTATATTGGAGATGGATATATAAGCAAGCGTTGGAATAGAGCTTGGGTTTACTCCCTAACCTACTTTTTTGGAGAACATGAATACGAAAAAATGGAACGCTGCATTAAGTTCTTTGCCTCAATGGGTTTTCATCCAAGCCATAGAAAAACTACCCATCGTCCAGCAAGTAAATTATCTACCCGCTATCATGTTACCATTCATTCACAAGGGCTTGGAAAGCTATTTGAAGCTATTGGACTCCCGATTGGTAAAAACGCTCACACTAAGCGTGTACCACCTCGGGTTTTTATGGAAAACATTGAAAATCGCTGCTCTTTTATCAGAGGAATTATGCATTCAGATGGCTATAAATCCGTGAAAGAAAAAAATAATCCTAATATTCATCTTTGTCAGAGAGAGTTATTACAAGAAATACAGCTTTTATTGAAAACACTAGGTGTTGAGAGTCAAATTAAAGGACCCTATATATACAAAGATAAAATTTCCTACCGTTTGGATATTCATCGTAATGCCTTGGCTCAGATACTAAAAGAAGGAGAGGTTTCTTATTACAATCGTTATCTGAAAAAGATAGCACCTCAATTTTTAATACAAGAAACTATTGCCTTGGGGGGTCATCTTCAAAAAGTCCAACTCGCTACACAATCAGATTATGTTTTATACAGTCGTTGGAAAAGTGGTGGTTCTTCTTCCGTCTATCATCTAAAAATCTGGCTTAAGCGTAACAATATCGAAGTACGAACTCCTATCTATAACTACAATGAGATTATAGAGATAGAAGCACTAGATGAGTTTGAAACAACGTATACATTGAGTGTGGCTGGAAGTCACCGTTTTGATAGTGAAGGAGTAATATCGAAAAACACTGCTGCAGATATGATCAAAAAAGCCATGGTGGAGATAGATAGGGAAATTCAAAATTCAAAATTCAAAATTCAAAATTGTTGTTTAATGCTGCAAGTGCATGATGAGTTAGTTTTTGAGGTGGAGGAGAAGGAAGTTAAAAAGATAGCAGAGATGGTTAAAGAAAAGATGGAAAATGCCTTAAAACTTTCAGTGCCGGTAATTGTAGATTTGAAAACCGGTCCAAATTGGGGGGAAATGAAGGAGTTAAAGGTATGAATAAGTTCCAACAGGACATTTTAGCTGAGATCAAAAAAGCTCCTAACGGGCAAAAAGTAGTTTAAACAACGAGCTTTTTAACTGGTCTTTGTTCAGTGGTAAAACTTATTAGATTTGTTTTTTCCAGTATATAAAAAGTCAGCCATAAAATTGGGTAGACAAATAAATTAGTTAAAGAAGTTAAACCTGAAAGGGTAAAAAATAGCAAAATAGCCAAAATAACAGGTAGAAAACTGGTATATGGCTTTATTAAACTCTCAAATTGATCTTTAACTGTTTGTTTGATTGTATCTTCTAATGGATTTTTAGATTGGTTATCTAAAGTGTCAAGTATTTTTGGATCCAAGCCGGATTGTTTTAAAAGATTGGGATTTTTCTTTAAAAGGTTAATTTGGTCATTTGTTATTTGTGGCATAGAAGTTTCCTGTTGATTGGAAAGTTGAGGCATGGGGGTCAGCTTTAAGGCGGATTCAATTAAAGAATCAGGGATCTTAAAACCTTTCTCAGAGATCGTTTTACTTGCTGAGAAAAAATAGATTATGCAGATTGATAATATTAAAAGTCCTGACAGATTCCTGATAAGGGGGCTAAAAATAGAGTTTGGAGAAAAGGTAAGATAATTTTTTAAAGTAGTCCCTAAATTAAGAAAAGTAATCAGTAGATTAATAAGTATTAAAACAGAAAAAATAATTGCCAAGCCTGTCTCCCAAAAAAATAGCGGTATTAGTGAGGCCAAAATTCCTACAGGTAAATTAATTTTCCAGTCTGAAGAGAGTGTTGCAAATACTACAAAAAGCAGGCTGGATAAAGGCAACAGGGCAGAAATAATAATGAGTTGAATAAAACTATTCAAAGAAAAAGAAAAGATAAAATCATATGATTTAGTTAAAGACGAAAGAGAAGATAAAAGGATAAAAAAGATGGCTAAAAAAAACGGGGCAAAAATAAGTTTTTTAACTATAGCCATGGTATACTTTTCATCATAACATGAAGACTTTAGTGACACATATAAATCCACACCTAGATGATATTGCAGCTGTTTGGCTGTTTAGAAGATTTAATCCTGATTTTAAAGACGCCTCTTTAGAGTTTATTTCGGCAACAAGGGAGGCAGCAAAAGATGAATCAGGAGAAAAGATTTATCTAGGCACCGGGGGAGGAAGGTTTGATGAACATAAAGAAGGGTTAGATTCAGCTGCTGCTACTTTGGTCTATGAACATTTAAAAGAGCAAGGGTTAACCCCTCATGATGAAATTACCCAAAAAGCATTGGAAAAATTAATAAACTGGAATCAGTTAATTGATACTGGTAAAGCCCCAAGTTCTGAATTTGATGAATTTAGCGTTCAGGCATATCTTAGGCCTTTGGATAGTAATCCCCAAACTTCCCAAAAGGCAGTGGAGCTTGGAAGTGAGGTTTTAGACAGGATTTTAGAGGTCTTAAAAAGAAATGAGCAGTCTCAAGTTGATTGGGAAAAAAGAATTGAGTTTGAAACAAAATTTGGTAAGTCTTATGCCATTGTTTCCGGGGCTGTTGATAGAGCTTTTTGTAAAAAGCAGGATGGAAACCTTTTTTTGATGGTTGATCCCAAGTATAAATCAGTCCAATTCTATTCTGATTCTTCAGATTTAGAACCCATTTATCAAAAGGTAAAAGAGATGGACCCTGAGGCCTCCTGGTTTTTGCACCAGTCTCACCATATGGTAATTTGTGGCTCAGGCTCTGCGCCTGACTCAAAGCCTACCAAACTTTCCGTTGAACAGTTAATCGAAGCAGCAAAGTCTGTCTGAACTTAATTAAGAAGGAGGTGATATATTGTGTGTTATAACTGCGGATGCGGGATGCCGGATGATGATATGGGTCAGGGTCATGCAGGAGTAGATCCAAACGGCAAATCCATCACCAATAAAACTTTTAAAGCAGCAGCTGATTCTCAGGGTATGAGCGAAGATGATGCTAAGAAGAATAGTCTTGAACTTCTTCAAAAACTGGTTGGAAAAGGGTAATGTTTGATACAATACTTATGTGAAGAGTTTAAAAGTAGCTTTGGTTCATGATTATTTAAGGGAATATGGTGGCGCTGAACGGGTATTGGAAGCTTTGCATGAAATTTTCCCTGATGCTCCCATTTTTACAGCTTATTTAAATCTTAGGGCCATGGGGGAAATTGGCAAAAGATTTAAAGATTGGGATATTAGGCCTTCCTGGTTTCAAAAATTCCCCTTTGGGAATAGACTTCTTTCTCCTTTTAGAATATTCGGCCCAATGATGTTTGAAAGTTTTGATCTGTCAGAATTTGATCTGGTGATTTCCTCTTCATCAGCAACTCATCTTGCTAAAGCTGCTATTACCAAACCTGAAACTTTGCACATCAGCTATATTCATACCCCGCCCAGGTTTTTATATGGTTATACAACCTCTTTTAATTATAAAAAACATTGGTGGACCAGGATAGGAGGGGAGATAATTAATCATGTTATGAGAATTTATGATTTTGAAGTAAGCCAGAGACCGGATATCTTAGTAGCCAATTCTAAAAATGTTGCTGCAAGGATAAAAAAGTTTTATAGAAGAGATGCTATTGTTATCTATCCACCAGTTGATTTATCAGAATTTACTCCTCAGTCCTTAGCCGTCAGAAAGTCTGAAAGCAGAAGACTGAAGACTGAAAGCTACTTTTTAGTTTTAAGCAGGTTAGTGAGAGGAAAAGGGGTGGAGTTGGTGGTGGAAGCTTGTGGAAAATTGGGTTTGCCATTGAAAGCAGCAGGCTCTGGCCCGGAATTGGATAATCTCAAAAAACTATCTACCAACTATCAACTATCAACTATCAACTTCTTGGGTTGGGTGTCAGATGAGGAGAGAGTTAAATTATTAGAAAATGCCAGGGCTTTAATTGTATCATCAGAAGATGAGGATTTTGGTATTACTTCAATTGAGGCTCAGGCTGCAGGAACTCCTGTTATTGCTCCTGCCTCAGGAGGCTTTTTAGAGACAGTTTTACAAGGTAGAACTGGAATGCTATATGGGAAAGAAGGACTTGTAACAGTTGAGGATTTAACAGATGCATTACAAAAATTCGATCCTCAAAAATTTGATCCAGAGGTTTTAAGAAAAAATGCTGAAAAGTTTTCCAAAGAAAATTTCAAAAAAGAAGTCTTAGAGCTGATAGAAAAGAGTATAACCAAACAGAGTTAATTCTTTCCAGGTAATTTGACAAAGAAATAACAGTAGAGTAGTCTAATCTTCTTCATGGATCAGGTTAGAAAATATATTACCCGTGCCACAGAGTTAACTGCCTTATCTGTCTACCGTCTTATTCAGGAAAAAGGTTTTTCCCAAAATGATGTTTTAACAGCGGAAGAATCATTAAAAAGGGAAAAGTTAATTGATCAATCAGGAGTAGATGTTATGAGTACTGCTTTAATTGATATCCCATTTAGTTTAGAGATAGTAGGGAGTGAGGGAAGAAAACATATTCACCAATATGGCGAGGCGCTGCCTGCTTTGATGGGTACTTTTGGCCCCGCACCAGGCGGTGCAGGATTAAAGCTGGATATGGTGAATGATGTTGTGGAGGGGTCAAAAGCTGCTAAGCTAAATTCTTCCGGTGCTGTGTCAGTGATTGCTGTATCATCCCATTCAGGTTTAATGCCTACACCTTCAGATACTGATTATATGGATAAGCTGTTTGGTCCACCTCAACTTAAGGGCAAAATTTCCATGCACAGTCCTGTTGAAGAAAATCTGGCAGAGGTTATAGATGTATTTAAAGTGGATCCTGCTGAAATTAATGTAATAATCATGGAAAGAGACAGAAATGCCCGCTATATTAATGCCTGCCAGAAATTTGGGGTTAATTTAATTTTAATTAAGGCCGGAGATTTTTTACCGTCAATATTATCCTTTATGGATCCGGAGAAGAGTTTAAATAACTCTTCGAGTACTCATAAAAAAGGCCCTCATCTGATTATGGGTTCAGGAGGGTTTGAAGAGGGGGTAATGGCTGCTGTGGCAGCTAAAGCTTTGGGAGCTTTTTGTGAGGCAAGAGGTTGGTCAGCAGATTCCCAGATTAATAAAAAATATAGCAAAGTCTGGTCCTTAGATGATTTGGTTTCAGGTAAGATAAAAGATTGCTTAGTTTCTGTATCCTCTATTACTGGTGACGATAAATGGTTTAATTTGGAGGGGGTAAGAGTGAATCCTTCGGCTAGTTCGGCTTTGCTCGCCACAAGTACGCTCAGGACTGGTGTAGGACACCAGGTTACAACCTTGACAGTTGATAAAAGTGGTGTAAAGATAGAACAGCATTCACATCACTAATGTCATTCCGAGTGATTAGCGAGGAATCTTTAGATTAAGTCTTTAGATCCTTCACTATGTCGACTCTAACTCGACTTCGTTCAGGATGACAGGATTCTATGGATATAAATACTTTAAAACAAACAGCTCAAGCTATGGTGGCCCCAAGTAAAGGCATACTGGCTGCTGATGAATCTTCAAAAACAATCCAAAAAAGATTTGAGAAGATTAGCATAGAGTCAACCCCGGAGAATAACCTTGCTTATAGGAAGATGCTTTTTACTGCGGAGGGAATAGAGCAGTTTATCTCAGGAGTGATTTTATATGATGAAACTATCAGGCAGGAAATTGCAGGGATCGGTGTGTCAAAGTTTTTGCAAAGTAAAGGGATTTTACCTGGAATAAAAGTTGATAAAGGAGCATGGAAACTGGCTAACTTTGAAGGGGAAAAAATTACAGAAGGGTTAGATGAGTTAAGGGACAGATTAACTGAATATAAAGAGCTGGGGGCAAAATTTGCCAAATGGAGGGCTGTAATCACCATAGGAGAGGGGATACCAACAGATACCTGTATTGAGTCTAATGCTGAAAGTTTAGCCAGATATGCTGCTCTTTGTCAGGAGCAAGATATAGTTCCAATTGTGGAGCCAGAAGTATTGCTTGATGGTGATCACACAATTGAGCAATGTTTTGATGTCCAAATTAATACATTAAAAAAGGTTTTTGAAAAACTTGCTGCCCATAAAGTAGTTTTAGAAGGGATGATTTTAAAACCAAGCATGGTTTTATCTGGAAAGGATTGTCCTGCTCAAGCTGATGCAAAAGAAGTTGCCAAGATGACAGTGGATGCTTTAAATCAATCTGTGCCAAATGAGGTGGCAGGAATAGCATTTTTGTCAGGAGGGCAACCAGATGATAACGCCGTAGAAAATCTACTGGAGATCAGTAAGATTGGTGGGCCCTGGCCTTTGACTTTTTCTTACTCCAGAGGCTTGCAAAATGCTCCCATGAAAATCTGGGCAGGCAGAGCTGAAAATATTAAAGCAGCCCAGGATGAATTTTATAAAAGGTGCCAAAAAGTCTCCTCAGCCCGCCAAGGTAGGGTTTATGTCTAAGTGAACATACTAGGGCAGATCTAGACCCTTCGGTTGTACTCACGGTCAATGCTGAACAAAGTTGAAGCATTGACATTCTGTACATAATTCTGTATCATCATGTTATGACTAAAACTTTACCTATTACAGAAGCAAGACAAAAGCTTCCAACTCTAGTATCTAGAGCTAGTAAAATGCTAGATGAGTATATAATAACTGTTAATGGCAAGCCTGCAGTAATCATTATGTCAGTCCGTGAGTATGAAGGCTGGAAGGAAACGAATGAAATACTAGCAGACAAAGAATTAATGAAAGCAATTAAGCAGGGCGAGAAGGAAATAGAGCAAGGAAAGGGTATTCCCTGGGAGGATGCTAAAAAAGAGTTAGGTTTGGATTAATGTATAAGATAATTATTTCCCCGCAAGCCAAAAAGGAATTAAAGAAACTAAAAGAATTTGATGAATTTGCAATTAAATTAGCAATAGAAGAAATAAGAGAGGATCCTTTTATAGGTAAACCTTTATCCCGGGATTTAATAGGAAGATTATCGTATAGAGTAGGGGGATACAGAATTATCTATAAAATTAATGAAAAGGATCGGATTGTAAATGTACTATCTGCAGGCCATAGGGGTACAATCTATAATTAAACTGAAGAGTTAAGAAGCGGATAGGAGTTTAATGTCTCAGCGGGGGAAATATTTCTCAGGTGAAGCTAGCATATCGACTACTCTCATCTCTTAATTGTAATCTAAGCTGCTTTTAATTTAAAATTACCCAATGGGTAAAAATGTAATTCTGGAAGTTAGAAATTTAAAGAAAAAGTTCGGACAGTTTACTGCTATTGATGATATCTCTTTTAGTTTAAGAGAGGGAGAGATCCTGGGTTTTCTAGGTCCAAATGGAGCAGGTAAATCAACTACTATTTATTGTATCTTAGGTTTAATAGATGGAGATGAAGGTGAAATTAAGATTTTTGGTAAAGATATCAAAAAATATAGAAGTGAGGTTTTAAAACAGGTAAACTATGCTGCTGCAGAATTTTCCCTGCCTTGGAATCTAAAACTTTCAGAGTGTTTATATGTTTATGGAAAAATATATGAGGTAGGAGATATTAATAAAAGAATAGATGAGCTTTTGGAGGTATTTGAAATAAGCCACCTTAAAAATAAACACATCAGGGAATTATCTTTTGGCCAAAGAGCCAGGGGAAATTTAGTTAAAGCCTTTCTTAATCACCCTAAACTTCTGCTTTTAGATGAACCAATGGCTTCTATGGATCCTGATGTAGTTGATAAAGGAATATCTTTGATAAAAAAGATTCAAAAAGAAGAAAAAATTTCTATTCTTTATACCTCACATAACATGTGGGAAATAGAAGAGGTAGCTTCAAATGTGGTATTTATCAATCATGGAAAAATAATTGCCGAGGGCAGCCCACTGGAGTTGACTAAAGAAGTATTGCAAAAAGAAGCATTGGAGCCAAATTTAAGGGATGTGTTTATTCATCTGTCAAGAAGCATAACGGGTACAGGAGGTAACAAGTGACAAGGCACAAGTAACCCTGGTCTTCTAAAAGGGTTCCTAGTTACTAATATTATGAATTTAAACAGGGTTTTTTCAATTGTTTTAAGACACTATTTTTTATCACTTCATCAACTGGAGAGGTTTTTCGATGTTTTAATTTCTCCTGTTTTAATGATTATTTTATGGGGATTTTTAACTCAATATATCCAAGGCTTGCAATCCTCAACCCTGGCTTCTTTTTTGCTGGGAGCAATAATCCTTTGGGCAATTTTTGAAAAAGTAACAACTGATATTGGTATTAATTTTATGTTTGATATCTGGGACAGGAATTTTATAAATGTGATGTCTACCCCTATTACTTTTTTGGAGTATTTAGCAGGCATTGTGGTGGTAAGCTTAATCAAAGTTTTTCTAACTTTTATTTTTATGTCTTTGATAGCCTCAATTGTTTATCATTTCCAACTTTCCTCATGGGGGTTTGGATTGGGTCTTTTTACTTTAAATTTAATTTTATTTGCAGCCTCTTTTGGGGTATTTAATATTTCTTTAATTTTAAGATATGGTCATTCTATTGGTCCTTTAACCTGGATAATACCTTTTTTTGTCCAGCCGTTTGCAGCTGTTTTTTATCCTATTTCTGTCCTGCCGGAATTTTTCCAAAAAGTAGCTTATTTTATTCCTATTTCCCATGTTTTTGAGGGAATGAGAATTTTGCTTGGTGGAGGAAAATTTAATTATGAACAGTTTTGGACAGCCCTAATTTTAAATAGTATTTATCTAGCTGCCTCAATTTTCTTTTTCTCCCTTACTTTAAAAAGTGTTTTAAAAAGCGGTAAGCTAATCAAGGTAATCTGATTCTAAAAAATATAAAATATTTCTATGCCTGAGCTTCCTGAAGTAGAAACAATCAGAATAGGTCTGCAAAAAAAGATAGTTGGATTAAAAATTAAGAAAATTCAAATTTTATCCGCCAAATCCTTTATTGGAACCCCCAATTTAGTAGAGGGCAAAAAAGTACTCAAAGTTTGGAGAAGAGCAAAGTATTTAGGTGTAGATCTAGGTAGCTTTCAGTCCTCAGCTGTCAGTCACCGGACAAAACAAAAAAGCCTGAGGGTAAAAGATAGACGGCTGACGACTATTCTAATTCATCTAAAAATGACTGGTCAGTTGATTTATGATGATGGCTCAAGATTTATAGGCGGGCACCCAACAGAAGATATGAGAAATGCGATGCCCAATTCCCATACCAGGGTAATTTTTGGTTTTAGTGATGGTTCTCATTTGTATTTTAATGACCAGAGAAGGTTTGGATGGGTGAAAATAGTCAACAGTTCAGAGTTATTAGTTCATAGTTTATTAATAAATTTAGGGCCTGAGCCCTTAGAAAAAGAATTTAGTTGGGAAGTATTAAAAAATAATTTATTTAAACATAAATCTATGCCTGTTAAAGTAGCAATTATGGATCAAACTGTTGTTTCAGGGATTGGTAATATTTATTCCAGTGAGGCTTGTTTTAATGCTGGTATAGACCCAAGGACTAAAGTGAGTGAGTTAACAGATAAAGACATAAAGAGTTTATATCAGGGGATATTGAAGGCGCTTCAAGATGGAATAAAATATAAAGGATCCACCAGAGCCCATTTTGTAGATAGTGAAGGACACAAAGGGTATTTTTTGGATTATGCTTATGTTTATGGTTTGGATAAACATCCTTGCAAAAAATGCGACAGCGGGATTAAAAAAATCCAGTTAGGGGGCCGGGGTACTTACCTTTGCTCTAATTGTCAAAGGTAAGTATAATATCTGATAACCCAAAATTTATGAGTCCCAAATCTACAATCTCCCCGGTTATCAAAAATCGGGGATTTTTAAATTTATGGATTAATCAGATTTTAGTCCAACTCTCATCCAATGCTTTAAACTTTACCCTGGTTATCTGGGTATTTCAGCTAACCTCTTCTAATACCGCTGTTTCTGTCTTGCTTCTAGCCTGTTATTTACCAGCAGTAATTTTAGGTTTATTTACCGGTGTCTTGGTTGATCTAATTGATAGACGGAAAATTATAATAATAATTAATTTCTTTTTGTGTCTGGCCCTTTTCAGTTTGATTCCTGCCAAAGGGAATTTTCCAATTATTTTAGTACTTGCCTTTGTTATTAATACCTTAGGTCAATTTTATGCTCAAGCTGAAGCATCAGCCATCCCTCTTGTTGTTAAAAAAAGTCAATTAATTACAGCCAATTCTCTTTTTTCTACAACATTTTATTCAAGTTTTATATTAGGATTTGGGTTAGCTGGACCTTTGATTAACCATTTTGGCATTGATTCCATATTTGCAATTGGGGGAGGAATTTTAGTTCTGGCTTTTCTATTATCCTTAATGCTTCCCTCAGTCACAAGTAAGCATGATAAAGAAGGTAAAAGACTCCTTAAGGCTATTAGCAAAAGAAATTATTCTGAAATTCAAATAATAGGAATTATGGAGATCATTAAAACCCTAAGGCTGATAAAAGGAAAACTCTCTGTATTGACCTCAATTGTAATATTGGCAGGAGTACAAATGGTGGTGGCTATTTCAGCAGTATTGGTGCCTGGTTTTTTGGAAACATCTTTGCATATTAAAGCAACAGATGCTTCCTATATCCTCATTGTGCCTTTAGGTATAGGAATAATCACAGGGGGATGGATTTTGGGCAGAATGGGACAAAGATTAATAAAAAGATTAGTGGTTTCAAAGGCTATTGTTTTTGCAGGATTACTATTTTTTCTTGTTGGCATCTCTCCAGTAATCTCTCCGGCAATTAAGTATCTAGCAAAACCTAAGCCCCTTCATTTTTTAACGCAGCCTTCTTTATCAGGAGTATCTATTGTAGGCTCATTTCTATTGGGACTTGCCCTGGTCTCCATTTTAGTCCCAACCCAAACTGTTATACAACAGAATACTCCAGAATCAATCAGGGGGAAGGTTTTTTCTGTTTTGGGGGCAGCTATGTCAGGATTATCTTTGATCCCTGTATTTTTGGCAGGAATTTTGGCAGATATTTTTGGGGTAACCCCAATATTGATAGGACTGGGGGTATTAATTATATTAGCAGGGCTTTTCGGACTTAAGCCCTCGCTCTTTTTTAAAGAAGAACAATTATCTTATAATATAAGAGAATTTTTGGGGCTAGGGCACTGGGAAAGGAAATAATTTTCAAACAATGATAATTGAAAGTCCGTTGTAAATTGAAAACTGAAATTTGAAAATTCTGTAAATGTTTTTAAAAAGCCTTCAACTTACCAACTTCAGAAATTACTTGAGTTTAGAGCTTAATTTTGACCAGAGGCCAACTATTCTTTTGGGAAATAATGCTGCAGGTAAATCTAATCTTTTAGAAGCGGTTTATCTTTTAGCTACTACAAAATCCTTAAGGGCTGAGAAAGAGGAGGAGTTGATTTTAACCGGGGAGGAATTTACCAAAGTAGAAGGATTTGTTAATAACGGAGGAGAGACAGAGCTTTTAGTAATTATTAACAGAGCCACAAAAGAGGTTAATTTTAGAAAAAAAAATTTGGTAAACGGTATTCCCAGAAGAACAGTTGATTTTATTGGCAATATGCCGGCAGTGATTTTTTATCCCTCTGATATAAATATGATAACTGGTTCTCCTTCGTTGCGCCGTTGGCATCTTGATTTGGCTTTGGCTCAAATTGATCCGGAGTATAAAAAGTCGTTAACAGCTTATGAACAATTTTTAACAGCCCGGAATAAAGTTTTGAAAAGAATTAGAGAAGGAGAAGGAAAATTAGATGAACTAACTTATTGGACAGAAG
>CAZDFU010000005.1:0-46417 GCA_964504985.1 uncultured Gammaproteobacteria bacterium
CCCTTCAAGGATAAAAGGAGTTCTGATAAAAGAGGGAGAAGCCCCAAGCAGTCTCATTATTTCAATTTCTCCCCTCTTAATTCTGATCTTAAATCCAATAATCATAATCACCACCAGCAGGGCAAAAATCATTAAAAACCCAACTGTTGTTAAGCCCACCATCCTGATAACCCAGGTTAAAGATGTTAATGTTTCAACTACGTCTTCTGGTACAATCACCTCTGATACAACAGGCTCTTTTTTTAAGATCTCAGCAATAGGAGATAAGTCTTCTGGAGTTTGGGTAGAAATTTCAAGCGATGCTGGCAGGATATTTGCTGTCACCAACTCTAAAAGAGCAGGATCATTTTTATTTTTTTCTCTATAAACTTCTAATGCATCTTCTTTGGAAACATATTCTGTTTTTGTTACCCTGCTTTCCAACTTAAGAGCACCTTCTATAGCCTGGATATCCTGGTTAGTTGTGCCTTCTTTAAAAAAAGCAATAACTTGTGGTTTACTTTCAAAATACCTTAATGCTGTTTGTGAACCTGCAGCTATCAGGACAAAAGTAAATAATGAGAAAAATGTTAAAAACATTACCATCACAGCAGCGATGGCCTGAAAAGGCGTTCTTCTGATATTTCTTTTAGCGTATTCAAAGGCTCTATTCATATTTACCCTCTTTTGTATCTTTAGAGATTTTGCCGTTTTTAAGAACAATTACCCTTCTTTTTAGTGTATTAACTATTTCCTGATTATGGGTAGCCATAATAATAGTAGTCCCCCAGGAATTGATCTCATTTAATAGCTGAATCACTCCCCAGGCAGTTTTTGGATCTAAATCTCCGGTAGGCTCATCTGCCAGAAGTACATCAGGTTTTCCAATAGCAGCTCTGGCTATGGCGGTTCTTTGAGCTTCTCCGCCTGATAATTGTCTGGGGAAAAGGCTCCGTTTGTCCCAAATTTCTACCAATTTCAACATATGCTCTACCATTTTACTGATTTCTGCATTAGATTTCCCCAAAACTTCCAAGGCCAAAGCTACATTTTCAAAAACAGACCTTTCGTCCAAAAGTTTGAAATCCTGAAATACCACACCTACTTTTCTTCTTAAGTGAGGAATATCTTTGTCTTTGAGTTTGCTGATATCTTCTTTGCCAACAAAAGCCTTACCTGAAGTAGGCATCAATTCCCGTGTAAGTATTTTTAAAAGTGTAGATTTACCAGCGCCTGAGGGGCCAACAATAAACACAAACTCACCTTGTTTTATTTCCAGTGAGATATTGTCTAATGCTGCAGATGAGCCAAATTTTTTGGTGATATTTTCAAAACTAATCATAGCTATCAGTCATCAGGCATCAGTTGTCCCGGTCTAACGGGGATAAATCGGGATAGCTGAAGATTGAAAGCTGATGACTATTTAAGTTCCTCTACTTTGCCTACATCCATTAGCCAGCCTTCTTTTAAAGCTTTTTGGGTTTCACCAAAAACTTTAACTTTTTTACCCTCGTATTTTGACAGATCAATTACAGAGGAAGTTAGGGCTACAGGGACAGCACCTTGACGTTCTAGAATATGAGTTCCTTCTGAATATTCGCTGCCCGAAGCCCGCGGTTTAGTTTTAACTGTGCCTTCAGCAAAGTCACGGAAAGTTCTGGTGTCTGACTGAGCATTTTTTGCAGGCGTGCCTAAGGCAGAGCTAGCTAGCCCTCCATTACCACCTTTATTCGAAAGGATAAAACCTGTAACTATGCCTAATATCAGGGAAGCTATAACAACTGTTAAAAGAAGCTTTTTGGCATTAGCAGGTGAGGTAAAACTTTTTGTTATTCTATCTGTTGGAAGTGTTTGGGCATTTGACATAAGGTATTAGTTAATATTAACCATAAATTGAGTAATTTGTCTAGTGGTTGAACTGTAACTATCCAAGAGACTGCTTATTGATTACCTCAGCTTCTATAAAATTATCCAGTTCCCCATCCAATACTGCATCTGTGTCTGAAGTTTCAATATTGGTTCTTAAGTCTTTGACCATATGATAAGGATGTAAAACATATGATCTGATCTGAGTACCCCAGGAAGCCTGGGTGGTTGTTTTTAGCCCCTGAGTTTGGACTTTTTCCTGTTCTTCTTTTAGTGCCCAGAGTTTAGCTCTTAACATTTTTAAAGCATTTTCCCTGTTTTGAAGTTGAGACCGCTCTGTTTGGCAGGTAACTACAATACCAGATGGGATATGTTTAAGTCTTACTGCTGTTGAAACTTTATTAACATTTTGTCCTCCTGCCCCACCAGACCTGAAGGCAGAAAACTCCAAATCTGAATCATTTATTTCAACTTCAGTTGGATTATCAATAACCGGTAAAACTTCAACCAGGGCAAAAGATGTTTGACGCAATTTATCAGCATTAAAAGGTGATTGTCTGACTAGCCTATGAGTGCCTGCCTCCCCTTTTAAGTGGCCATAAGAAAGCGGGGCATGAATAATCATGGAAACTTCTTTAATCCCAGCTTCTTCCCCAGGGGATTCATTAGTCAGCTCAAAACTCCAGCCTTTTTTTTCAAAATATCTTTGATACATTCTAACAAGCATTGAAGCCCAGTCCATAGCTTCCACTCCCCCAGCTCCTGAGTGAACAGAAACAATGGCATCTGAGTTATCATGCGGGCCAGATAAAAAGGTTCTCAGTTCAAATTCTTTTAAAAGCTTTTCAATCTCTTTAGTTTCTACTTGTAAATCAGCAAGCATTGATTCATCTGTTGCCAGTTCTAAACTATCATTTATTCTTTGCTCCAAGCTTTCCAAAGTTTGAACAGCTTTTTGTTTATCTGATAAATCCTGAGAGATTTTTCTGGCCTGATCAGTATCATTCCAAAATCCTTCTTTCATGGTTTGAGCCTCAAGTTCCCTGATTTCTATTCTTAATTTATCCTGATCAATTTGAGCTGAAATTTGTCCAAATCTATCTTTTAGTTCTTTAAGTTTTTTCTGCAATTCTTCCATAAGTAAATTATAATCTACTTGACTACTACATACAACTTATATACAATGTTTGTATATGCAAACACAGACATTTAACATAGCTTTACCTAAAGATTTGGTTAAAAAGATAGATCAGGTAGCTAAAAAGGAATATAAAAACAGAAGTGAATTAATCCGTGAAGCTCTGAGGATTTACTTGCAAAATATGCAAGAATGGGAAGATATTTTTGTGTATGGAAAGAAAATAGGTAAAAAGATGGGTATTCAGAGTGAGGAAGATGTTAATAAAATAGTTTATGAATTCAGGCACGGTAAAAAGCAGCCTTAAAGTTGTTTTGGACACTAATATTTTTATATCAGCATTAGTTTTTGGAGGCAAACCTGAGGAAATTTACAGATTGGTTTTAACAAAAAAACTTACTGCCTATATATCCCCTATTATTCTTGCTGAAATAATAGAGATTTTGACTAAAAGATTTAACTTTAACCAAATTAGGTTAAGACAAATTGAAAGAAAAATTAGAAAAAGTTTTATGATTGTTAATCCTACAAGAGATATAAACGTAATAAGAGATCCAGATGATGATAGAATCCTAGAGGCAGCAATAGAGGGGAATTGTGATTATATTGTAACAGGAGACAAAGATCTTCTTGATCTTAAAAAGTATAAAAAAATCAAGATATTAACCTCAGAACAATTTCTGTCTGAAATATCTCCTTTTATATTTTAATTCTCTCAACTTTTTCTGCAATTCTTCCATGAAGGAATAATATTCTCTTTCTTGTAAAGATACAAAATATCCAATGTGCAGCTACAATTCCACCTCCGAGGTGGAAGCACAAATCATTTTCCACAGTCTGAATAAAGCAAAGCGAACTTTGAAGTTGCAATCGAGCCTATAGTTTTGATATAATTTGCTGTATGAATTCACCTGATTTTGCCTTAGATAAATGGGGATACGCACCAACTGATGTAAATTCTTTAATGAGCAGAGTTTCTTCAGATGACTTAGATTTAAAAGAAGAATTAGAGATTACTTTGCAAGCGGGCGGAGGTAAAGCATTTGGTTTAAAGATTTGCGAACTTGTAGCTTCTAATTTCTTCCATTTACCTCATAGAATGATAGTTCCAAAGTGGGATGTTTTAAAAGATATTAGATTAATAGAGCATAATTTCGGTAGTGTGCTGCGTAGTTCGGCTCCGCTAGAGGATTGGTTGAATAGCGATAGTGGGGTTTTGCCAAGTTTTACACATGATTTACTTGATATAGCGAAATTTAATTGGTTAAAAAGGGAGAATGCTCTACCTGATGTTCCTTATATAAAACAAGAGCATAGAGAAGGATTAGGTTTAGTTTTAGATGTAGGCTACTCACATTTAGAAAGGAAAATTTTGATGAGAATCGCAGCTGGTAATGAGCGGTTTCCTGACGGTTTGCCATCTACTAGACAACATGGTATTTTTACTTCTGCAACTAATGACACAGAAGCAAGTGCAGGAGTATGGGATGCAGAAACAGGTGAACCTGTATTGCCTACACGAAATTTTGGACATAGATCTCTTAATAAAGAGAATGCTGTGTATTACAACATACTAGCAAGACCTTTATTAAAAGCCCTAAGAAAAACGGGTATAGATTTTGGTGTTCAAATGGAAATAATTGAACATCCAGATCAAGGAAGTGTTTTGAATATAGTTCAAATTCGGCCTACACCAGCAAGGGTTTGCAGACCTATTTTTGATTCTAAATCTCCATTTCAACAGGAGAAAGAAAAAATAATTGCCAGATCAGCAATTGTAAATGGTGTATTTGATATTACAGGTGAAGTACTCTTTTTTGGAAATGATGGAATTAAAAATAATTATGAGTCACGAAGATGGGGTAAGGAGCGATTGATGGAAGGTAAGATAGGGATTTATGATGAGACTACAGGTAAGGATTATGCTTGTAACTTACAATATAGTATGGCTGCAGAAGTTTATTATGGAGGATATTTGGCTGGGTGTGATGCGCAATTAACACCAGTGGCAATACGACCCAATACACATCATGGTAGCATGTCAAATCCTCCACATCTTGAGGAGGTTTACCAACTTTTGGATCAAAACTGTGGCATGGTTTCTCTAAGGTCAAGCGAGATAGATAAGATTCAAGCTTTAGCTAAACAAAGCGATAAACCTCTTAAGCTAAGGATAGTTTCTGATGGTTTAATTGCTCAAGTACGAACTATTAAATAAGTAATTATGGTAGAATTTTTCCATGATTTTATATATTGATACTAAAGATCAAAAAGTTATCAGGGTTTCACTTAAAGACAAGGGGGAAGTGGTCTGCAGTTTAACTGAAGAGAATGAATATGGCTCACAGGTATTGTTGCCACTTATTAAAAAGATACTAGATGCTAGTAAGCTAGATTTTAGTTCTTTGAAAGGTATAGAAGTAGAAACAGGGCGGGGTTCTTTTACAGGACTAAGAGTTGGAGTATCTGTTGCGAATGCTTTGGGGTATTCATTAGGGATACCAGTAAATGGAAAAAGCATAGAAACTGAATTAAACTACTAGGATAAGAAGATAAGAGTATCTAGTGATGAGTCTGTTTTCGTCGCAGAGTATTAAGCGTAGCAATTAGCATTTTAATAGTTTCTTCATTTAAAAGTTGTATTTGTTTTATATCATTAGAAAATTTTGGATAAGTTTCTGCTAATAGTTCAAGCCAATATTCTGTTTCCCTTGCTGAACCTAGAGCCATCTGAATAAATCTAGGATATTCTTTACCTAGATATTTTCCATATCCTTCAGCTATACACGCTCCTATTGAGAAACTTGATCTTAAAACTTGATCAGTTATTATCCAAACAATTCTTTCATTAGGTAGAATTCTTGTTAATTGAATGATTTTTCTACTTACTTCTTTTGATGTTTGCCAAAATTTTAATTCTTTATAAGAATTTAAACTTTGACTAATCACTCTTATCTTAATTACTCTTATCCTAAAATGCTATACTTTTAATATGGCTTTTCATAAATGGTTCATACCTCACCGTGATACTCATAAAAAAGCACACCTAATATCCTGGGAGGCTTTGCTTATTTATATACTCTTTTTTATCTTTCTTCAGGTTGGATTTTCCATCATAAGTTATACCAAGCCTGGAGTTTTAGGAATCTCCTCAAGTGTTGATCAAAAAACTCTTATTGAGCTAACAAATAAAGAAAGAATAGAAAAGGGTTTGCCTGCTTTGGTAGAAAATGAAGCCTTAAATAAGGCAGCTCAACTGAAGGCAGAAAATATGTTATCAGAAAATTACTGGGCGCATTTTGCCCCCTCAGGCAAAACTCCTTGGGATTTTATAATAGGAGCAGGTTATAAATTTACTTTTGCCGGCGAAAATTTAGCCAAAAACTTTTATTCATCAGATGAAGTGGTAAAAGCTTGGATGGCCTCACCAACTCACCGGGATAATTTATTAAATTCAAAATATAAAGATATAGGGATTGCTGTTTTAGAAGGGGTTTTAAACGGACAGAAAACAACTTTAGTAGTGCAGGAATTTGGCACAACTCAAATAGGAGTACAAGAGGCTTCCATTGATGTTTCTGGCAAAAAAGTTACAGTTTCCCAGGAAGAATTTGAAAAACCATTATTTTTAGGAGTAGCTGAAATTAAACCAAATATAAAACCTATGCTTGATCCATATATAGTATTTAAAACAGCAGGATTTAGTATAATTTTAATAATTGCAGTTCTTTTAATTATTGATATTTGGGTTTTAAAAAGAAGAGGGGTATTTAGGATCTCTTCACATAATATAGCTCATATGGCTTTACTTTCTTTGGCAGCAGGTAGTCTATATATGGTCAGTCCAGGAGCAATATTATGATTATTCCTTTAAAAATTTTATCTATTGGTATTTTTATATATTTAATTTGGGCTCTGTTCCATCATAAAAAAGACAAAAGTTTGACATTGGCTATTTTAGTAGAGTATCTTCTAACTGCAACTTTAGCAATAATTCTTTTGATGGGAGTTTTAATACAATGAAGGCTGTAATACCAACAGGAGGACGTGGTACCAGAATGCGCCCTTTAACATTTTCTCAAAATAAACATTTTATTCCTGTTGCCAATAAACCCTTGATCTTTTATCCAATTGAAACAGTGGCTAATGCAGGTATTAAAGAAATTGCCTTAACTTATAATACAGGTGGATTGGAAGAAGTAAAAAATATGCTGGGGGATGGTTCCAGATGGGGAGTAAAGTTTAGTTATGTATTACAAGAGCAGCCAAAAGGTTTGGCAAATATTTTCCAGGTTTGTGAAGAATTTGTCCGCGGTGAGCCTTTTGTGATGCATCTGGGTGATAATATTTTTGTTGACGGGATTTCAGATTTAGTTGTTCACTTTGATAAAGAAAAACCAGATGGGTTGGTTGCTATGGTTCATCACAAAGAAAACACCAGGCTTGGGGTGCCATATTTTGATGATAATGGCCACTTGGTAAAATATGTGGAAAAGCCTGAGAACCCTCCTCATGATTTTGCTATACCTGGGATATATTTTTTCTCCCCCTTGGTTTTTGAATGTTTTAGGGGTAAGGATGCAATTCAACCATCAGCAAGAGGGGAGTATGAGATATCAGCCCCGTATCAGTGGTTAATTGATAAAGGAAAAAGAGTGGATGTTTTAGAATACAAAGGAAAATGGTTAGATCCTGGGAAAATTGATGACTGGCTTTATGCAAACGAGTATCTTTTGGAAAATAATTTTGAGCAGTTGGTAGAAAGTAAAATAGATGAAAGCTCGTCAGTTGAGGGTAAAATTAAATTAGGTAAAGATTCTGAAATTAGGAATTCTAAAATAAAAGGTCCAGTGGTAATTGGTGATAAAGTAATAATTGAAGACTCAGAAATTGGCCCGTTTGTTTCTATAGCAGATGGGTGTGAAGTTATAAATTCAGAAATAAAAAGATCTATCCTGATGGGAGGCGTCAGGGTTAGCGGGGTCTTGGAGCACCCTATGGAGGATAGTTTAATCGGCACTGATACAGAAGTTGTAGGCAGTGACGGTAAAGGAGCAGCTACAAAATTGTTTGTTGGGGAAAAGTGCAAAATACAAATATGAGATTACTGGTGACTGGCGGGGCAGGTTTTATAGGTTCAAATTTTATCCATTACTGGATAAAATTTCATCCTGAAGATCAAATTATTAATCTTGATGTTTTAACTTATGCAGGTCATATAGAATCCTTAAAAGATTTAGAAGGAAATCTTAATTACCAATTTATAAAAGGAGATATTGCCAACCCTGAGGATGTAAAAAAAGCCATGAGTGGAGTGGACGTTGTCGTTCATTTTGCAGCTGAATCCCATGTAGACCGTTCAATAATAGATCCATTAGTTTTTGTTAAAACAAATGTTTTGGGGACTGCGGTTTTGTTACATGAAGCGGTTGAGGTAAAAGTTAAGCGTTTCCATCATGTTTCAACAGATGAAGTATATGGAAGCTTAGGTCTGGATGATTCTTCTTTTACACCTGACACTCCATATCACCCAAGAACTCCATATGCTGCTTCAAAAGCAGGAGCAGATCATTTAGTAAGAGCTTTTTTTGAAACATATGGACTGCCAATAACTATTTCAAACTGTGCTAATAATTTTGGACCATTTCATGACCCTGAAAAATTAATCCCGAGGTTTATTACAAATTTAATAGAGGGTCAAAAAGTGCCCTTAATGGGTAAAGGAGAAAATATCCGGGAATGGTTATATGTGGATGATCACTCAAAAGGAATAGAAGTTATTTTAGAAAAAGGACAGGTAGGAAAAACTTATTTAATTCAAGGGGAGGAAAAAACCAACTTAGAAGTAACAAAAAAGATTTTAGAAGTGTTAAATTTAGATGAATCATATATAGAATATGTGAAAGACAGGCTGGGGCATGATTTCCGGTATGCCAATGATGGGACTGAGCTTAAAAAATTAGGCTGGGTGGCTGATCATAATTTTGATGAATGGCTGGAAAAAACCATTAATTGGTTTAAAGAAAATGAGTGGTGGTGGAAACCATTAAAGCAAGGCAGGCCTAATGTTGATAGGAGCGCTCAAAAAGGATATAACAATGGATGAATTTGTAAAAAAAACTTCAATTGAAGGATTGCTTGTTTTAAAAAGACCAATCCACAAAGACGGAAGGGGCTTTTTTAGAGAAGTCTTTCATCTTGATGAAATTGAAAATAGTTTAGGCATTGAGTTTAAAGGTGTACAGATGAACCATGCCTACTCCAAACCTAAAGTATTAAGAGGGATCCATGCTGAGAATTGGAACAAAATTATTTATCCTCTAAATGGTGAAGTGTTTGTGGCAATAGTTGATATCAGAGCAGACTCCCCTACTTTTGCAAAATTTGAAACTTTTATAATTAATGATGAAAATAGAATTGCTCTGTTTCTTTCTAAAGGCTTGGCCAATTCCTATTGTGTGACTGGTAACCGGGCAGTAGATTATACTTATTTAGTTGATGCCTATTATGATGGTACAGACCAAAGAGCACTAGCTTGGGATGATCCTGATTTAGCAATTGAGTGGCCGGTAAAAGATCCCCTAATATCTGAAAGAGATAAAAATAATCCAACATTAAAAGACTTATTTCCTGAAAAGTTTAAATAATGATTAAGAAAGTTTTAACGTTTGGTGGAGCTGGTTTAGTTGGTGCAAAGTTTATTCAGCTAAATTCACAGAAATTTGATATTAATGCTCCTATGTCATCTGATGTGGATATTTTAAATAAAACTCAAATATCCCAAATAGTAGAAGAGTTTAATCCTGATTCTATAGTCAATTTTGCAGCTTTTACAGACGTGGAGGAGGCAGAAAACCAAAAAGATGATAAAGAGGGAATTTGTTTTAGGGTAAATGCCACAGGTGCCAGAAACGTTGCAGAAGTTGCTAAAGACTTTAATAAGCATTTAGTTTTTATATCTACAGAATATGTATTTGATGGTACAAAAGAGAATGCTCCATATGCTGAGCAAGATTTACCAAGCCCTGTTAATTGGTATGGTCAAACTAAACTGGCTGGCGAGCAGGCTGTTTTAGAAATAGGAGGAAGAAGCGTCATTATGAGAATTTCTATGCCTTTTTCTGCTCAGTATGAATTAAAAAAAGATGTAGCCAGATTTTTTTTGGCACAGCTTAAATCTAACCAGCCGGTTAGGGCGGTGGAAGACCAAAGAATCACCCCTACTTTAACAAATGATATATCTGATGCCTTGGTTATACTGTTACAAAATGCCTCAGAAGGGATTTATCATGTTTCATCAAGAGACTCCGTTACACCTTTAGAGTTTGTAAAAACAATAGCTGAAACATTTAAACTAGATTATTCTTTAATTTCATCTATTGCTTTAGATGAGTTTAATAAAACCAAAAAAGCCAAATTGCTGAAGTATTCCTGGTTAAATCCAGCCAAATTTGAAAAAGAGTTTGGTATGGACATACTGCATACAGTAGAAGAAGCCCTGATTAATTTCAAACAGGAGATTGACCGCTTAGGGTAAATCGTATATATTAGTTCAAATGGCAAACAAAAGAGCATTCATAACAGGAATATCAGGACAGGATGGTTCTTATTTAGCGGAATTATTGTTAGACAAAGGTTACGAAGTTGGAGGGTTAATCAGAAGAAATGCTACTTTGGAATTGGGTAATATCAGTGAAATTAGGGATGATCTGAAAATCTACTATGGAGATTTACACTCGCCTGAGTCTATTGCATTGGCGCTATATGATTTTAAACCTGATGAGGTATATAATCTAGCTGCTTTATCTTCTCCTTTTGGTTCATTTCATGACAAACTCGGCTCAATTATGATAACAGGAGTAGGAGCTCTGCATGTTTTTGAAAGAGCTAGAGAGATAGTGCCAAAAGCCAAAATTTATCAGGCTTCCACATCTGAAATGTTTGGCGCTCCCAAGCAGGTGCCCCAAAATGAAGAAACCCCCTTTTCTCCGGCCAATCCTTATGCAGCTGCCAAAGAATATGCTCACCGTATTGCAATGGTTGCAAGGAAAGATCAAAAAAATCCACAGTTTATAACTTGCGGTATATTGTTTAATCATGAAAGTCCAAGAAGAGGGATAAATTTTGTAACCCGCAAAATTACTGTAGCCGTTGCATGTATTAAAAATGGCCGTAGGGAAAATATCCCTTTAAATGAAGTTGGCGATCCAATTGTACAAAATGGTAAGGTTAAGTTAGGTGATTTAAACGCAAAAAGGGATTGGGGGTATGCGCCTGATTATGTGGAAGCAATGTGGATGATGTTACAGCAAGATAGTCCTGATGATTTTGTAATAGGGACAGGCGAGGTCCATACCGTAGAAGAGTTTGCCAGAGAAGCGTTTGCAGTTGTTAATTTGGATTATAAAGATTACATAGAAACAGACCCAAGATTTGTTCCTCCTGTTCCAACAGGGCCACTTTGTGGAGATGCCTCAAAAGCTGAGAAAATATTAGGTTGGAAGCCAAAGACAAAATTTAAGGAATTAGTTAAGATAATGGTTCACGCTGATCTTGCTAAATATAGCTAACTTGTTTCTTGTAAAAGTTTCCCCTTTTGACATACAATCGAACAATACTATGAAACGGGTGGTTGTTGTTCTTCCAACTTATAATGAAAAAGATAACTTAGAAAAAACCGTAAGAAGTGTTTTTGAACAGCAGAAATCCTTGCCAAGCCATGAGATTAATATTGTAATCACTGATGATATCAGAAGCTCAGATGGTACAGATAAAGTGGCTCAGGTATTAGCCAAGGGAAATAAAAAAGTGCACTTTTTAAAGGTCCAACCTGGCTTGGGGGTAGGGTTAATTGAGGGACATAGGTATTCCTTAAAACATCTTCAACCAGATATCCTGGCTCAACTTGATGCTGATGGACAGGTTGGAGCAGATGTATTAGTTAGGTTAGTAAATACAATAGAGGAAGGGTATGATTTGGCCATTGGATCAAGGTTTGTGTCAGGGGGGAAAAACCAACTTTCTTTTTCAAGGAGGCTTTTTAGTGCCGGAGCATCATATATTTGCCGTATGATTATGGGGCCTCATGATATCGCTGAGTTTACAAACTCAGCCAGGGCTTTTACACCAGAGCTTTTTAAAAGAATTAATTTAAATAGATTGCCTTGGAGGGAAAAAACATTTATAGTCCAGCCCGCATTTTTAAACGAGGCAATATTGGCTCATGCAAAATATAAGGAAGTTCCGCTAACTTTCAAAAATAGACTTGAAGGGTATTCAAAGAACAAAGTTTTTAATTATACATATGATGTTATTACTTATTGTATTGATGCCAGACTGAGAAAATTTGGTTTAAATATACCATTTTTTGTTCTGACAAGAAGGGCAAAGACAATTGTAAAATTTGGACTGGTGGGATTTATTGGCACTTTAGTAGACTTTCTTTTTTATAAAATCTTTATTAATGCATTAGGTGTTCCACCAGCTACTTCAAAGGGAATTTCAACTGAGATTGCCATAATGAATAACTTTTTTTTAAATAATTTTTGGACATTTAAATACCGTAAAACTAAAACTAATATTTGGCAAAAGCTGGGAATTTTCAACCTGGTCAGTTTAGGAGGATTAGTCATAGGTGTTTTGATTGTTAAGTTTCTGCATTCAACTTATGGTGATGGATTTGTGGATTTAGGATTTAGGAAATTGGCTTATAATAACTTTTACTTTTTTGCAACAATCCCTCCTGTTATGATTTGGAACTTTATAATAAACCATCTTATTACTTGGCGTAATCAAGAAGAATCCTAAGACATGAGAAGAAAGCTGGAGTTAATTTTTCTTCTCACCTTAATTTTAACGGCAATTTTTTTCAGAGCATATAATTTGGAAAAAAGGCTTCCATTTGCTTGGGATCAGGAACGGGATGCTGAGATGGCTTGGCAGATTATCAAGACAGGGAAGCCTACGCTAATTGGCCCGCGGGTTATAAGCGATGACGCGTTTTACCTGGGCCCTTTATGGTACTATTTAATTACTCCTTTTTATTTTCTTTTTGGAATGGACCCAATTGCAGCCGGTGTGTTGATGATTTTACTGGGAGTTTTAACCAGCTTAACAGTTTATTTTGTTACAAAACATCTATTAGGTATCAGAGAGGCTATTACAGTAAGCCTAATTTGGGTCAGTTTGGGTGACATTGTTGCCTGGAATCCAGTATTAATACCTTTTGCTACTGCATTGTTGTTATTCTTTCTTGTCAAAATTGTTGATGGAGAATATAAATTTATCCCGTTTTCTCTGCTTTTGATAGGTCTTGCTATGCAATTGCACTTTCAGGCAGTATTTTTTTTAATACCATTTATTTTGGCAATATTTTTTTGTATTAAAAAATTTAACAAATTTCCATTCAAAAGTTTATCAATAGGAACAGCTCTTTTTCTGTTAACTTTTTTGCCAATAATAATTTTTGACCTCAGGCATGAATTCTTAAATGCTAAAGGAGTACTAAAATTATTTTTTAACTCAAATGAAAATTCTAATCCTCATTTCATTTCCAGGTTTGTTCTATTATGGGAGAAATTTTTACAAACATGTGTGTTCTTTATCCCCAGAATTTATGAGATAAACACTAAGCTCATAGTAGGGTCTATTGTGTTTTTATTTTCAGTAAGAGGAATATTAGTAAGCAAACTGTCTGACCAAAAGAAGAATTTAATATTGTCTATAATACTTTTCCCCCCGCTTCTTTACCCGCTTTATAAAGGTGAAATTTCAGAATATTATTTCAGCTTGGTATCAGTTCCTCTGCTGATAGGGTTTTCTAATGGTTTGTTTAAGATAAGGTTATTTAACCTAAACTATTTCCTAATTTTTTCTATTATGCTCTGGGTGTTTATTGGCAGATTAAGTTTAATTTTAACTAAAGAAGATAACCAAAGTTTGTATTATAAAAAGGAGGCAGTGAAATATATTGTTAACCAAAAAATTGACCCAATTTTTAATGTTTCCTATTCTGTTCCCCTAAATTCAGATGTAGGTTTTAAATATCTTTTCAGGTTTTATGGAAGAGAGCCTCAAAATATTCCAGCAGGACATCTTTGGACAATAGTGATACCTCCAGATGGTGAGAATGTACCTCCTTTGGTTTCATCCGGCGGGGTAGGGGTTATTAGAAGGTAGAGTTAGTTAAAAAGGTAAGTATTTGGAATTGGAGCAACGTTTGTAAGGATGAAGTTTTGTGAATATAAATAAATTGCAATAAATATTATTGGTAAGATTATTTTAAACTCTTTACTGGTAAGTACCCTTTCAAATGCAATCAGTATTAAAGGGGTTACAGGTAATATATACCTTGAGATGTCCCGGTGTGCTATCAATGTAGATGCAAAAAGGTAAGTTAGAACAAAAAAGGATAAAGTATACAACCTTTTCTTCCATAGGATTATTCCTCCCAAAAACCCAAGAGTGAAAATATAAATTAAGTCTTCAAGCCAAATATCACCAACCCAAAACTGTGCTTTGTTAAAGACTTGAAAAGGAGGGAGGGTTAAGTGGATATTATCCCCGCTATGAAAATATGCAAAAAAATCCTGGTATGTTATTGAATACCAGAAAAAAATCAACAAAAGAGTTAAGGGTATGGTTAGTAAAGGAAGGTATGCGCTTATAGCTTTGGAAATAGGGATTTGTTTGGTGATAATTCTCCAAAACAAATAAGCAGATAAGGCAACAAAAAGTAAAATCCCGGGAGGTCTGGTAAGTTGGGCAAATATTCCTGCAAAGGCAACATAAATTAAGTTCAAACTGTTCCCTGATTGCTCAAATTTCATAAAAAAATATATGGCAGTCAAGATAAATAGTATGAATGTTGGTTCAGAGGAGCCGACACTGTGAACAATGAGCCATCTGGCTGGTAAGATTAGGAATATCAGGCTTAAAAAAAGAGGACTGTTGGTTAATTTAAAGTTTTTAACCAAAAGGTAAAAGACCCAGGTTGCTAATATAGTAGATAATAAGGAAACAAACAACATTGATTTCAAGTAACCCAGAAGCGGGGCAAAAAAATAAATTAGTATAGAATACCCGGGAAAATGGGAAGCAAAGTAACTAGCTGGCAGGCTTTGGGGTAGAAGGGAAATAAGTTGAGAGTTATAGAATGTTTTGGCTATAATAATATACTCCAATCCATCAAAGTTCCTATAAATTAGGGGAAATCCTTCTTTGAAGGATAGCCCCCAAAAGTTAGGCAGTGCTAACAGGTGCGGGAGCCAGACAGCTAGAGTAATGACAATGACAAAGACGCTTATTAACGATAGATCCTTAAGGTTTCTGTTCACAAATTTAATTATATAACAGTATAATAATACAATGACTAAGAATTTGTCAGTCTTTTTTCCTTGTTTTAATGAAGAAGGCAGTATAGAAATAACTGTAAACAGGGCAGCTAAAGTTTTAGGGGAGTTAAAAATAAATTACGAGATAATCATAGTAAATGATGGTTCCTCAGATAAAACAGCCAAGGCAGCAGATAAATTAATTAAACAAAATTCCAAAGTCAGGGTTATTCACCACAAAAAAAATTTAGGGTATGGTGAAGCATTAAAGTCAGGGTTTTATAACTCCCGCTATGATGTAATTGTGTATGCGGATGGTGACGGACAATTTGATTTTTCAGAGATTACCAAATTTTTGGAAAAAATAGAGGAAGATGATTTAATAATTGGTTACCGTATCAAAAGGAAAGACCCTTTTTTTAGAATATTATTTAAGCAAGGCTGGAAAATATCTCTTTGGATAATGTTTGGATTAACCCTTAAAGATGTAGACTGCGGATTTAAAATGGTCAGGAAAAAAGTTTTGGAAAATATCCCTCACCTGCAGTCTCAAAGAGGCGCGATGATTAATGCAGAGCTTGCTATAAAAGCAAAAAAATTTGGATTTAAAACAGGAGAGGTGGGTGTTAATCATTATCCCAGGTTGTCTGGTAAGCCAACAGGAGCAAATATAAAAGTAATCCTGGCTTCCTACCTGGATCTTTTAAAACTTTGGTGGAGATTAAAAGACAGTAAGATTCTATTCTTAAGTTTAGCAGCTATAATTTTAATGGCTTTTTTCCTGAGGACTTATAGATTATCAGAATACATGACTTTTTTGGGGGATGAAGGCCGTGATGCGATTATTATAAAAAAATTCTTAACAGAAGGTAATATGCCCTTTATTGGTCCGCCCACATCTGTTGGGAATGTTTACCTTGGTCCCCTTTACTACTACATGATAACTATCCCCATGGCTATTTTTTGGTTGAATCCTGTAGCAGCTGCAGGGATGAATACTTTGATTGGAGTGGCAACAATAACCCTGATTTATTATTTAGGCAAAATCTGGTTTGGCAGGGTACCTGCTTTAATTGCAGCTTTTCTGTATACTATCTCGCCTGTTACAATTATTTATTCACGTTCATCCTGGAATCCAAATCCAACACCTTTTTTTTCTTTGATTGGAATATGGGCTTGTTATAAAGCATACCAGAGTAAAAACTTCCTCTGGTATGCTTTGGTAGGATTATCAGCATCTGCTGCATTACAAATGCATTATTTAGCTTTGCTTTTAATTCCAACATTTATTCTAATCTGGTTTTATCAATTAAGGAGCAATCAAAATAAAAATGTGAAATTGGGGAGTGCAGGGGGTATTGTTACTTTTTTTGTGATGATGTTTCCTTTAATACTGTTTGAGTTTAAACATAATTTCTTAAACCTTAATGCCTTAAAAGATCTTTTGTTTGGAAGCAGTGCTGTTGGCTTTAACTTTTTGGAAGTATTAGCAAGACTTCCTGATATTTATTTCAATAAAATGATTGGACGCTATTTTAACGGTGAAGTTTGGGTATTTAGTGTAATTTTAGGGTTATTAATACTTATTCCGGTTATTAAGCTCATAAGAGATAAACTTGCTCAAAGAAGAATTGATTGGCCTCTATTTTCAATTACAGTCTGGCTGCTAATTGGTATTGTAGGGCTGTCATTTTATCAGGGAAGCATTTATGATCATTACTTTGGATTTATGAATCCGGCACCGTATTTACTTTTAGCAGCTTCATTTAATTTAATTTCCTCCCTTTTGGGTAAAAAATCTTTTAGAGTTATAAGTTGGATAGCAGTTGGTTTATTGTTAATTATTTTGACTTTTGTAAATTTTCAAAAAAACCCTTTGCAAAACCCGCCAAATAATTTATTAAAAAGAACTCAGGATATAGCAAAATTCATTATTGATAAGACAGAGAATAAACCTTTTAATTTTGCATTACTGGCTGAGAATAATTATGATGATGCTTACAAATTCTATCTTGATTTATACAACCATAAGCCGGAAGAGTTGCCGTTTAATAAAACTGATCAGTTGTTTGTGGTTTGTGAAGACCAAGATTGTGATCCAATTTACAGCTCAAAACATGAGATTGCAGCATTTGGATGGGTGATAGTAGAGAAAAAGTGGAATGTTGAAGGCTTGAGGGTATTTAAATTGGTGCATAATCCCAAACAGCAATGAAGAAATTATCTGTAGTTATACCGGCATATAATGAGGCTAGGAATTTAAAAAAAGGAGTCCTGCAGGAGGTAAGTAATTTCTTAAAGACTACGGGGTTAAACTATGAAGTGATAATTGTGGATGATGGATCAATAGATGATACAAAACAGATAATTGAAAACTTCATTATAAAAAACCCTTTATTTAAATTAATTAAAGTATCCCATGGCGGAAAAGCTAATGCTGTTATGACAGGATTATTAAAAGCACAGGGTGAAATAATTCTTTTTACTGATATGGATCAGGCAACCCCAATAAATCAGCTGGAAAAATTTATCCCGCTTTTTGAGGATGGTTTTGATATTGTCATTGGTTCAAGAGCTGGAAGAAAAGGCGCGCCCATAATTAGAAAATTATCTGCCTGGGGATTTTCAGTTTTAAGAGGTATTATTTTAGGGCTTCCTTTTGCAGATACTCAATGTGGTTTTAAGGCTTTTACTAAAAAGGTTGTTGAAAGGATCATTCCTAAAATAAAGAATGAGTGGGGAGTAGTTCATTTTAAAGGCGGGGCAGTTAATGCAGGGTTTGATGTGGAACTACTTTATCTAGCTAAAAAATATGGTTTTAAAATAGCAGAGGTTTCTGTTGAGTGGAGTTATGTTGACACTGAAAGAGTACAGGTTGTTAAAGATGCAGCAGCTGCCATCTATGATATGTTTAGAATCAGAATAAATGATTTAAAAAGAAAGTATTAGTATGCTAGAATTATGGATATGAGTGATAGTCAGGATAATTGTACCAAGTGCGGTTCTGTTTTGTCTGAGATAATAGAAACGCCAACAGGAAAGAAGTTACAGCGGTGTTCTCAGGGATCTTGGAATAAAGAGACCAGGCAAACTGAAGGCTGCGACTATGTTAAATGGCTTATGGTAGAACCTGTAACTTTAGATGAAAAATGTCCAAAGTGTGATAATGTTTTAGTTTTACAAATTACCAGGTTTGGCAAAAAGATGAAAAAATGCTCAACAGGGGGTTGGGATAAGGAAGCCAAAAAAGCTACAGGTTGTGATTATGTTGAATGGATTTCCGGAACTAAGGAACCTTTGGATATAGATTGTCCGCAGTGCAGTGAAAAATTAGTTCTTTTTACCACATCTTCCGGTAAAAAGATGGAAAAATGTTCTACCTCTGGTTGGGATGCAACATTGAGACAGGCAACAGGGTGTACTTATATCAGGTGGCTTAAGCCAGGTGAAGTTCCAGCTTCTTCAAATGCCGGAGAAGAATTTCTTCCCCCAGAAAGTTAATTTTTTGGTAAGTATTCACCTTTTCCCAGTACTTTGTCATTCCGAGCCTGACGAGGAATCTCAAGATTAATCTAGAGATCCTTCACTACGTTCAGGATGACAGTTTACTGGGAAACTCTAAATAGATACATTTTTTGGGCTTGCCCCGCTGAGTTAACCTAAAGTACAATAAGATAGTGAGCTTTATCCGTCAACATAAACTGGAATTAATTGTTCTTCTTGGTTTGATAATAGCCTATTTTTTATTAAGGCTTCCTAATTTAACACTGCAGCCAATTTTTGCTGATGAGGCTATATATATCCGGTGGGCTCAGGTGATGAAGTCTGAACCTACTCTTAGGTTTTTGCCTCAAACAGACGGGAAAACCCCGCTTTTTATGTGGGTGATGATTCCTCTTTTTAAAGTCTTCTCCGATCCTCTTTTAGCAGGAAGGTTTTTGTCTGTAGCTTCAGGTTTTTTCACTCTGCTTGGGGTATTTTTCCTGGCAAGGAAAGTTTTTAATTCAAAAGCAGCTTTATGGGCGGTACTTATTTATGTTGTTACTCCGTATACTGTTTTTTTTGACAGGATGGCTTTAGTTGACTCAATGTTATCTGCCTTTACTATATGGATAATCTATTTTGCCAATTGGGCTGCCCGGTCTGTTAGGTTGGATATTGGTATGTTTTTAGGTTATCTTTTAGGGGGAGCGTTACTTATTAAGACTCCCGCGATGATAAATTTTTTACTGATTCCCTTCTCTATACTCAGTTTTAAAAGAGATAAGAATAAAAAACATTTTCTATTAAGATTATTTTTAGTTTGGGCGGTAGCGATTAGTATTGGATTTGCTATGTATAACCTCCTAAGGCTTGGACCGCAATTTCAAATGCTTTCAAGCAGGAATCAAGATTATGTGTTTTCACCGGTTGAACTTATAGGCAGACCGCTTGATCCTTTTATACCTCATTTAAAAGACATGGCAGACTGGTTTCCTAAGCTTTTCACACCAACTGTTTTAGCAGCAGTTGCATTAGGGGTTTACTTTAGCTTTAGAAACTTAAGAGGGCAAGCTTTAACGGTTTTCCTTTGGGCGGTAATCCCAATGCTTGTTTCCATGACGTTTTTGAGAACTTTTACTGCCAGATATTTACTTACCTCCGTTGCACCACTATTAATCTTTGCAGGGTTTGGGGTATATAAGCTGTCACAAATTATTAAGGTGGGAAATATATCGCAAATATTAAAAAATTCAGTAATCCTTTTTATCCTGGTGCTTCCTGCCCTATATTTTAATTATCAGTTGTTAACTTCCCCTCCTCCTAACTTTTTACCAAAAGCGGAAAGAATAGGATATTTTGAGGATTGGACAGCGGGGTATGGCCTTTCAGAGATAGCGGATTATTTAAAGGAAGAAGGGAAGAAAGGTAAAGTTATTGTAGCAACTGAAGGGTCTTTTGGGACTTTGCCTGATGGTTTGTATATCTATTTAGATAAAGCTGGTATTGCAGTTGTGGGAGGCAGCGCCACAATATCTGCTGAGATTAGAAGTGCTGCAAAGGAGAATGTAGCCTATTTTGTTGGCAATAAAAAAGGACAGCGCAGCTTGCATAATGTGGAATTAATTAAACAATTCCCAAAAGTGAAACCTCTTAATGGATCAGAAGCAGATGCCACTGTTTTATATAAAGTTTTACCATAATTCAAAATGCTTAAATTTTTTACAACCAGATCCCAAAGATTTTGGATTATAACCTGTTTAATATTTGTTATCCCAACCTTTTATCAAATAATAAGGCCCGGCTTTTTCTTTATGCAGGATGATCTGCAAGCCTTTAGAGTCCATCAAATGTTTACCTGTTTTAAGGATTTTCAGATTCCCTGCAGATGGGTACCTGATATGGGCTATCAATATGGTTATCCTCAGTTTCTTTTTTACCCTCCCAGCGTTTATTATGCGGGCGCTTTGATTCACGTTTTTGGTATAGCTATTATTGATTCTGTAAAAATCTTATTCATTCTTGGTTTAATTCTGACCACTGTTTTTATGTTCATTTTTTTAAGGGCTTTTTTTGAGGGAGAAACAAATGAGAAAGGTTTCACCAAAGTTATGCTCCCCTCGTTTGTAGGGGCAATGCTTTATACTTATGCTCCGTATAAAGCATTGGAAGTTTATGTTAGAGGTGCTTTAAGTGAATTTTGGAGTTTGGTATTTTTCCCTCTAATTTTTTGGGCAATTTATCAGTTAATTACCAAACAAAGACTGAAGTATTTGATTTTTCTTTCTCTTTCTACCGGCGGCCTAATGTTAACACATAATTTAATGACGCTAATATTTGCGCCACTTGCTATTTTTTGGGCTCTTTTGCTGATTTTTTTAAAAAGGGCTAAAAGGGTAGTCCCCATGATAATAATTTCAGGGTTACTTGGAATAGGGCTTGCCTCATTTTTCACTCTGCCCGTTATTTTTGAAGGGAAATATGTTCATCTTGAAAGCCTGCAAGGAGGATACTTTGATTACAGAAGACATTTTGTTTCACTTTACAGATTATTTATATCAAATCATTGGGGGTATGGTTCATCAGGGATTGACCAGGATAATGATTTAACAGTTTCAACAGGTCAAATGCAATCAATAGTTGGATTGATTGGTTTTGTGTTGGCTATCCTTTTTTTAAAGAAGCAAAAAAACTTAGCTATAATTGCCATTATATTTACGGTTATTGAGCTGGGTATACTATTTTTAATTCATCAAAAGTCTTCTTTTATTTGGGAAAAAATCCCTATCCTCTGGTGGCTTCAATTTCCCTGGAGATTTCTAACAGATAGCATTTTTCTTCTGTCTTTTTTGGGGGCTGTAGCTGTTTATTTTATGGGTTTTGCCAATAAAAAAATTGGAATAACATTTTCCTTAATAATTTTAGTTTCAATTTTTGCGCTTCATAGCCAATTTTTTAAACCCCGGGACTGGCAGGAAATTTCAGATGCAGATAAATTTTCAGGCAGGTTATGGGAGAAACAGTTAACTATAAGTATTTTTGATTATTTGCCTATTTTTGCTAAACTTCCTCCAAATCATAAAGCTCCTGATCTTCCTGAGATTTTGGAGGGGGAGGCAGATTTTACAAGCTATAAAAAGGGGAGTAATTATCAAATAGGAGAGGTTGAGGTAAAAAAGGAATCTGCCATCAGATTACCCTTATTTGATTTCCCCGGGATGAAGGTAAAGGTAAATGATAGTATTATTCCTCACAGAAACAATGATTGCAGAGGTGAAGAGTATTGTTTTGGTCTTATAACCTTTAAACTTTCTCCGGGCCAGTATAAATTTATTGCGCAGTTAGAAGATACCCCTATTAGAACAATAGGTAATATAATTAGTTTAACTTCTATGTTGATTCTTTTTGGGTTATTGCTTAAGCAAAGGAATGACAAAAGTATTAAATAAGTATAAATTTTCCCCTTGGATACTTCTTTTTGGGCTAATTATTTGGCCTCTTTTTTTGCCGGGGTATTTTTCTCATCATGATGATTTACAAGTGATGAGGGTTGTTGAAATGAGGAAATGCCTTCTGGATCTGCAAATTCCCTGCAGATGGGTGCCTGATATGGGCTATGGCAACGGATACCCTTTATTTAATTACTACAGTGTATTTCCTTATTATATAGGGGCATTAATTAGCTTTGTGATAGGCTATATTGCAGCTGCTAAGGTGCTTTTTGCCCTGCCCTTAATTTTGGGGGCTTTTTCTATGTATATTTTAGCCAAAGAGATGTTTGGCAAAAGTACAGCCTTCTTAGCAGCAGCGCTTTTTTCCTTTGCCCCCTACAGGGCTTTGGATGTATATGTGAGGGGAGCAGTTGCAGAGAGTTTTGCCATGGCGGTTATTCCTTTAGCATTTTATTTTTCCCTAAAATTAACACAGCAAAAAAATATTAAATACTTAATAGGTTTATCCCTATCTTTAGCAGTCTTTCTGCTCAGTCATAATATAATGACTCTAATATTTTTCCCGCTTCTTTTAATATTTATTTGTTTTTTATCGGTAAAAGAGAAAGGGAAAAATATTCCGTTAATTATTTTAGGTGTAATTTTGGGGGTAGGCCTTTCTGCTTTCTTTATTTTTCCAGCATATTTAGAGAAGAACTTAGTTCAAATAGATAACCTGATTAGGCTGGATTTAAATTTTAGAGCTCACTTTGTAAACTTAAATCAACTCTTTTTTAACCGCTTTTGGGGTTATGGAGCTTCATCTCCTGGTACAAACGATACCATATCTTTTCAGGTTGGTTGGCCGCACTGGTGGATAGCGGGAGCATCTTTTATTCTAGCAATATTTAACATAGTCCGTAAAAGGAGATTTCTGGATTTTCTGGCTTTAGGATTAACTTTTATTTTCACCTTTTCTATTTTTATGACGCATGTTAAATCTGCTTTTATTTGGGAGCAGATAGAAATCTTAAAGTTTACCCAGTTCCCCTGGCGCTTTTTAGCATTAACGGTTTTTTCAGGTAGTTTATTGGGGGCATATTTTATATATTGCTTTGAAGAAAGGTATAAAAAAAATATCACTTCTGCCTTAATAATCTTAATAATCCTTCTTAATTGGGGTTATTTCAGACCGGAGAAATTTTATTTCGGCATGAATGATCAACAAAAGTTATCAGGTGCGCTTTGGGAAGAGCAACAAAAAGCTGCGATTTTGGACTATTTGCCTCAGACTGCTATTGAACCAAAAGAGGCAGCTTCGAATATAGTACAGGTTGTATCTGGAAAAGCTGCCATAGAGAATTTTGAAAATAGGTCAAACAGATGGCAATTTAGGGCAAAAGTGGAAAGCACTAATACCACAATTGAAGTACCTGTATTTGATTTTCCAAAATGGGAAGTTCGGGTAAATAACAAAAAAGTAAATCACTCAAATAAAAATTACCTTGGGAGAATAAATATCAACCTTGAAAAAGAAGGGGAATATATTGTATCAGGTAAATTTAAAGACACAATAATCCGGCGGGTTTCAAATCTTATCTCGCTATTTTCCCTGTTATTTCTGTTTTGGATTGCTTATGGAAAACTTAAAAAACATTTTAGTTAAATATTATTGGATTTGGGTAATTGCTTTACTAATTCCAGCCAGTTGGGCTTTGTTTATCCCAGGTTACTTTGGAGCTTCTGATGATATACATATAGCATGGCTATTTGAATTTCATAAAACCATATTTGCAGGAAAGTTTCCACCCAGGTTTGTGCCTGATCTGAGCTTTGGTTTTGGTTACCCTCTTTTTAACTTTGTATTTCCTCTGCCATTTTATATCGCTGAAATTTTTCACCTTTTAGGATTAAGCCTGGTTGATAGCATTAAGGCTCTATTTTTTATTACCATCCCTTTATCTTTTTTGTTTATGTATCTTTTGCTTAGGCAATTTAGCTCAAAGATTATAAGTTTAACAGGGGCTGTTTTATATATTTACACACCTTACAGAGCAGTAGATTTGTATATCCGGGGAGCAATAGGGGAGATAGTAAGTTTTATGTTTTTACCGTTAATTTTACTTTCAATTGTGAAACTTAAGAGTCCAGGTATAAAGTGGGTAGGCATAGGGGCTATTGCCATGGCTTCCCTAGTGTTGTCGCACAATATAACTTCTTATATGTTTTTGCCCTTTGCCGGTTTGTTCTTTTTGCTTCAATTTTTTTTCACTAAAGAAAAAAGAGCATATTTTAGTAAATCAATTTTGATGGTTTTTTTGGGTTTACTTTTAAGCATATATTTTTGGCTGCCAGCTGTGATGGAGAGTGGACTAATGAAGTACGACACTGTTTTTAATTTTGTTGATCATTATCCTACTATTTTGCAGCTTGTCACTCCTTATTGGGGATATGGAGGGTCTGTGGCTGGTCCAGGAGATGGGATGTCCTTCTTTTTAGGCATAACCAATTTATTGTTACTATCTATAGGTTTGGTATTGGCCATAATTTATTGGGCTAAGATTAACAAAGAGATAAAGATGCTTATAGTATGGGTTTTGGTCTGCTTAGGCTCTGCTTTTTTCCTAATGAATTACCGTTCTATATTCTTATGGGATAATCTGCCTCTTCTACCCTATTTCCAATTTCCATGGAGATTTTTGATATTAACAACTTTTTCTATACCTCTTTTGGTTGTACTTATTGAGAATCTCAGGTACAAGGAAATTATTGCCATAGGTATTATTTTTCTTACCCTGGTAACCAGTTACAGTTTTTTTTGGCCCCAGGATTTTCTTGGGAGAGAAGATAATTATTATTTAAACCGTTATATCCCTGTACCTTTAGCGAGTAAAGAGTATTTGGAAACACAAGAGGAGTACTTGAGATTGCCTCGAAATACCCAAATCCGGCCCGATAAAAATTATCCTTTAGTCTCAATTAAAAATGGAGAGATAGAAAGGGTGGACAGGTTAAATGATTTAGATGCTTTTTTTAAAATACGCTCAGAAGCCGGGGCTACCCTCAATTACAATAAATATTTCTTTCCAGGCTGGGTTGCTAAAATAGATGGCAGGCGCATTGAAATAAAACCAGGGGAACCATTTGGGCAAATCACTGTGGATGTACCTTCAGGTAATCATACGATTAAAATAGCGTTTGAAGAGACAAATTTTAAGAAATTCTTAAATGCTATCTCTTTGGGCAGTTTTTTAGTATCATTATGGATGTGCTTTACAAGAAAACCATTACCCAAAATTTTCACTTTTTCATAGGTTTAATATTACTTCTAGGCCTTTTTTGGATATTTTTGTCAATGCCGTCTTTTGTTGAACAAAATGCTTCAATTTTAAGGCTTAGGGAAATGAATGAATGCTTTAAAGACGGACAAATCCCCTGCCGTTGGGTACCAGATTTGCAAGAAATGTATGGTTACCCTCTTTTTAATTTCCACGCTCCCCTTCCCTATTACTTTGGAGAATTATTTTTTCTTTTAACAGGCAATATTATACTGTCAGTAAAAATAATCTATGTTATTTCTATAATAGGATCGTATATTTTTGTGTATTTGTTGACATCTAAACTTTGGGGCAAATTAGGCGGAAGATTATCTGCCTTCCTTTATAGTTTTATTGTTTTTGCTTTAAGTTTTTACCTTAAAAAAGGAATAGTAGGAATGTGGACATTAATGCTTCTGGCAGCAACCTTTTATTTTGTAAATAGATTAAAGGAGAGGATTAATCTGAAAAATCTTCTCCTTTTTGCAGTATTTGCAGCATTTCTTCTGACCTCTTATGATTTTTCCATCTCAGTTTTTTTACCTGTAGTTTTAATATTTATAGCACTCTTATTTTTAAGAGACATGCAGATTAAATTTTTGTGGTTTAGTTTGATGGGGTTATTGCTGGGGTTTTTGCTTTCATCTTTTTATCTTTGGCCAATGATTTTTGAAAGGAACTTAATTTCTGGAAATTACTTGCCTATTTATGCAAAAGAGGTTCCTTTTAAGAGGGGTGAGGGGTATGAGATATTAACCGGAGACAGTAAAATTACAGACTTTAATCAGGGCTCAAATTGGGTAAGTTTTAAAACAGAGACAAACAGTTACACAGTAATCCGCCTGCATAAATACTATTTCCCTGAGTGGAGAATATTTGTTGACGGGAAAGAGACTAAGGTGGAATATAAAGATAACAGCATGGGACTCATGACTCTAATCTTGGGGAAGGGAAACCATACAATTTATTCGAAACTTTACGATACTCCTATCCGGTTACTTTCTAATTTAATGACTTTGCTCGGCATTGGTATTAGCGTAATTTTATTTTTGATCTCTTTTACCAGAGTACGTAAATGGCTTTTATACTATAAAAAGGGAATAAGCTAGAAATGGAAACTGTTGAGCAAATAGATCCAACTGATTCTTTAACAGTTGAGGATGTACAGAAAAAAGTTGTGAAGGGTGCAGCAATTCTTACCGGCAGAACAGTTTTAATGCAAATAGTATCTTTTACTTCAACAGCTCTTTTAACTGTTTTTTTAACACCGGCAAACTTTGGGGTATTTTTCCTTGTCTCAGCAATAAAAAATTTTTTGGGATACTTTGGAGATATAGGTTTTGCAGCTTCTCTAATCCAGAAGAAAGAAAGTTTAACAAGAGATGAACTAAAGACAGTATTCACTGTACAACAGTTTCTGGTGCTTACTTTAATAATACTGGTTTTTTTACTGACACCACTAATTAAAAGCATCTTTGGCTTAGAGGGTGATGCAGTTTATCTTTTATGGGCTGTTTCTTTTTCGCTTTTTCTTTCCTCTTTAAAAACAATACCCACAGTATTACTGGAAAGAAGGCTTGATTTTAATAAATGGGTAATCCCTCAAATTATTGAAACTCTAGCCTTTAACCTAACAGCCGTTTTTCTTGCTTACAAGGGGATGGGTATTACAAGTTTTACTGTAGCAGTTTTACTAAGCGGGGTATTAGGACTTGTTGCAGCCTATATAGTACAACCGTGGCTGCCGGGAATCTCATTTTCCATGTCTTCCTTCAAATCAATTATGAAATTTGGAATTCCTTATCAGGTCAATACCCTCCTAGCAATGGTTAAAGATGATGGTATGACTCTTTTTTTGGGAGGGATATTGGGGACCAGCGGGATAGGTCTTCTAGGTTGGGCTCAAAAATGGGCTTATGCTCCATTAAGGTTTTTTATGGATCAGGTGATTAAGGTGACATTCCCTGCGTTTTCAAGGTTGCAGGATAAAAAGGAGGAATTATCCGTCATAGTTTCCAAATCTATTTTTTTTATTACTTTCCTTGTTCTTCCTTCTTTAGTTTTTTTGAATTTGTCAGCACCAACCCTTGTTGAAATTATCCCAAAGTATAAGAAATGGGAAGGGGCATTGTTTGCTTTGTATTTATTAACAATAACCTCTGCTTTAGCAGCTGTAACTACGCCTCTCACAAATGCCCTAAATGCAATTGGGAAAATATCCGTCACATTTAAACTTATGATTATGTGGACAGTTTTAACCTGGGTTTTAGTTCCATACCTTGCGTTAAAGTATGGTTTAAATGGCGCAGCCTTAGGATTTAGTTTAGTAGGAACCACCTCTCTTTTAGCGCTCTATATTGTGTCAAAATATATTAAAGTAAATTTTTTAAAGAATGTTGGGAAGCCTTTACTTGCGTCGGTATTGATGGCAGGAGTATTAATTTTTGTAAAACTCCAAATTGACACGTCGCTTTTACAAGTTATTGTTATGGCAATAGCAGGTTTTATTTCATACATATTGTTTATGATGATATTAGAACCGAAGATTTTAAAATTGGTGAAAAAGCTTTTTACCTTAAAAAAGGATAGGAAAAAATAATGAAATTTATTGTAAAAATTATTCTATTGTCTTTTCTTTTATTTTTACCAAAAGAAGTAATTGCCCAGGATTCTTTTGTATCAATTGTAAACCCGGTAAGGGGTAATGATTTTTGGGAAGACAAATCCCAGAGTGTGTTGACTGCTGTAACAGGACAAAAGGAAATTATTGATAAATATAAGTTTTCTGCAACTTGGTTGGTTAGATTTGATGCATTATCAGACCAATCCGTTATTTCTGCTATAAATTCTTCCAGTGATGAAAAAGGGTTGTTTTTGGAGATAACCCCCTCTTGGGCAAAAGAAGCAGCTGTTAACTACAGAAAATCCAACAGCTGGCATAATGCAGGAAGCGCTTTTTTAACAGGTTACGAAAGGGATGAACGGTTAAAGCTCATTGATAAGGCTTTTGAGAAATTTAAAGAAACATTCGGGTTCTTCCCCAAATCAGTGGGAGCCTGGTGGATTGACGTCTTCTCTTTAAAATATATGGAAGAAAAGTACGAAATTACTTCAGCTCTAATAGTTGCAGATCAATATACCACAGATAATTACCAAATTTGGGGCCAATATTTTGGTACTCCTTATTACCCGTCAAAAACTAATGCATTACACCCAGCACAAAGTTTGGAAAATAAGATACCATTGGTAATGGTCCAATGGGCAATAAGAGACCCGGTTAATTCTTACGGGAAAGGCGTTGAAGAAAGTACCTATTCGCTGCAGGCAAATGACTATATAGATTTTCATAACCTAGATACTAAATATTTTTCTAAACTTATTGACGTATATACTAAACAACCTTTAAATAAGTTTTCCCACCTGGTTGTTGGTTTAGAAAACTCTTATTCCTGGCAGAAATATTTAAATGAATATGAAAATCAAATCAAGGTGCTTTCTGATAAGAAAAAGTCCGGTCAAATTTCAATCGTGAAAATGGAGGAGTTTGCATCATGGTACAAATCTAAATTCCCAAATCTTTCACCGGAACAAATAATAATTGCAGATGATCCTTTAGGTTCTTACAAAAAAGTAGTTTGGTTTATGAATCCATACTTTAGGGCAGGGTGGTTTTTAAACAGGGATGGCAGTTTATTTAGGGATATCCGGCAATACATAGAAGGATCAGAAGAGCTATGTTTCAAAGAAAGATGTGATAGCGTAAATTTTGCTACCTCTGCAACAAGGGTGTTGGACGAAGTGAGCTTTGGACACAAATGGATAATAGACCAGGGAAAAATAACTGACTTTAATGTTATCAGAAAAGGTCAAAAGTATGCCATTACTTATAAAAATGAAGCAGGGAAATTAAGAACAATAGAGTTTTTACCAAGAGATATAGGGATTGACGGGAAAGTCTCATCTATTGATGGTGCTATTTTAGATGCCACAGCTAAAGAAGTAGAGCAAAAAAAGATTAGCTTGCAAATTAAAAAGGGTGCTTTTGAATGGTCTTTTGCCAATGTTTTCCTGAAGACAGTTTTATTTACCCTTTTTTTAGTGACCGCTTGTATTATTCCTGGATTCCTACTTATTAATAAGGTATTTAAAAATGAAAAAGTAGTTTCCCCTGGTAAAAAATCAATTTATCAAATTATCTTCCTATCAACAGTTTTAGGTTTGGTTGAATTAACTCTTGTTTTTTATATGCTAAGCCTTTTAAAAATGAGGTTTTTAATTTACCCTTATCTATTGATAAATATCTTAATCTTCTCAAAATTATACATTTTATATTTTAAAAAGATTAAGATTCCAAAAATTAAAAGTTGGGTAGATTTGCTAAATTTAACAATAATTACTGCGGGAACAGTTTTCCAGGTAATTCCAACTTTTAAAAATGGTTTAGTATACCCTTTTGGTATGGGTTTTTGGGGACCTAATACCCATGATGGAGTTTGGCATATAAGTTTAATAAATCAGCTAATAAAAGCAGTTCCTCCTGAAAACCCAATATTTTCTCAAAACACATTAAAAAACTATCATTTCTTCTACGATCTTTTAGTAGCAGCAACAAATTATTTGGTAAAAGTACCGGTAATAGATCTAGTATTTAGGTTTTACCCTGTTTTATTTTCTTTGGCTTTAGGTATAGGGAGTTATTATCTTATCCATAACCTATTTGAGGAGAGATTGGGAAGTTTAAAAACTAAAATAGCATCTTTTTTTAGTTTATATCTTGTTTTTTTTGCAGGTAGTTTTGGTTGGGTAGTCTCAGTAATAAAATACGGAGTCTTTGCAGGAGAATCAGCTTTCTGGGCAAATCAGTCAATCTCTTTTAATTTAAATCCTCCCTTTGCAATATCTCTAATAATTATTATTGCTTTAATGCAGATTCTATTTACTTTTAACGGCAAAAAGTTTTCTTTTATTGGTATTAAAGATAACATATTAGCAATTTCTCAAGTTGCAATATTAGCAGGCAGCTTGACCGGATTTAAATCATATGGGGCAGTATTAGTGCTGGCTTCACTCTTTTTGGTTGGAATAGCTAAAAGAAGGATTGATTATTTATTCACCTTTGCTGGAGCCTTAATTATTACCTCTTTTGTATTTTTTTCAAATTTTCAGACAAATACTAAATTAATAGTATTTTCACCATTTTGGCTTATACATTCGATGATTGATTCACCTGATAGGGTAGGGTGGTTAAGATTAACTTTGGCAAGAACAGCGGGAGTGGAAAAGCAAATTTGGTGGAAATTTTTTACAGCAGAGGCGGTAAGCATTGTCATATTTATAGTTGGTAACCTTGGATTAAGAGTATTCAGCTTACTAACTCTTCTAAGAAGTAAATTAATAATTAGAAATATTAACTATCTTTTTCTATTTATTTTTTCCGTTCTTTCTATTGTTATCCCAATACTCTTTATTCAATCAGGAAATCCCTGGAATACTATACAATTTATTTATTACAGCCTTTATGTAACAGCAGTAATTTCAGGTATAGTCTTTTCCTCTATAATTTCTAATCTCCCTAAATTTTTGGCAGTAATTATTATTTTCCTCTTCTTAATACTAGCTCCTATTAATTCATTTGTGACAGCAAGCTACTACACAAATTATCTCCCCCATGCCTGGGTTGATAAAAAAGAGTTGGAAGCATTAGAGTTTCTTTCAAAGCAGCCAGATGGCGTTGTTTTAACCTATCCGTATGACGATAAACTTAAAAAGAGGATTGAAGAACCTTGGCCCCTTTTTGTATATGATAGTACTGCTTATGTATCTGCCTTATCAGATAAGGTTGTCTTTGTGGAGGATGAAGGACAAAACCAAATTCTTTTAACAGATTATAAAAAAAGAATTGTTGCTACAAAAGACTTCTTTAGTGATGCTGGTTCTAATTTATCTGATGAGCAGGGAATAGAGAGTGCTAAAAACTTCTTAAAGAAAAATAACATAAAATATATATATCTTATTAATGAATTTTCAAGGAGTATTGATGAAGACAGGTTGAAACTTGAGAAAATTTTCCAAAATCAGGAAATCACGGTTTATGAAACCAAAATTTAGAATATGTTAATTTTTCAAACTTTAATATTAGGATTAATCTTTATAATTTTGTTTTTCCTGTTGTTTTTCCCGGCAGGTTATTGGCTTATACAAAAAATAGACAAAACACTGGAAGACCAAGAATCAATAGCACTATCGTTGTGTTTAAGCGTTGTATTATTTGTAATTTCAGCAATTGTATTTGGGATATTAAACTTAAGATTTTTAGTTTTACCTATATTGTTAATCCTAAACACAGGAGCAATTTTTATCTACAAAGAAAAGATATTTAAGAGCTGGAAGATTTTTTTACATGATAAAATCCTTTTGGGAATATTGATTTTGGGAATTATTTTTCAGGGGTTTATAAATTTTCCAAGCGGTTTTCAGTATAATGATGGTTTGTATTTTTGGAGTTCGCAGGGGCATGATGGACTTTGGCATGTTGCTTCTATGGAGGCCATAAAACAGTCCATCCCTCCTCAAAACCCCGGTTTTTCAAATGAGGTGATTTATAACTACCACTATTTGGCTGATGTTTTAATGGGGGAGTTTGCCCGTATTTTTCCATTTTTTTCGTCACTCGATCTTTACTTTAGGTTTTTCCCGGTTATTTTCTCATTTCTTATCGGAATTAGTATATTTGCCTTTATTACCAGATGGCAGAGCAATAAAGATCATTCTGTAAATAAAAAAATAGGTTATCTTGGTTTATTTTTTAGCTATTTTGTTGGTAGTTTTGGCTATATAGTAAGTTACCTGCATGGGGGAAGTATATTTGCAGGAGAGACGACATTTTGGGCAGCCCAACAAAATACTATAATAGGTAATCCACCGCATGCTGTTTCCCATTTTTTACTCCCGGCTTTTTTTCTTTCTTTTTTAATATATATTCAAAAGAGGAATTTTAGGTGGGCTATTATATCTTTCATTATTGGGTCAATGCTGGCTGGATTTAAAGTTTCAGGTGGTTTTGTAATGTTAATGGGACTGGGTGCTGCAGCCCTTGTTGATTTAATCATTAACCGCAAATTTATTACTTTAATTCTATTTTTAGCTTTAGGATTATCAAACTTCCTAACCTTTAGGGCGATGACTTCTTCTCAGGCAGCCTCTTTTTTGATGTTCCTTCCCTGGTGGTTTGTTAGAACTATGGTTGTTGTTAAACTTGATTGGATTGATTTGGAACTGAGGAGACAGTTTTACCTGTCATTGGGAACCTGGAATGCAAAGTTGAGAGTACTTCAATTTGAAACGACTGCCCTTGCTATTTTTATAGTTGGAAATTTAGGAATGAGGATTTTAGGTCTTTTAGAAATTATAAGGAAAATAATTACAAGCCGGGGAAAAATCTTTATCCAACCCTTTGAGATTATGATTTTAGTAAGTATGCTAACTGGTCTTATTGTACCTTTGTTTTTTGTCCAAAAAGGGCTTATATATAACAATATCCAGTTCATGCAGTATTTTATGCTGATATTTGGTTTCTATGGTGCGATCTCAACATACCGGCTGCTAAGTATTATAAAAATTAATCTGGTAAAGCTTTTTATATTTATTGTTATTGCAATCTTCTCTCTGCCCACAGTAATTGGAAATTTAGTTGAATTTTATGGTCCAAATACAAGCCCGCTTGCAAAGATAACAAATAGCGAATTAGACGCCTTAAGTTATCTAAAAAATAACTCTAAGACAGAAGATGTTATATTAAACATGCCTTTTAATAAAGATCTTCAAAGTAAATTTACTCAACCTAGACCAATTTATGCATGGTACGATACATCATATATATCAGCCTTAACTGGCAGGGTTTCCTATCTTTCCTCTGAACATGTTACTCTTTTATTCTACCCTGCAACAGATCAAAGAATAGAAAATAAAAAGAAATTTTTTGAACAATCTGATTTTTCCTGGAACAAAGAATTTCTACAAAAAGAAAAAATTGGCTTCATCTATATTGCAAAATCTGAATTTGATAAACCATTGGATGTAGAGAAAAATAGGATCAATGTTTTTTTTGAAAATAATGATGTAATAATATATAAGGTGAGGAAATGATCCATAAAATAATTGTTGGTAATTGGCAGCTTATCCTAATACTTTTACTGGCTTTAGTTCTGAGAGTTTGGCAGCTGGATAGAGTCCCTGTTTCTTTATTTGGAGATGAAGTTGATATTGGCTATCATGCAAACTCACTGTATAAAACCGGCAAAGACTATACAGGCCATATTTTGCCTCTGCATCTTCAGTCTCTGGCTGATTATAAATCGCCTTTATATGGTTATCTAATAATTCCAACAATAGCAATTTTTAACATATCTCCTCTTGGTGTGCGTCTTCCTGCTGCCATATTTGGCGTAGCAGGCATCTTACTATTTTATTTACTTTTGAACCAGATTTTTAAAAAGAAAGGGTTAGCACTTTTATCTGCTTTTTTACTAACTATTTCTCCTTGGCATTTTCACTATTCCAGGTGGGGATTTGAAGGTACTTTAATGTTAGTCTTATTTATGGCAGGATTACATTTTTTTCTAAGAGCATTAGATGAGGGAAAATGGTTAATTTTGTCTGTAATTTTTTTTGCATTAACACCACTGTCTTATCATTCAGCAAAAATTTTTCTCCCTATAACCTTTTTAATTCTTGGAATAATTTACAGGAATAGTATAAGAAGAATATCAAGGAAGTATTTAACTATTTCGGTAATTGCCTTTCTGGTAATAATTATTCCGTTTGCTTTTAGCACCCTATTTGGAGGCGGGACTAACAGATTCTTATCAACCTCCATTTTTAATAGTAAAACAGCTTCTTCTGAAATAGGTTTTGATAGGCTCCGGGATGCAAGAATGCGCGACGCTGAATCTTTATTTGGAGATGAAGGTAATATTATAGACAGGTTGTTTCACAACAGGGCTATTTACTTTACATCAAATATTATAAATAACTACTTAGGGGCTTTTTCAACAAATTTTTTATTTATAAGGGGGGATCCTCAGCCTACTCATAATGTCATAGGTCATGGTGAATTCTATAAAATTGAGGCAGTATTTATATTACTAGGTTTAATCTTTTTAATTTTAAGGGTGGAGAATATAAGGTTAAAATTAGTTATTATATTTTGGATTTTAGCTGCTCCTTTGCCATCAATACTAACAAACGACGGAAGCTCTCATGCTTCACGGCTTCTCTTTTTACTTCTGCCTTTGATAATTCTCATAGCTTTAGGGATCTATAATTCATATTATTTTATAAGCCAAAAATATAGAAAAATATTCGTGGTTACTTTATCATTGGTTTATTTCTTAAGCTTCATTTTTTATCAGCATAACTATTGGGTTCATTTTCCATGGGATTCCCAAAGATGGTGGCATAGCGGGTTTAAAGATGCAATAGAGTCTGTAGTGGCAGAAAGCTCCAAATATGATAAAGTTATAATAAGTGCAGCAGAAGAGCCCCCTATGATTTTTTTCTTGGTTTGGTCATATTTTTCTCCATCTGAATTGCAAAAAAATTATCCTTTAAAAAAAGAAAAATTAGAACACTTTGGTATGGTTTCCAGATTAGGGAAATATTATTTTCCTCCCATAGGGATGGATAAACATTTGTATGAATTGGGATCCATATTACCGCCAAATTCCCTCTACCTTACCCCATTTAAAGAAATTGAACTTGATTTAATCAAAGAGCCCGCAAGGGTTCCGTCTGATTTGATTTTAGTTAAGGTAATCAAGCATCCTTCTGGGGAACCGGCATTTTATTTATTGGCTAAAAATGAAAACAAGAAAACAAATTAGCATTTTTGCTGCTATATTATTAGTTCATTTCTTTTTTTTGATATTTATTCAAAATAATCTATTCCCTATTCATTTTGACCCTAAAAAATTATTTGTTTTAGACTTAATTGGTAAAACTTTTATTATTCCCCAATGGTTATTTTATATATTAGAATTAGGAAACCTAATTCTGCTTTGGATAATAAGCAAAAGAATTTTTGGTAACTACTCTTTGATACTTCCCTTAATTTATGCTATTTCTCCATGGGGCAGCTATTTGGCAGCGGCAGGGTCTTTTTATATTTATCTTCTTTTTCTTGTACTTTTGGGTTTATATGGCTTTATTTTGCTTAAATCAAAAAAATTTATGGGATCAATTTTAGTTAGTGGAACAATAATATTATTAGGGTATAGTTCTATATCTTTTTTATTTCTTATCCCAATTATTTTTATCCTTCCGGTTTTTAAATTAATTAGTTTCAAAGATTTAAAGTATTCCCTAATAATTATTTCTATTTTAATTTTACCTCTCCTTTTTCTAATACAAAAAAATAATATAGGTTTTAGGAATATCCTAAATAATGAGACTAAAATATTCTCTGATCCCGGCTTATTGAATATGATAAATAGCTATCAAGGGGCAGCTAGGCAAGAGAACTTAGGCGGTTTGGCTAAAATAAGCGAGAATAAATATTTATTTTCTTTAGAAAACTTGATATTAAAATATACTAAACAACTTGTTCCTTCAAATTTTTTTACATCCCAGGAAAAGCTGCTAAACTTTTCTTTTACCCCTCCAATTTTTCTTGGTTTTTTAATCCCGTTTGTTTACGGTTTTTATCATTTATTAAAATTTCCCCAAATAAAATTAATACTTTTATCAACTTTACTTGTAACTCCATCTGTTTTGTCCAGGTATGCAGTTGATTTAAACCGTTTAATTATTTTCTCTCCGGTAGTAATGATAATTATTTCATATGGATTAATAGGGTTAATTAAACAAAAAAAAAGAATTATAAAACTCTTTCTCTATATAAGTATTTTTTTTGTAGCCTTTCAGTTAATTGTTGTATTAAATGATATCCAAATCAGGGAAAAAGACAGGTTTACAAAATATTATGAGCTTGAAAGGAATTTTGAAGTAGGCAAGCAATGAATAAAAAATTACTGATTTTTTTAGTCCTAATTATCATTACTCTTTTGGGAGGCTTTTTAAGATTTTATAAAAATACTGAAAATCCTCCCAGTTTAAATGGGGATGAGGTGTCTATGGCATATGATGCTTTTTCGATACTGCAAACAGGAAGGGATCAGTATGGTAAGTTTATGCCCATAACTTTTAAATCAGTTGGTGATTATAAAAATCCTGTCCCCATATATCTGATGACAATCCCTATCAAATTATTTGGTTTAAATGAGTTTGGCGTTAGATTCCAGAATGCTTTTTTTGGAACATTGATGATACCTCTTTTCTTCTTTTTTTTGAATAAAACAATAAAGAATAGAGTAATTACTCTGCTGGGCAGCTTTTTTCTTGCTGTTTCTTCCTGGCATATATTTTATTCAAGGGTTGAATATGAAACTTTAATAGCCTCTTTTTTTATTCTTTTAGGCATTTGGTTTTTTATTAAAATGCTTGACGGAGGAAAAGTTTGGGCAATGCTCTCTGCATTTTTTATGATGCTTACTATGTATACTGCCCCAGCACCGCGTTTGTTTATACCTGTTTTTATACTTGTATTGTTAATCTTTTATCTTCCAAAGTTTAAAGTTAATAAAAATAATTTTTTGTTCTTTATTTTAAGTTGTGTAATTTTAGGATTACCCCTTCTGTATGCAACATTATTTTTGGGAGCTGGGACTAGACTGTCAATGGTTCTTATTTCAAATGACATAGAGTTTCAAAGATATGTGTTACTTGAATATTTCCGGCCTTTGCTTGATCTGCCATTACTTCTTTTTTTCTGGATAAAAAGATATCTAAATTACCTGCAGCCTGAATTCTTATTTATTAACGGCCTAAATATAACTGCTCCTAATACTTTTGGACTGGGACTGTTTTATATATTTGAATTACCGTTATTTATAGTGGGGATTATTGAACTGATAAAACGCAAAATTCCATATAAAGAAATTTTTATCATTTGGTTGTTAACAGGTATTATGCCAGATTCCATAACTAACAATCAGCTTCATGCTGGCAGGCTTTTACATATTGCTCCGGTATTAATGCTCATTCTCAGCTTAGGGGCCGTGCAGTCTTTTAAATGGCTTTTAGGTTTATCTAAAACTTATATAAGGGTCTTATTATCAGGTGGATATATTATATTTGTGGTAATAGTTTTGATTCACGCTTTTTTAACCTTCTGGGTGCACTTTCCCAGGGCTAAGGGTGAATCTATTGATGAGGGGTTAAAACAGGCAGCTTTATATATCCGGGACCATCAGGATGAATATAATGAAATAATCTTTGATCCAAGACGGGGCATTGAGGGGCCTTATCTTGTCAGCAACCCTTATCTTTATGTGCTTTTTTATACACAATATGATCCAAAAATTTATCAAACTGAAGCAAAAATATATAGTAAAGACAGTAAATATTTCTATAAATTTAACAAATATACATTTAGAGAAATTGATTGGGGCGAGGATCAAAATAAAAAGAAAGTTTTGCTTATTGGCAGTCCCTGGAGTTTTTCCTCAGGTCTAAGAGAAGAGGATATCTTAGAGAAAATCTATATGTCTAACGGATATTTGGCATATTATATAGTTTCCCCCAAACCTTGACATTTTACTTAAATGTTTGAAGTTGATAATATCTAAACTATGCCTCAAAAAATATCGGTGGTGATTAATACCTTAAATGAAGAAAAGAATATTTCTAGAGCCTTAAAGAGCGTAAAATGGGCAGATGAAATTGTGGTATGTGATATGCACTCTGCTGATAATACAGTGAAAATCGCCAAAGAGCATAATGCTAAAGTGGTTTATTATAAAAATACCCACTATGTTGAGCCTGCCAGAAATTATGCTATTTCAAAGACAAGTAACGATTGGATTCTGCTGCTGGATGCAGATGAAGAAATAAGTCTTTCCTTGGCAGAGAAAATCAAAGAAATAAAAGAGGGGAATGTGTCTTCTGAATATGTAGAAATCCCCAGAAAGAATATTATTTTTAATAAGTGGATGAAGGCTTCAATGTGGTGGCCTGATTATCAGATAAGATTGTTTAGAAAAGGCAGCGTTGTCTGGCAAGACGCAATTCATAGCAAGCCAACTACTAAAGGTTTAGGCTTAAAACTTCCTTCAGAAGAAGAATTGGCAATTATTCATCACAACTATCAAACAGTTTCTCAGTTTATTGAGAGAATGAACAGATACACAACAATTGAGGCGGAGTATCTAATTAAAGAAGGGTATAGTTTTAGATGGAATGACCTTTTGGAAAAACCATTAAATGAGTTTTTATCGAGATTTTTTGCAAACAAGGGGTATCTTGACGGATTGCACGGTCTGAGCCTGTCTCTTTTGCAAGCATTTTCTTTTCTGCTGGCTTACCTTAAGGTTTGGGAAAAGGTAAATTTTAAAGAAGCAGATATTGATTTAGCTGAGCTTGAAGAGGAAAAAAATAAAAATGGAACAGTTATCAATTATTGGTTTAGACAGCATAAGGGGGAAAATCCTTTTAGAAAGTTTATTAAAGTATTTAGCAAATAACTTATGTTAAGTGTAATAGTTCTTACGAAAAATGAGCAAGAAAGAATTGAGGCTTGTTTAGAATCAGTGAAGTGGGCCAATGAAATAATAATTTCTGACAATGGCTCAGTAGATAATACAGTAGATATTGCAAAAAAATATACTGATAAAATTTTTAAAGTTAATTTTGACAATTTTGCAGATTGGCGTAATCATGCTATAGAAAAAGCAACAGGTGAGTGGGTGCTTTTTATTGATCCAGATGAGAGGGTTTTAAAACCATTAAAAAATGAGATAGAAGTTATGGTTACCTTTTCTGATTTTTCAGCTTATGCGCTTTCACGGAAGAATATCATCTTTGGCAGTAAAGTAAAATACGGCTCTTTTTGGCCTGATTGGGTAATTAGACTTCTTAAAAAAAGTGATTTTGAAGGTTGGGTAGGTAAAGTTCATGAATACCCTAAGTTTAAAGGAGGTTTAGGTTATAGCAAAAATTCTCTGCTGCATTTAACTCACAGGGATTTAGACCAGATTGTGTTAAAAAGTCTTGAATGGTCAAAAATAGATGCCAAATTAAGATTTGAGGCTAATCATCCAAAGATGAGCGGACTCCGTTTTTTGAGGATTTTTCTAACTGAAATATTTAACCAGGGAATTTTAAGAAGGGGATTTTTTAACGGGTCAATAGGTATTATGGATTCACTGCTGCAGGCGTTTAGTATGTATATGAGCTATGTAAGGCTTTGGGAAATGCAGCAACCAAAGCACCTAAAAGAGGTTTATAGGGAAATTGATAAAAATTTGATAAAAAATGGATTTCTTGACGAATGAAAATTGCCATTTATAGTCCTTATTTAGATACTGCTGGCGGGGGAGAAAAGTATGTTTTGACCATCGCTGAGATTTTATCTAAAAACCACCAGGTTTATCTATTATTGGACTCCCATTTAAAAAAAATTGGCATTGAAGATATCAAGAGAAAAATTATAAATCTTCACAATCTTGATTTATCTAAAGTGGATTTTCTAGAAGCTCCGTTTGGAAAAGGCAACTCTTTTTTTAAAAGGCTTTTTTACTTACGGCGTTTTGACGTATTATTCTTTTTAACGGATGGAAGTATTTGTTACCCCACAGCTAAAAAGAATATACTGCATATACAATCGCCTTTAATAGGCGAGCCCGCTAACGGATTCTGGGGTAAAACAAAGTTAAGGGCATGGGATCTGATAATCTATAACTCCAAATTTACCCAAGATAATTCCCGGAAAAATTGGCCTATTAAATCACAAGTAATTTATCCGCCAATTGAAGTAGAGAAAATAAAGCCCTTAAAAAAGAAAAATTATATTTTATCTGTAGGAAGATTTTTTGGATATTTAAAGGATAAAAAACACGGGCTATTAATTAAAACATTTAAAAGTCTTTACGGGAATAAAAAGACAGATGGTTGGAGTCTTCATTTAGCCGGGTCTGCAAGCGATGGAGATAAAGAGTATCTTCTGGAACTTAGAGAGTTAGCAAAGGGATTGCCTGTAAAGTTTTACCCAAACTTAAGTTATGATAATCTAATCAGATTATACGGAGAATCCAGCATCTATTGGCATGCCTCAGGATTTGGGGAAAGTGAACCGGTAAAAATGGAGCATTTTGGGATAGCTGCAGTTGAAGCCATGGCAGGGGGTTGTATTCCGGTTGTAATTAAGAAAGGCGGATTAATTGAGATAGTTGAGGATGGAAAGTCTGGTTTTCTCTGGGAGACTAAAGAGGATTTGATGGATTTTTCTATAAATTTAATAACAGATGAAAAATTAAGAAGGGAAATCAGCAGAGAAGCTATAAAAAGGTCAGAAATTTTTAATAAAAGGATATTTGAACAAGCTATACTTAAATTAATCTGAAGTGAATATTAACAAGCTAAAAAAATATTTTAGGTCAAAAACTTTCCGTATACTGATTTTTTTGGCAGTTTTTTGTTTTACTTTTATCTTAAGGTCTCATAACTATGAAAAAACACCAGGCGCTCTTCACTTAGATGAGATGTTGTATGCCTGGTCAGGGTTATATTTGATAGAAACAGGGACACCTGTTTCTTGGTCAACTCTGGATTATCCTAAAAGAGCAGAAGTTTTTAAGGGAATAATAAACTATAAAGGCGGACAACCAGAAACAAGTGTAATTTTATATAAACCATGGTTGGATGAACCCCCTCTTTTTTCTTTGATAGTTGGATATTTTGCCCATATTTATAACGCAGACAGAGAAGACTTTATTCCATCTTCTTACATTAGAATGCCTGCCGTGATATTTGCTGCATTGACATCAATCCTAATCTTTTTAATCACAAGATCCTTAAGCGGGTTTTGGACAGGGCTTCTTGCAATGACTATATATGGAACTGTTCCAATCTTCGTTTTTGCTTCCCGCGTTGCTTTGCCTGAAAATTTAATAGCCTTGCTTTTTGTTTTAATGGCCTATTTATTAATAAAATTCCAACAGCAGCCCAAGTTTAGGTATATATTGCCAATCCCTTTTATGGTTGGGATAGCAGGTTTATCAAAACCAACAGGTTTTTTCCTGATATTTATAGCTATATATATAACATTTAAAAAATTATATGAAACAGCGGGAGTAAGGAAGGCAATAAAAAAGGCAGCATATCTAATTTTAGCAACAACCCCCTTTATTGGGTTGTTTATTCTCTATGGACTCTATTATGATCCTGAAATCTTTTGGAGGATAACTTCTGTTCAGTCTTTTAGGCCGGTAGGTTTTAAGAATTTAGCTTGGTTTTTTGTATCCCCTTCATATGGAACACAGATTCTTGTGGATGGATGGTATATTTTTTGCCTTTTGGCAGCAGCGTATTTCTTAGTGGTTCCAAAAGAGGGTTTAAAAAAGATGATAAGTTTGTTTTTTGTTTTTTGGGTTGGCGTTATAATGATAAGCGGAGGAGAGGGTGATCTTTTAGCATGGTACCGTTTCCCCGCATTCCCCTTTTTAGCAATACTGGGTGCATGGGGGTTGCAGCTGCTGGTTCAAAAATCAAATCTTTATACATCCTTTTTAGCAGTGGGCCTGCTTTTATCCGGCAGGTCTTTATTGGTAAATGCCTTTAGGCCAAATATTGCCCCGCTTAATTTTAGAATAATCTTGTCAATGCTGTTTTTGCCTTCTATCCTAGGATCTATTTTTGATAGTCTGTGGCTGCACAAGTTAACAAAAACGGTAATTGTTGGCGTTATGTTGGTTGGGATATACTTAAATATTGTTTATATTTATAATGAGTTTGAACTTGCATGTGAGAGTATATCTTGTCCTCTAGTTCCATCTACATTTTTGTCAGAGTTGCATTTTCCCCTGCTATGGAGATTTTTTGTTTTGGGAGTTCCAGCATATAAATAATGAAAAGTTTAAAAGTATTAATTGTTATGCCTGCATATAATGCGGAAAAGACTGTAGTTGATACTTTTAGTGAAATCCCCTCAGAATACCGCCAAAATATAATACTTGTTGATGATCAAAGTAAGGATAAAACAGTTGAAGTTGCAAAGGAACTGGGGATCAAAGTTTTTACCCATACTAACAATTTAGGATACGGAGGAAATCAAAAAACATGCTATATAGAAGCATTAAAATCAAATGTTGATATTGTAATCATGTTACACCCGGATTATCAATATGATGCAACATTAATTGGGGAGCTTATTAGACCAATAATACAGAATAGATTTGATTTTATGTTCGGCTCAAGAATTCAAACAAAAGAGCACGCCCTTAAAGGGGGGATGCCTAAACTTAAGTATTATGTTAACCGTGTGACATGTTTGATTGAAAATATACTGCTAGGGGTAAATTTTACAGAACATTTTTCAGGTTTTAGGGCATATTCTGTAAAAGTACTCCAAACCGTGCCTTTTCAAAAATTTTCTAATGATTTTGTTTTTGACCAACAAATGGTAATTTCTTCATTAAGTTTTGGGTTTAGGATAGGTGAAATAGCCATACCCACCAGGTATCATGATAAGGCTTCATCCATACAATTTATAAAAGGGGTAAAATTTATTTTGCAAACTTTTTGGACAATATTATTATTCCGGTCGCATAAACTAGGATTTATAAAAAGTAAACTTTTTAGATAATCTCTTAAAATTAATAAATGAAGATAATAATATTATAAAGCCGGTTAAGGTTAAAATTTTAGATACACGGGTTATTAATGTATCTTCAAATCTGATGATTATGTTGTGACGGCCTTTAGGAACATTAAAACTGATTAAACCATTTTTATCAACTTTAAGCTGATTGAGTTCGTTGTCTATATATAGACTTTGCCCTGGGAAATAAAATTGTCCAGCAGACACAGAAGCTTCTTTTTTTGAATTAATAGTAAATGACAAAAAGTTAGTTGCCTGTTTTTTATCAGAAAAAGTTATACCCTCTCCGTAAGCCTCATTCCATACTTTTCCTAATAACTTATCGTTTGCTCCTATTGGAAGATACTCATTAAAGGTATTAGTTGTTACCTCTGTTTCCAGGTTCAAGTATGTCTCAATAGGGAAATCAGTGTATTGATTTACATTTAGATGGTTCCTGTTGGTATATAAAGCTACAAGTATTAAAAATATAAGAATCAAAATTTTAAGTTTCTTGCTAAAATGAACAAGTATTAAACCTGCACAAATTGAGGCAATAAGAAGCGCAGGTAATAATAACCTAAAGGGAAAATCAACTGTGACAATATTTACTAATACCTCCCATACAGTTGTTGAGTAATCTAAGGTCAAAAAAATACTGACAGCTAAGCCTGATAATAAAAAAACGCCTAAAGCATGGTTCTTTTTTGACAAACGCCTAAAAATGATTAGTAAAACTAAGATGATAACTGAAATCCATTGTGAAACACCTAGTTGAAATGAAACCTCTCCGTTCTTCGCATTATTTACAATAGGACTATAGCCCCATTTGGAATAAACAAGTTGGTTTAGGTCAATAAAGTTTCTTTTGTAGAGTTCTTTTAAACCGGTTTGACCGTTAACTCTAGTAAAGCGGTTGTAGTAAGCTGCAGGTAATAGATAAAAGGATGCTAATAAGACCCCTAGTAATACCCCTAAGGTGATATTTTTTAAATAAATCATTCTTTTTTCAGCATATATAAATTCCCAGAGGAAAAGGGTAAAAATAAGGGGAAATAGGAAAATAAGATGCATAATATGCGAAAGAATTATGCCCAAGATCCCTAGGGATAGAATTATTATGCCAAATCTTGAACGCTCTCTTATTAAGTGAATGCCTAATAGAACAAGGGGAACGAAGGTGAATATGAAAGCAATCCCCATCGAGGCGCTGACAAAGATGATAAGAAAATGGTAAGGTACCCAAAGATACAATATTGAAGATAATAGTGCTGATAATTTATCTTTAAGCAGGCTTCTGGCAAAAAAATACATGCTAATGCCTGATCCTAAGTATGACAGAAAGAATAATGCTTTTATGGTTTCTGAAAAATTTAATCCTAATTTCATAAGCGCTACTCCAATAATCCAAGGAAAGTGGTAAGAGAAGAATAATAGGGGATAACCAAAATTGTGTGCAAGTTGACCTATCCAATAAGGTGGTATCTGACCATCATTTACAGCCAGATGATAGTAATAAAGCCTGACAACTTGATGCCAGATATCATGGGCAGTGAATAATCCTGGATGCAACAATGCCTTCATTCCCAAAATGGAAAATGTTAGGATAATAATTAAGAAAATTAAATCTTTGGGAATTTTCCTCATCTATTGTTAATAATATAGCTTTTCTAATGCTAAATTGCTAACATTAATTTGTAATTAAATGAGAAAATTAACATACTTTTTACTGGTTATTGTTATACTGCTTGGTTTTTTCTTAAGGTTTAACAAGGTTACCGAGATCCCCCCTTCATTAAATTGGGATGAAATCTCAATTTCTTATAATGCATATTCTGTTTTAAAAACAGGGAAAGATGAGTGGGGAAAATTTCTTCCAATTCATTTCAAATCATACGGAGAATATAAACTCCCTGCTCAAGTTTACTTATCTATTCCGGCCATCTCAATATTTGGATTAAATGAGTTTGGAGTTAGAATTACTCCTGTAATTTATGGAACTTTGACGGTTATCGTGATGTTTTTTTTAGGAAGGGCACTTTTCCAAAGTAATCTAGCAGGGCTAGCATCATCATTTCTTACAGCTGTATCAGTTTGGCATATCCAGTTAACTAGAGCCTCCTTTGAGTCCTCGTTGGCAACTTTTTGGATAGTATCAGGAGTTTGGTTTTTAGTTAAAGGGTTTAAAGATCAAAAGTGGTTTATTATCTCAATGATACCGTTTGCTCTTTCAGTTTTTACTTATAATTCAGCGCGGATATTTGCACCAATCTTTCTGCTTGTAGTACTTATTATTTATAGAAAACATCTTGCAAAGTATAAAAAAATAGTTTTATGGTCATTTCTCGTTTTTATAATTTTATTGATCCCATTAGCACCGTTTATATTAAGCGGAGAAAGAAGTTCTAGGTATAAATTGGTAAGCATTACAGATGACCCGGGTTTAATTTTAAGAATAAATGAAAATAGAGGATTATCAAAACTGCCTGCGCCATTACCACGCTTAATTCACAATAAAGTTACCTATGTAAGTTATTATTTTGCCAGAAATTACTCTGCTCACTTTTCTCCAAATTTTCTATTTATTTCTGGCGCACCTCATAAGCAGCACCATGTTCAAAATATGGGGCAATTATATTATTTTCAACTGCCTTTGTTTATAGCTGGTCTTATTGGTTTATTTTTCTTAAAACATAAATTTAAAGGGATTCTTTTATCTTGGGTTCTTCTTGCGTATATTCCGGTCTCTGTTACAAACGATAGTATTCCTCATGCTCTAAGGACCCTTATTGCAATGCCATTTTATCAACTTGTTTCAGCATTAGGATTTATTGTTTCAATTAATTGGCTCAAAAGATTACCAAAAATTACGGTTATTATTTTAGCGGTAGGGTTTTTCATTTTAATGGTTTTCAATTTTAATTCTTATGTAAAAAATTATTATGACATTTATCCAAAGACTTATTCAAAAGACTGGCAATATGGATATAAACAAGTGGTAGGCTATATTAATAAGAATAAGGATAAATATGACCAGATTGTTTTTTCAAGACATTATGGTGAGCCGCATATGTTTACTCTTTTCTATTTAAACTATGAACCTGCAAAATATCAGAATGATCCAACTTTAGTTAGATTTGAAACTTATGATTGGGTAAGAGTTTTGAAATTTGATAAATATTATT
>CAZDFU010000005.1:46437-65436 GCA_964504985.1 uncultured Gammaproteobacteria bacterium
ATCCTGGAAAGAACATCCTTTTTATAGGAAAAATGGAACATTTTCCAAAAGATCTACCAAGACTGCTAACAGTTGATTTTCTGGATGGAAAAAGGGCTTTTGATTTGGTTGAGGTTAAACCTTAAATTGAATAAAGATAAAATGCAGGCTTAAAATTAGGCAGAGTTATGGTATGCAATTTTCTCAAATCTAATTTTTGGTTGGGTTCATTAGAGGCAGGTACTATATATAAATAGCCCTCTTTTAGTTCCTCTTTATCCCAATCTATATTTCTGATCTGATATTTATCAAAAAAAGTTCCTTCCTTAACTCTTCTGCTTTCCAATAATTTATTTGGATTAAGGTTTGTGTAATAGGGGATATATAAATGCGGAAGCCCTGCATACATATTTGCTGGGCCAAATCTTGGATCAATAATAATTTGGTGATAATTTTGATATCTGGGTTTTATATACTGGGCAATCTGCTTATAACCATATTGAAAACCTTCACCTGAATCTTTTGGGAAATGATAGAAAAAAATTACTAAAAAGTAAAGGAAAGAAACAAGTATCGCTGTTAATGTAAAAATCTTCCAGATTCTATTAGCATGCTTTAAGAAAATAAAAAAACCCACAGCACAAACTATTGAAATTGGGATCACTGATACTAAATTTCTTGATGTACTTTGTACACCTGAAGTTAAAGAAGCAGTTATTGGAGCTGTTATTAAAAGGGCATAAATAAACCCCGCCTTTTCCTTAAAAAGCTCACTAACTTTATATATGCCAATAAGGAAAAAAAGCAGAAAGGGGGATAGAAATACACCTGCTTGGAAAGGGTCTGCTTTTGGGAGCAAGTTATAGCCTGTAAAAAATATATACGAGAGATTAAAATAGGATGAGTATTTTTCCAAAAATGCTGAAATAATAAAAGAAACTTTTTGCCAAGGGTAAAAATTAGGGTTCTCCAATTTTATTGCCAAAGAAGGTTCTCTTAGCAGATTCTCTGTACTTGCTCTGGTAGTAGAGTTTAAATTAATTAAAAAATCTAAGAGTATTGGAACAATAATAGTTAAAAAAAGTAAAATCCCAAAATAATACCTAGGTTGTTTTTTGATAGATTTAATATTCATTAAAATAAGTAAAATTATGATAAAAGGAGTAAAGATCCATTCTGTATGGTAGGCCCAAACTGATAAAGCAAATGAAATAAAACTAGCAATAGTTATGAAACTGCTTTTTCTAAGACCTAAGAAAAATAAATATATTCCTAAAGTAAAAAAGAATAAAGCAATATTTGCCTCATAAGCCATATGCGAGGTTAAAATATGCATTGGTGAGATAGCTAAGATAAAAGAGCTTAGAAGAGCAAGGTATTTCTTTCTTGTTAGTTCAAAAACCAAAAATCCTAATATAAGAGTTGTTAAACTGCCTGCAAGAGCAGATATCAACCGGACAGCTATTTCAGTACTCCCAAATAATATAGTTGTAGGTATTGCCAAGTATATTGTAAGAGGGGCCTTGTAAGTGCTGTGTGACTGAAAAGATAGGGGTAAGAAATGATTATGTTCGTCTTTACCTGTTTTTAATACTGAATAAGCATCATAGGCAATTGATATTTCATCGTTTGACAGATGCGGCGGGACAGTATCTAATTGAGCAAACCTTAATAGAATTGTTAAGAGCGCAACAAGAATTACTAAAAGGGGAAAATTAAATTTCATATTTTGGGATTGATAAAAATGTAAAAACTTAAGGCCCATAAAATCAGATAAACTTTTTTGTTAATATGTTGAGATCCTTTAAGAATTAAGTAAATAAATATGGGCGCTAATAAATAAAGGGATTGGAATTTATCCGCAGACCGGTCTACCCCTGAGGTCAATATTGTTACAAAAAAAGAACTAAAGATTAAATACTTAAATCTGCCCTTTTCTATAAATATTTTGTAACTTCCTATAAATATTGGATATAAGTTAGCCAGAAGTAAAACATCATAAAGGTTTTTTAGGTTTAGAAAATCAAAGAAGTTAGTTAAAAGCGCATAAACGTAAATGAGCTTTGAATATAGCAGTAAACGGAGCCGGTAGGGAATAAATAATGCATCTTCCTGATGTCTGTTAAGGTGATAATTAACTTCAGGAGAATTAAAAATTAATTGTGAATGTTGGATCTGAAAAGGATATTTAATTACTTCTCCGAGGTATAAATTAGCCAGTAATAAAAAAAGTATCCAAATTAAGAGTATAAATTTAGCGGGAAACTTTTTGTATAAATAAAATAGCCCTAAGGTTGTTAACGGAAGAAATGAAAAAAATATATAGTTAGATGAATAAAAAAAAAGCGGTATTAACCCTGAGGAGAGGATAAGAAAATTATTAAAGATGGATTTCTTTAAATTTAAAAAATTCTGGAATAAATAAATTGCCAGGCCCAGGGTAAGACTATTTATTAAAGAAATAAATAAGTGATGGTGGGAAAAATAATTTAAACAAAAAGATAACAAGCCAGAGAGAAAGGGCAGTAAAAAGCTATGCGGCATGATATGATTATATTGTTATCTTATGCCTAAGTCTATACTAAAACTTTCGTCCCCAAAAGTTCTCTTAATAATTATTTGTCTTCTTTTTCTTTTAACCCGCCTATATAAAATTGATACGATCCCACCTTCTCCGTATTGGGATGAAGCATCATTTGGTTATAATGCTTATACTATTTCTCAAACAGGTAAAGATGAATGGGGAGACTTTCTACCAATTCACTTTAGGGCTTTTGGTGAGTTTAAGCTGCCCGTTTTTATTTACAGTACAGCTGTTTTCGTGAAACTTTTTGGGCTAAATGAATTTTCCATAAGATTTCCAGCTGTTTTATTTTCCTCAGTTATAATTATTATAACTTATTTGTTAACTAAAGAGCTTTTTAAGGAAGTACGCACGGCTCTCTTTAGCGCTTTCTTCCTGGCTGTTTCCTCCTGGTTATTCATCTTTAGTAGGGTTGCACACGAAGTTTCTGCAGGTTTAATGTTTTTTATGCTGGGAATTTATCTAATGATTTTAGCTTTGAAGAAGAAGTATTTAGTAATCATTGCAACTTTTTGTTTCATACTAAGTATTTATAGTTATAATAGTTTCCGCATACTTGTTCCTCTTACTATTATTTTATTATTCTCTTTGCATATTTACCCCTTTAAAGTAAAAAATTTTCTGATACTTTTGGGCGCACTTATATTCTTTATTGCGAGCTTAACACCTATTGTTAGGTTACTTATTTATGATGCGGGGTTTGGCAGGGTTCAATCCTTTGCACTGCTTCCTACCATTCAGCAAGTGTATGATTTGGAGGGAAACCCGCGCTTACAGTTAATTTTTGACAGGAGTAAATCTACTGATTGGGGAGATAATTTCACTAATATTTTAAAAAACTACTTTGTCCATTTCAGCCCAAACTTTCTTCTTTTAAAAGGAGATGTTAATCCTAGAAATCATCCACCTGGATCAGGCCAACTTTTTTTGCCTGATCTTCTTTTGGTTTTGCTGGGAACCGCTATCATTAAAAAGAAAGGAAAACTCTTGTTATATTTGCCTGTTATATTAATACTTTTAGGCCCTGTTCCGGCAATTATCTTTAAAGAGATTCCGCATGCTTCAAGGTCGCTGGCTGTTATTCCTTTTATTTGTATTTTAATGGGCGTTGGAGCGAATGGTCTTATAAACCGTTTTAGAAGAATTTTAATTCCGCTAGTAGTCGTCTATATATTGTTCTTTGCATTTTTTTATCAAAATTATATTACTCAGTATCCCAAAGAATTTTCTCAAGATTGGCAGTATGGGTATAAGAGATTATTTTTAGATTATAAAGACCAAATTGGAAATTTTGACAGGATTATTATATCTGATGTTTATGCACAACCCTATATTTTTGCTTTATATTACCTAAAATACAGTCCTGAAAAATTTAGATCAGAAGTTGAATACAATCCTATAAACGAATGGGGTTTTTCCACTGTGGCAAAATTTGGTAAATTTGAATTTAGAAAAATTAATAAGACAGATATTGGTTCTAAAAGAACCCTGATTTTTGCAACTGACGTAGATAAGCCTGATAATATAGAACCAAATAGCGAAATCAGGTTTTTAGACGGGAAAACTGCATTTTGGGTATACAATTTATTCTAGTGATTTACAATGAAAAAATCAGTCAAAATTGTATTTATACTTATAATTTTATTAGCAGCATTTTTAAGAATTTATAAATTAGATCAGCTGCCTCCATCTTTAAATTGGGATGAAGCTGCAGGGGGGTATAATGCATATACAATAGCAAACTGGGGAAGGGATGAGTGGGGAGCAAAGCTGCCCTTAGTATTCACATCCTTTAGAGATGATAAGCACCCGGTACATATTTATATAACATCAATATTTGTAAAGCTATTTGGTTTGTCAGATTTTAGTGCCAGACTACCTTCTGCTATTATAGGTGTTTTAGGTGTGATAGTAATTTTTTGGTTAGGACGAATATTTTTTAAGAGTGATCTTGCTGCTCTTCTTTCAGCATTATTTTTAGCTGTTTCTCCTTATCACTTACATTTTTCCAGAGGATTATGGGAGGTTAATTTTGCCTTTTTCTTTTTTATCCTTGGCCTGCTATTGTTTTTTTTGGCTATTCAAAAAAAAGCATGGTTGATAAACCTATCGTTTTTTACTTTTGGACTGAGTATATTGTCTTATCACTCTTCAAAACTAATAGTTCCTCCTTTGGTTTTACTCCTTTGTTTGCTTTATTTTAAGGATCTAAAAAAACTCTCCATAAATTTTTATAGCGGTCTGCTTATTTTCTTTCTATTTATATCTTTATTAATTATTGAGCCAAGGCTTTTGGGAATAGCCAGAGTTCAACAAACTCAGCTTAATAATGAGGATATTGAAGAAACAACAATTTACAAGTCAACTAAAAATTCTAATCTTGCAAAAGGAGAGATTATCCTAAGAAACTATATAAGCCATTTTACTCCTGAATATCTATTTTTCTCTGGAGATCAAAGCCCAAGAAATTCTACTAAAACTTTTGGAGAATTCTATAAGACTGACGCTTTATTTATTTTGACCGGATTTTTTTATCTGGTAAAGTTAAGATCCAAGACCGGGTTTGTTATATTAGTTTGGTTGTTGTTAGCTCCGCTGCCTGCAAGTTTGGTTAAGGGCGCCCCTAGCGCTACAAGAGCAATATTTATGATGGGAAGCATGCATCTTATCTTTGCGTTAGGTGCCAGCAAGTTACTGGGATGGTTTAAGGGAAAGATAAAAATAGCAGTAATTGTTTTCATACTAATCTTATTGGCTTTTCAAATGAATTCTTATCTAAGTTATTACTTTAATACTTATTCAAAAAAGGAACCAACTGACTGGCAGTACGGCATGAAACAAATTGTTGAATTTGTGAGAGCTCATCCGGAATATGCTACGGTTTATATGACAGAGGAGAGATCCCAACCCTATATTTTTTTCCTATTTCATTTAAAAGAACCATTGCCGGATTTTATAAATACCGTTATATATAACCGTTGGGACAGCAAGAGTTATAAGTATAATACAGTGTCATCTTTTAATAGGTATTACTTTGGCGGGTGGGATCCTGTTGAGAGTGAGCCTTTTCCTGATGTATTGTATATACTTACACCTAGTCAATATGATGGGTTAAGGCACAGGGATAAATTTGACGTGAAGAAGATTATCCGTTTTCCTGATGGAGGTAATGCGTTCTATTTAATAAGTGCAATAAAATGAATCAAAAAGTCTCAGTAGTTTTAGCTGTGTTTAATGAGGAAGAAAATTTAGGACCATGTCTTAAATCAGTTGAAAATCTTGCCTCTGAAATTGTAATTGTGGATGGGGGATCAAAAGATAAAACAATTGAAATTGCAAAACAGTTTGGTGCAAAAATAATCCGTTCAAATAACCCTCAGGTTTTTCATATTAACAAAAATATAGCAATAGATGCAGCCAAGGGAAATTGGGTATTGCAGCTTGATGCAGATGAAACAGTAAGCACAGATCTTTCCAGGGAAATAAAAGAAGTTATTTCCTCTCAGTCTGGCTTTAATGGTTACTGGATCCCAAGAAGGAATTTTTTCTTAGGAAAATTTTTGAGTAAAGGAGGACAGTATCCTGATTATACTTTAAGGCTTTATAGAAATGGGAAAGGAAGACTGCCCGCAAAAGATGTCCATGAGCAGGCAGTAGTTGAGGGTAAGGTTGGTTTTCTGAAAAATGACCTCATACATATTAAGGATAAAACTTTTGGAATATATTTAAAAAGGCTTAATGTCTATACTAGTTTGATTGCTACTCAAATGAAACAAAAAGGGATTAGAAATACCCCGCAAATTTTCATTGAATATATGTTTATTAAGCCTTCATGGTGGTTTTTAAAAACCTACTTTATACATAAAGGTTTTGTAGATGGATTTCCGGGTTTTATTTTTTCGCTATTTTCTTCACTGCGTTTTCCTATTTCTTTTTTAAAATTTGTTATTGATAAAGGAGAAAGTAAATGAAAGTTGGTGTAAATATTCTACCTTTAGAATCATCTCATAAATTTAGGGGTATTGGTTATTATACAAGGAATTTATTGGAAATACTGGAAAGGGATAAAGAGGTTGAAGTGATAAAGTTTAGAAATGAAGCAGAGCTAAAAAATGTTGATCTGGTTCATTACCCTTGGTATGACCTGTTTTTCCATACATTGCCTATTATAAAAAAATTTCCTACTATTGTTACTATTCATGATGTTATACCCCTGATTTTTGCTGAACATTATCCAGTTGGAATAAGAGGTGGGTTTAATTATTTCTTACAAAAAGCAGCCCTTTCAAATTGTTCCATTGTTACGGATTCGGAAGTTTCTAAACTAGATATTGTAAAGTATTTGAAAATTAAACAATCTAAGATTAGTGTTATTCATTTGGCATCTGATCAGAAATTTAGAATGCTGTCTGATAGGGAGTTGATCCCAGTCAAAAGAAAATATCAACTGCCAGATAGATACATATTATATGTAGGTGATGCCAACTGGACCAAAAATTTAACATTTTTGATAGAAGGTTTTAAGAAACTATTGGAAGATCAGAGATTAAAAGATATAAAGCTAATTTTAGTAGGTGGAGTCTTTTTAAAAAAAGTAGAAAACATAGACCATCCAGAACTTAAAAGCTTAAAGGAGCTTAATAGATTAATTAAAGAATATAATCTTATACAATCAATAATCAGTCCAGGAAATTTAAAAGATGAAGAACTGGTTGCTTTCTATAATTTGGCAACAGCTTATGTACAACCCTCTTTATATGAGGGATTTGGTATTCCCCTGCTTCAAGCCTTTGCTTGTGGTACTCCTGTAATCTCCTCAGATAGAGGAAGTTTAAAAGAAATAGGAGGGGATGCTGCAATTTTTTTTGATCCAACAAATGTTAGTAAATTTGTTAATATCGCAAAAGAGGTTTTACTGGATAAATCCATACAAAATAAATTATCTCATGTGGGGTTAATACAGGCAGGTAAGTTTTCCTGGGATAGGTTTGGTGAGGAACTTAAGAAAACTTATTCAAATTCACTAAAATGAAAATACTTACCAAAATTAGTGCACATATAAAACTCATAACTGGTTTATTTCTATTTTGGAGAATATTACTAATTTGTTTTTCCATCACCGCATTAAATTTTCCTTTAGCTTCAGTAAACCGCTATCTTGGAGGAGGAGCAATAAATTTTCATCTGTCTCCACAGCTTTTTGCCTGGGCAAACTTTGACGGAGAACATTTTTTGGCAATAGCAATATTTGGTTATAAACAGCTAGAACAAGCTTTTTTCCCAGTTTACCCATTGCTTATAGATTTTTTTGCAAGCCCATTCTCTTTTAACCTTTTTTCCTCAATACTTTCTTCAACAATAGTTGGCTTGATAATTTCAAATGCCTCTTTTCTCTTTGCTTTAATAATGCTTTTTGAATTACTTAATTTAGATTTTTCAAAAAAGATTAGTCTTTTAACGCTTTTGGTAATTATTTCTTTTCCGCTTTCTTTTTACTTTGGGGCTTTATACAGTGAGTCAATATTCTTGCTGTTAACCGTCTTATCTTTTTATTTTGCAAGGAAAGGAAGGTGGTTTGAAGCCTCTATAATTGGAGCTTTATCTTCTGCCACAAGAGTTTTTGGAATACTATTACTTCCTGCTCTGCTGATAGAGGCTAGGCAGCAAAAAATACCTCTTAGAAAATTAATATGGCTATTTTTAATACCGGCAGGCCTTATTTCTTACATGGTCTATCAGTATATAAACTTTGGAGATGGGCTAGCTTTTTATAATTTACAAAAGGTGGTTGGTGAGCAACACCAGTCAGGAATAGTTTTACTACCTCAAGTATATTATCGGTATATAAAAATGCTTCTAACAACAGATTTCCAGAATCCAATTTATCAAACTATAGTATTAGAGTTTTTAGTAGGTATAATGTTTTTGCTGCTGCCTATCTATGGTTATTTCAAGAAAATAAGGTCCTCTTATCTTGTATATGCATTTACTGGTTATATATTAACTACCATTCAGGGCAGCTTTTCGTCTTTACCAAGATATGTGATAGTTTTATTTCCAAGCTTTTTAGCGTTAACAATTTTTGTAAATAACTTGTCCAGACCCTATAAAGTATTATTCTTTGCTATATCTATTATTTTCTTATTTATTGAGACAACGCTTTTTTTGAGGGGATACTGGGTAGCATGAAGAAAATTTTGCATCTAAAATCCCAATTTTCAAATTTTCTTTTGCACCCTCTTTTTACAGGAAGTTTTATTATGGTTTTTGGAAGCAATGCAGTTAGTTTTCTTAATTATTTATACCATTTAATAATGGGAAGAATGCTGGGTCCAACAGGTTATGGAGAATTAGCTTCAATCCTGTCACTTTCTGGATTACTTGGAATTATTCCGGGTTCATTAAATCTTGTTATAATAAAATTTGTATCAACAGCCAAAAACGAAAACGAAAAAGAAAACTTAATTGGGTTTCTTAAAGCAAAAATTTTCCAAATCTCAATATTTTTTTGTTTAATTTTTCTTTTGGCATCTCCATTTCTTTCAAGTTTTTTAAATATTGATGAGCCATATTTTCTTATACTAATTGCGTCATCGTTTTTATTTTCTATCCAATCTTCGCTTAATAGGTCAATCCTGCAGGGGTTGTTAAAATTTAAGGAAATGGTAATCTCTGTAATGGTAGAAAATAGTGCAAAACTTTTACTTGGGATAATTCTTCTGTATATGGGATTTAAGGTAGGAGGAGTACTATTTGCATTTGTAACAGCAGCTATTTTAGGATTTTTCTTCACTAATTTATTTTTAAGGGGAAAGCCTTCTAAAGCTATAAAATCATTGCCAGATTTAAAGGACATATTGAAATTTGCTCTTCCTGTTGGGTTGCAAACAATTGCCACAACCTCACTTTATTCTACAGACCTAATTCTGGTAAAGCATTTCTTTTCCTCTTATGAAGCTGGAATCTATGCTGCACTTTCTACCTTAGGAAAGATTATTTTCTTTGGTGCAGGTCCAATTAGTTCGGTAATGTTTCCTCTTGTCTCTCAGAGGCAGGCCAAAGGAGAAAATTTTAAGAAAATATTTATCTACAGTTTCATTGCAACAACTTTTTTTGCATTATCAATATTGACAGTTTACTGGATATTTCCTGAAATTGCCTTACGGTTATTATATGGCTCAGCCTATCTTGAATTTTCAAAATTACTAGTTTGGTTTGGAGTTTACATAACTCTTTTTACGCTATCGGCCCTATTAATTAATTATAGCTTATCTTTAGGAAGAACAAAAGTGGTTTTCTTTCCAACTATAGCAGCAATTCTTCAAATAATTTTAATTTCTCTTTTTCATGGTAATATATTCGAGGTGGTGTTTATTTCTGGAGTTGTAAACACTTTACTACTATCATTTCTGCTTATATACTCTATTTATGGAAACAAAATTACTATCAGTAATCGTGCCCGCTTATAAGCAGGAAAAAACTATAGTCAATGATTTGAATAAAATAAAAAAGGTTATAGATGAATTAAGGTATCCTTCTGAGCTAATTTGTGTCATTGATGGTAAAGTTGACCGGACATTTGAGAAAGCTTCATATTTTGCAAAAAGAAACTCAAACGTAAAAGTAATTGGATATGAAACTAATAAAGGAAAAGGATATGCAGTACGTTTTGGTATGGCTGCCAGTAACGGTCAGATTATTGCTTTTATAGATGGTGGAATGGACCTAAATCCAAACGGGTTATCTCTGCTGCTTGAGCATATGGAATGGTATGGTGCAGATATTATTGTTGGTTCTAAAAGGCATCCAGTATCTAAAGTTGATTACCCTTGGCAAAGGAGGATTTTGTCTATAGGTTATCAGTTTATTGTTTGGTTATTGTTTGGCCTCAATATCCGGGATACCCAAGTAGGAATGAAATTTTTTAAAAGAGAGGTACTGGAAAAAGTTTTACCAAGGCTTCTTGTTAAAAGATATGCATTTGATATAGAAATGTTGGCTGTTGCCAACTACCTAGGATTTAAACGTTTATATGAAGCTCCTATTGATATTAAATTTGGAAATAATTCAACAATTACAAATAAAAGATTTATTAAAATTGTTATGGGGATGTTGATTGATACAGTGGCTGTGTTTTATAGGCTAAGAATTCTTAACTATTATGCTGACAGTAACCAGCGTAAATGGAAATTCGATCCTGAACTGCACTTTAGGGTAAATGTTGGATAAAGATTAAATGTTTCCATTAAAGAAAAAATTTTTACTTTTCTTTATCATTCCGCTTTTGGTCATAACAGGCTATTTCTATAATAATAAAGCTTTGAACTTTAGGTTTGTTGACGAAGAGGATAATTTTGTGACAGGAAAATATCTTTCGAAAGGAGAAATTTTATATGATGATATTATTACTAACCACCAGCCATTAACTTATGTTTTTAGTGCATTGATACATAAATACACAAACCCCAACAGTGTCTATGTGTTATTGGTAAGGCACAGACAATTTGAGATAATCTGGTCAATAGCCTGGTCAGTTATTTTAATATTTTATTTTGGGCTAGCTGCTTTTTTTGCAGTATTGATATATGAGTTTACAAAAGTTTATCTTCTGGGGAATTTATTCTTGTCAGAAGCGCAAATTGTTTACCCGCTCATGCTTATTGCAGGACTGGCGGTTTTTAACAAAAGAAGGCTTAAAGCCTTAGAGTTTATCTTTATAGGGGTGTGTTTTGGTATTGCATTATTTCTGCTCAGTCCGGTATGGCCTGCTCTGGTATTTTTACTAATATTATTGCTGTATAGCCAAAGACATAAATTCCGGTATGCGCTTGGTTTTATCCTTGTAGGAATTATTTTACCAGTATTAATTATCTTCAAGTTTAGCTCTTTGTCCGGATATTTACATTACACCTTTTTTGTTAACTTAATTTATACTATCCCCAGTTATCATAATGAGTCCTGGGTTATCACAGCATCTAAGGCCTTTCTCACTCCGGTTTTGGCGCTTTTTTCTCAAAATAATGGTCCAACAGGAATAGTTATCAAACTGTTTTCAGTACTGCTAATAGCTAATGCAGTTTTTCTACTGATTAAAAAGAGATACATTCAAACGATCATCATTTTTATTTTACTTGGGTTAAGTAATATACGTTTTATTACTCCGGGCAGCCAGGAATATGAAGGTTTCCATTTACTGCCCTGGTATGCACTATTTATCTTTCTAATTTCTATTTTTTCATTTAAGACTTTAAAAGAAGATAATTTAATATTAAGAGTATTTAACCCTCTGGTAATTATTATATTGCTTGGTTTAAGTATTAGTTTTGCTCAAAAAGATCTTTTTCCGAAAGGGGATTTTTCCCACAAAGATGTAATGAAAGATTATGACAAGAATTATTCAACAGCCATCAACAGGGGAGACGCAGTGAAAGTTATGAAGGAAAAAGGCGATACATTATTTGTTTCTCCTAATGCATGGATTGTATATTGGCAGGCAGATATTGATCATTTACCAAAGTTGTATGGTTACTATAGCTGGATGTCAGGTATCCCAAAGGTTCATACAGCTGTTTTAAATACATTTTCTAAAAATCCTCCCGCTTATTTTTACTGCGAAAACTGTAAGGGGTTAGATTTAGAAAAATTTCTTGAAAAATACGTAGAAATTAAGAATCATGGAAATACAAGTTTTCTCTATGTTTTAAAAAGTAAAATTCCAAACTTGAAAAGAGACCAACTTGAGCAACTAAAATATTATGGATTTACTCTTTGATTTTTTACAGTTAACTTTCTAGTATAATCACTTAAGTGATTATACGTCCCGATGAACAAAGTTCACCGGGGATCCCCGGTTACAGCCGGGATCTTCCGTTGGCTTACAAATTGCAGAAGTATATAAACAGAGCGGATAGGGTATTATATAAAATATGAAATATTTAAGGTTTAATATTGGCTAGAAAGAAATGAACATACTAATATTTTCATGGAGAGGACCAGGTCATCCTCATGCAGGAGGGGCTGAGTACTCTACTCATCAACATGCCAAAGGTTGGATTAAAGCAGGGCATAAGGTGACTCTATTTACATCCTCTTTTGAAGGTGCAAAATCAGAAGATGAAGTAGATGGAATAACTATTATTAGAAGAGGAAGCCAGGTTTTTAGTGTGCAATTATGGGCAGTGATATGGTATCTATTTGGCAAGCATTCCGGGTTTGATATTGTGATGGATGAAGTTCATGGAATCCCCTTTTTTACCCCCCTTTTTGTTAGAGCGCCTAAATTTGTGTTTATTCATGAAGTAGCAAAGGAAGTATGGAGATTGAACCCGTGGCCCCGCCCTTTTAATCTAATTCCTGCTCTGATAGGGACTTTATTTGAACCCATGATATTTAAAACCCTATATAAAAAAATACCCTTTATGACAGTCTCTGAATCTACAAAAAATGATTTAATAAACTGGGACATCCCTGAGAATCATATTACTGTTGTGCATAATGGTTTTGAAAGAGAAAATTACAAACTACAAAAGAAGGATTCAAAAAGGGCAATTATTTATTTAGGAGCTTTGAGCAAAGATAAAGGAATAGAGGATGCTTTAGCTTGTTTTGAGATAATTTCTAAAAACAATTCAGATTATCAATTTTGGATAGTAGGGAAGGGTGATAATCAGTACCTAAAATATCTTAAAAAAAAGGCCCATGACTTAGGAATAGAAAAAAATGTTACTTTTTTTGGTTTCGTCAGTGAGGAACGGAAATATGACCTTTTATCGAGAGCCTCTCTACTAATTAATCCTTCTATAAGAGAAGGCTGGGGTTTAGTAGTAATAGAAGCAGCAAGTGTAGGAACTCCAACCATTGGATACAATGTAGTTGGCTTAAGAGATTCTATAAAAGATGGTCAAACAGGAATTTTATGTCAAGCGAATCCTGTCTCTTGTGCAGAAGCGGTTCTGTCTTTGGATGAAAAGAAATACCAGAAATTAAAGCAGAATTCCCTCACTTGGAGTAAAAATTTTGATTGGAAAAAATCTGTAAAACAAAGCCTTGAATTAATTAAATCTGTAGTGATATAGTTTCCATCATGAGTAGAAAGGTTGTTTTAGTAACAGGATCGGCAGGATTAATAGGATCAGAAGCAGTTAATTTTTTTTGTAAAAATGAATTCGATGTTGTAGGAATTGATAACAACATGAGGGCCTACTTCTTTGGTCAAGAGGGGAGTACAAAAGAAACAGCATTAAAAAATATCAATCTTTACAGAAATTATAAACATTATAATGCTGATATAAGAAATGACCAGGAAATAGAGAATATTTTTAAAAACCACGCCTTTGATTTAATTATTCACACTGCTGCTCAACCTTCTCATGATTGGGCAGCTAAAGAACCTCAAACGGACTTTAGAGTTAATGCCAATGGCACTTTAACGCTTTTGGAAAATTTTAGAAAGTATTCGCCTCAAGCAACATTTATATTTACTTCTACAAATAAAGTTTATGGAGATACCCCAAACTTATTACCCTTGGTAGAAAAAGATACCAGATTTGAAATAGATCCTAGGCATAGGTATAAAAATGGTATCAGTGAGGATATGTCCTTGGATAATAGTACGCATAGCCTATTTGGTGTTTCTAAAGCAGCAGCTGATTTAATGGTCCAAGAATATGGCAGGTATTTTAATCTTAAAACAGGGATATTTAGAGGAGGTTGTTTGACTGGGTCGCAGCATGCAGGCGTGCAGCAACATGGATTTCTGTCCTATTTAGTTAAATGTATTCTAACAGGACGGATGTATAAGATTTTTGGTTATAAAGGCAAACAAGTTAGAGACAATATTCATGCATACGATCTGATTAACGCTTTTTTTAACTTTTATCAAAATCCCAAAAGTGGTGAAGTCTACAACATAGGGGGTTCAAGATTTGCTAACGTTTCTATTATAGAGGCTGTTAAAAAAATAGAGGAAATTTCAGGTAGAAAAACAAAAATAGAATATGTTGACCAGAATAGGATTGGAGATCATGTATGGTATGTATCGGATGTGTCTAAGTTTAAAAAAGATTATCTAGAGTGGAATTATAAGTATGATATAGATGCAACAATTGAAGATATCTGCAGAAACAGTGCTTTTGGTAGAAAAGTCTTTAGTTTTGCTTTGGCTAAGAATCTAGATTACTGGAAAGAGAAGAATTGGTATTACCATAAACAACTAAAGTATATCTTTCAGAATTTTGTTAAAAAGGGGACTAACGTATTACAGATAGGTTATGGGTTAGGAGATATTATGGCGGATTTGAAACCCAAAAAAGGAATAAGCTTTGATGATGACTCTGACTTTGTTGCCATTTCTAGAAAAAGATATCCCAATATAAAATTTTCTCATTTTGATTTTTCTAAAAATAAGGTAAAAGAGCAATTTGACTATGTTATATTCCCTAATTCTTTGGAACATATGCATGATGTGCAAACGGTTTTTGAAAATATTAAACCTGCTTTAACTAATTACTCAAGGGTAGTTATCTCTGCATTAAATCCCAAATGGGAACCCGTCTTTGAGATACTAGAAAAATTAAAGTTAAAAAGGCCCGAAGAAGAAAGAAACTGGTTGAAATTAGAAACTATAAAAAATCTTTTAGAGATATCAGGGTTTAAAATTTTAGATAGTGGATATAAGGTAATCTTACCGGCCTATATCCCTTTTATTAGTAACTTTTTGAATAAACAAATTAGCAAAGTAAAACTTCTCTCCTCATTGTGTGTAGAACAATATATAGTTGCATCTTTAGATAAAGTTTCTATAAACGACAAATTAAGTTGCTCCATTGTAATTCCCACCTTAAACGGTACTGAACAGCTAGAGAGCCTTATACCTTTGATACCTAAGTTGGGAATAAAAACAGAAATAATAATAGTTGATGGTTCCTCTAAATCACAGGAATTAGAGGAATTTACACAAAAGAACATAAGATATGTTAAAGCACCTTCAAATTCGACTATAGATAATTTAATTAAAAGAGGAGTTGAGGTTGCTGATACGGATATTGTAATTACATACGATGATCTTTTGAGTATTCCGCCCGCGGAGCTTAAAAGGTTTTATGATTTATTAGCATCTGGTAATGCCAATTTTGTTAATGCACTGCGACTAGTATATCCTGTTAAAGGCCAGTCTTTCCGGCAGCTTAATATTATAGGAAATATTTTGTTTAGTTCTATTTATTCCTTGGTCATTGGACAAAGAGTAAAAGATTTACTTTCTTTAAATAAAGGATTTTATTTAAAGGATTATAAAAAAGTAAAAATCTCAGATAGAGATATATTTTTAGATCTTTTAATTAAGATTGGTGGACAGGGTAAAATTAAGGAGATTCCAGTGCATTATAATTCTAAATCCTACTTTGTATATAGGAAGAAAACTTTTAATAGAGTTTCAAGTTTGATAATCGGTTTGTTAAATGGAATTTGGTATCTTAAGATCTATTCCCCAATAAAAAAGAATTTATCATGAAAATAGATAACAAAAAATGGCAAATACCTAAATATCAAACATTAGAGCTTCGTAAAAAAAATACTAAATACTGTGTGTGTATTCCTGTATTAAATGAAGGAGAAAAAATTAAAAAGGAATTGCAAAGACTGCTTCCTTTTTCAAAAATGGTGGATATCATCATTGCTGACTGGGGCTCTACAGATGGTTCTACTGACCCTAAGTTTTTAAAGAAAATGAATGTGAGGACTTTGCTTACATTAAAAGATAAAGGTAGGCAGGGTACTCAGCTGAGAATGGCTTTTTCGTATGCTTTGTTGCAAGGTTATGAGGGTATTATCCAAATTGATGGAAATAATAAAGATGGAGTGGAGGCAGTACCTAGCTTTATTAAAAATCTAGATAGAGGTTTTGACTATACTCAAGGCTCAAGATTTGTTAAGGGTGGCAAGGCTATAAACACGCCTTTTATTAGATGGTTCGCAGTAAGATTTATAGGGTCACCTTTGCTTAGTTTTGGAGCGAAAAAATGGTATACAGATATAACCAATGGGTTTAGAGGTTATAGCAGAAATTATTTATTACATCCAAAAGTACAACCTTTTAGGAATATTTTTATAGGATATGAGCTCAATATGTATCTTACAGTTAGAGGTAATCAATTAGGCCTTAAAACAGAAGAGATTCCAGTTGCAAGGGTATACCCAATAGGAAAGGTTCCAACAAAAATAAGTTTCTTTAAAGGCAATAGTACCTTTCTGTGGGTAATAATAAAAACAGCTTTCAGCGGATATAGTCCATAATGTTGCAGGGTTGGGCGTCAAAAGATAACCAGAAATATTTGGATTTAAATCAATCCTTTTTTCTTAAGTTCTTCTTGAGCAATTGAAAACTTATCTTCTGCGTTCTCTACTAATCCCCATTCAATGAGTTCTTTAAAACCTTGTTCTAAGCCAATTTTTGGCTTCCAACCTAGTAATTTATTAGCTTTTGAAGTATCAGCGAAACAATGCCGTATATCGTTTTTTCTAAATTCATTATTTACTTCAATTAATCCTTTTTTATCTAATAGATGCGATATAGTTTTGGCAATCTCTATAATTGTAGTTCCAGTGCCTGAGCCTATGTTAAATGTTTGATAATTTGCTTCGTCTTTTTCAAGAGCTTTAATAGAAGCATCAACAACATCATGAACTGATACAAAATCCCTTGTCTGTAAACCATCTTCATATACAAAAGCTTTTTTGTTGTTTTTAAACCTACTAATAAATATAGCTGTTACACCAGTATAAGGGTTAGACAAGCTTTGTCTTGGTCCATAAATATTAAATCCCCTGAGTATAGTGGTGGAAATGTTATAGAGTTTACCAACTAGTAAGGAAAGGTCTTGCTGAACTTTTTTACCCAAACCATAAACACTGTTAGGAAAATCTAATGCATTTTCATCTGTCGGTTTTGGGGTAACTAGACTGTGGCAATTGGGGCAATACAAATTCCAATCCTTTTTCAGTAATTGTCCCTCTTCCCGTAAAGGAGGTCTTACAATATTACATTTTTTACAATAATAATTCCCCTCACCATATCCAGTCATACTGGAAATAGTAATTACTTTTTGAATTTTATTTTTTTGATTAATCAAAATATCCCAGAGGTTAGACGTGCCCCCTACGTTAGTATCCATGTATTTTTTAATTTCATAATTGGATTGACCAACTCCTACTGCTGCTGCAAAATGGAAAACAGCATCCATTTCCTCTAAGGTCTTTTTGAAAATAGAATAATCGCGGACATCTCCTTTTATAAATTCAGCATTATTATTTAGGTAAGCGGGACTTTTACCTTGGTGTACTTGGTCCTCTAAATTATCTAAAATTCTAACTTTGTAACCTTTTTCAATTAAGTTATCAACTAAAAATGAACCAACAAATCCTGCGCCACCAGTAACCAGGATATTTTTATATCGCATAGCTTAGTATGATATCATTTGTAAATATGAAAAAGAAGACCATGGTCTCAATTATTATTACTTCTAAAAATGAGGAGAAGGTAATTAACAGATTATTTAAGAGTATTTTTAAACAAACTTACAAAAATTTTGAAGTAATATTAGTTGACAATAATTCTACTGATAACACTAAAGAAATTGCCAAAAAATATAAAGTTAAGTTCCATAATTTTGGTCCAGAAAGAAGTGCTCAGAGAAATCTTGGGGCTAAGCAATCGGCAGGGGAATTTTTGTTATTTCTGGATGCAGATATGGAGTTAACAACAAAGGTTATAGAGGATTGTGTAGATAAAGTTTTAAAGGAAAAACTTGAGGGTATTGTTATACCGGAGGAATCAAAATGGGTCAATTTTTGGGGTGAGGTAAAAGCATTCGAAAGATCATTTTACAATGAAAATGGTGATCCTGTAACTGATGCTGCTAGATTTTTTAGTAAAAAGGTTTTTCAAAAAATAGGAGGTTATGATGAAACAATTACAGGCCCGGAAGACTGGGATTTACCAGATAGAGTCAGAGAGGTAGGTTATCACATAGGACGAAGTAGTCAAAGAATTTACCATCATGAACAAGAGGTGTCGCTTTTAGATTTATTTAAAAAAAAATTTTACTATGGTTTAAATGCGCACAAGTATTTATCTAAACACGATATTCCAGTTTTTAGTCCTAAAACAATCTTTTTTTTAAGGCCTTTATTTTATAAAAATTGGATTAAGTTAATAAGACATCCTATTCTGAGTATGGCAATGTCTTTTATGCTCTTAGTTGAGCTAGTTGGAGGCGGTATGGGGTATTTAGTTGGGAGAATGGTTAGATGAAAGTTTTACAACTGAGTGTTCATTTGTCGCCTAATATTGGAGGAGTAGAAACTCACCTGGATGATCTTTTTAAAGCATTAGTAGAAAGAAATTGGAATATTTTTGCATTAGCTTATCAGCCTCTTTC
>CAZDFU010000006.1:0-5561 GCA_964504985.1 uncultured Gammaproteobacteria bacterium
AAGATCGTTATTAAATCAGCTACAAGAACATCTCTTAAGTCCAGAAATTACCCTTATTGTCGGACCTCGCCAGGCTGGTAAAACCACATTGATGGAGATACTAAGAGATGAATTGGTAGAAAAAGGCGAGAAAACTCTTTTTCTCAATCTCGATTTTAATGCAGACCGCCCCTTTTTTGACTCCCAGGAAAAACTACTACAAAGAATCTCCTACGAGATAGGGGAAGATAAAGGATATGTATTTATTGATGAGATACAAAGAAAAGAAGATGCAGGGTTATTTTTAAAAGGGCTTTATGATATGAAGTTACCATATAAATTTATTGTTTCAGGATCAGGCAGCATAGAGCTTAAAGAAAAAATCCATGAATCATTACCAGGCAGAAAAAAGCTTTTTGAATTGACAACTTTAACTTTTGAAGAGTTTGTAGCTTATAAGCAGAGCTTGCCTTCACTTCATGAACGTAAGCAGAGCTTGCCTTCACTTCATGAACGTAAGCAGAGCTTGCCCGCTAACGCCCGTAAAACAGATTACAAACATATAAAAGAGGGTGAATCTTTTGCAGAGCTTACTATCTTTTTTGATCTTTTTAAAGAGTTAGCGCAGCAATATCTTGAAGAATATTTAAATTTTGGGGGGTATCCTAAGGTAGTGCTCGCAAAAACCTATGAGGAAAAACGGGCAGTTATTGCTGATATTTATCAAAGTTTTTTGGAAAAGGATATGTCAATTCTTTTAAACATCCAAAAAACAGAAAGTTTAACAGCTTTACTTAGAGTACTTGCCTCTCAAATAGGCAATTTAGTTAATCTGACAGAGCTTTCTAATACTTTGGGGATTTCAGTTCAAACTGTGAAAGATTATCTCTGGTATTTGGAAAAAACCTATATTATCAGCAAAGTCACCCCCTATTTTAAAAATACGAGGAAGGAAATAACAAAAAGCCCCATCTATTATTTTGTTGATCTAGGACTGCGTAACTTCGCAGCCAATCAATTTGGTCACGGTGCGTTTGACACCACTGGGTTTTTGTTTGAAAACTTTGTTTTCAATAATTTAAAAGGGCATCTTAAGCTTACCCCCACCAGTATTCATTTTTGGAGAACCAAGGATAGAGCTGAAGTTGATTTTATCCTGAATACCAGCAGAGAAATTATACCTATAGAGGTTAAATACACAAAATTAAAGAAACCTGAAATAAGCCGTTCCTTCAGGTCGTTCTTAACCAAGTATAAAGTTCCAAAAGCATTTATCGTAAATCTTAGTTTAATTCAAGAAGTAATTGCGCAAGGTGCTAAAGTTTATTTTATTCCATTTTTTAATACTCAAATTATAACAAAAAAAGTGTAAATTTAAGTTTCTAAGTGATGGGCTGGATTCGGAAAAGTTCGATTTCCATGGGGTTTTATGTTATAGGTTTAATTTCGGGGAGTTTTCTATAAGCGAAGCTTGAAAATTTTGTTTTAAACTTTGAGGCTAAATTTCTGTAAAATCACAAATACTATTGGGTGGACCCGAGGGGAATTGAACCCCTTATCTTCTCTATGCCATAGAGACGTCGTACCGGTAGACCACGGGCCCAGGGGGTTTAATTATACAATACTTTTATGGTTGAGAACTTGGTTTTGGAGAAGAAGCCTCTGTTTTTGTTGCAGACTTTTTTACTGCAGGCGGAGTAGCTATTTTTTCAGGAGGGTTTCCTACATCAACCACTTTTGGTAATTCCTTCTTTTGCAGTGAGCCTGAAGTTTGGGCAGCAGGAGGTTGGATAGCTGAACCAGTAGCAGTAGTAGAAGAAGAATCTATTTTATTCTTTAAATCATTCAAATAATCGCTGGCTAACTTATAATCTTCTGAACCTGCCTCCAGCAGGGTTAACACTTTTTCAGCTGTTTCCTGGGCAGCTTTTAAATCCCCCTTGTCCCTTAAGGCTACTGACAAATTGTAGTATCCATTAGAAAAATCAGGTTTTAAGTTAATAGCATCAGTAAAGAAGCGGATGGCTAAATCATAATTTTGAACAGCATAATATACTCCTCCCACGCTTAATCTGAGGTTGGGGTTTAAAGGATCCTGAAAGATTGCTTTTCCATATGAATCCAAAGAGAAGGTTAAGGCATTTTGAGCAACACCGGCAATTTGCCTGTAAAGCAGGGCCAATATTTCCCAATTTAAGGCAGAACGCGGACTTAGGGTTGTAGCTGTCCTTCCTTCAGAGACGGATTGTTGAAGCAGTACCTGGATGTTTTGTTTATCGGTATCGGTTAAAGAACCTGAAGGTGAGGCTTCAGTGGGTCCTTTGGCAGCTGCTATAGCATTGGCAAGAGCAAAATTGGTCTGGGCTAAATCAGTTCTATATAAGTCATTATAGGGGTTTAACTTTTCTGCTGCTACCAGCTCGTTATAAGCAGCTATACCCTGATTTTGGGCTACTGCATTTAAGGCTTTTTTATGGTGATAGTCTGCTACCACAAATTTGCCTGCAAAAAAGAAAGCAAAAAGAACAAGGGCGCTTGAAATTACCACAAGTATAGAAGGCAGAGCTTCTATTTTTAAAGTTTGGACTGAAGCGCCGGCAGACCTGAGGTTACCGGTAATTGCAAAAATAGTATCTTTGATGTTACTAAATGCCGGATTTTGAAGGCGGGAATTTAGGACCTGGCCTTTAGAAGCAACCGTCATATAAGAGGCCAAAATAATTACCCCAAATACCCACAAAACTAAGCTAGAAGTATGCAAGGCCAAAATGATAAAAAATATTAAACCTGAAATAGCCAAGGCGTGCTTAATTTCATCACCAGGATGAAAAGATGAGTTTTGGATTGCGTTCTTAAGATGTAACCAGGCTGAAGAAAGAAATAACCCTGTTATAGAAAGAAGCGCTAATAATCCAATGCCCCCTAAGGTGGCTAAAACTTGCAGATATTCATTAAAAGCATTATCAAACCTTAAGTTCCAATTTTTGGTGGAATTATATTCCAGAGGTTTATAGTTTGTGAAATTAAAAAGAAAAGTAGATGGTCCTGATCCCCAAAAAGGGCTGTCTCTGAAAGCTGAAGCAGCTATTTTCCAGGAAGTAGTTAGTGATAACTGGGATTCCCTGGGGAAGTTTTTGGCTTGTGAATAAAGAGGGTTTTGAGCCCCGCCCATTGGAGGCACCAAAGACAGGAAACTGACAAGACCCACTATAACAATAGGAGCTATTAATGCTGCTAAATCCAGAGGTTTGATCTGGGTTATTTTTTCAAAAAAACTGCGGTGGATTAACAGTACCAGAATAAAACCTACAGCTGCTGCAGTCCAGACAGCCAAAGAGCCTGTTAAGGCTATGGTTAGTCCAAATAAAGTAAGAAATAAAGAGTTTATTCCTTTTATTGTCCGGTTGTTTGAGGATAATAGTTGAGAGGTAACTGATGGTACCAGAAGAGCCAGTAAAGCAGTTGTAGAAAAAGGAGAGCCTGTGGGGGTAAAGTTTATTCCCTGAGTCCAGGAAGAAGGAAGCAGTCTAACCCCGGCATAAGATGCAAGAGTGACAATTGATAGAAATGCTGCAGAGTAAGTTAATATGAAAAACAACCCTTTAACTTCTTTGGCATTTTTAAAGGTATTCACAAGGACAAAATAAAACAGGATATATACCACCAAAGAAACTGCTGATCCATGTATTTTTAACTGATTTCCTAAAAGGGCTACATAAGGGGATTGGGATAATAGGGTTGAGACTATGGCTACTGAAATCAAAAGCAACAAAGGGAGGTCCAAGGGTGTCCTGGCTAAAACCACTTTGCCATTTATAGTAAATTTAACTGCCAAAAATACCAATAGTAATCCTGTTACTGCTAAAAGGATAAGGAATTTAGGGGTATCATAAAATTCTGTTGTTAAATTAGTAAAAAGAAATAAAGTAGTAAGGGTAACAATAGTTACTCCAGTAATTGCCCCAAACTTATAAATCCAATCTATATAAACCTGCATTTCTTCTCTCATTTTTTTAGCTTCCTTTATATATACCGTATATGTTTACTGCTAACTTTGCAATTAGTACAATCTATATCAATTTACTAAATAATTAGTCATCTTTCTAAATATAATAATGTATTAATATAGTTATTATTCTGTTTGTATGATCCACCAGTTAAAGTTAATATCAGACGGGCTTGGAGTAAGGGTTGAAACATCAAAACTTTGATTATTTTTAATGCCTGTAACTGATAAGACTTTATCTGTTGAGCTGGTTGGGGTAATAAAGACTTTAGCTAGATCTGAAACTTGGGTAGTTAAAATAGTTATCTTAGTTTGGCCTGCTGGTAAAGCAGATGAACCTATGGTAGGAGCCAGCACAGCAGATGAGCCTGTGGTAAGCGAGGAGGAACCTGAGGCAATTGATTGATTGCTGATAGTTAGTTTATTGGTAATAATACTTGCTCCTGCCACAGTACCTGAGGAGATGATGTTCCCTTCTTTATCTATAGTTACCTTGCCATCAAAGATATTCAACCCTTTTGCTAGAGGGGATTTTTGAAGATAAAGGATTCCTTCAGTTAAGCCAATTACATTAATTTCCTGGCCGTTGCTAATGGACAATGTGCCATCAACTGTCACATCCCCTGCTATGGTGGTTGTGCCTAGTATTGTTTCCCCTAAAGATTTCAAGATATCTTGGACATCTAGTTGATAGGCTGTTAATTTTCCAGAAATTGTTGCTTCTGATCCAACTGATAAAGAAGCAAGTTGAGCGGATCCTGTTGCCAAGAGAGTTTCTGGAGGAGTAAGTTTTAATTGACTGACGTCATCGCGAAGACCTGTAAGGTCTGTGGCGATCTCTTGAGATTGCTTCGCTGCGCTCGCAATGACAGCGGAAGCTGAAGCCAGTTGTTGAGCCAGAGTTAGTGTAGTGGCTGATTGTGAAGCAACCTGCTGTGCTAGTTGAGCTGATTGGGTTGCCTGAGATTGGGCTGATTGGTCTAATTGGGCTAATTTGACTGATATCTGATCTAAAGATGAAGCTATATCAACAGCATAGGAAGTATCTCCATTTGAAAGAGTAGTTTGTTCATAAGCTAAGAATTTCTTTATATCTGAGGCAGTTAAGTTTATACCAGCTGGTATAGTTAGTTTATCTACTTTTAAGTTAGCCCCAACTACATTACCATTACTGTCCAAACTGAATTGTTTAGCAGCCTCAACTTGAGAATTTAGCTGCTGAACACCTTTTGTTAAAAGAGCAGTTAAGTAAGCATAGTCAATACTTTCAATTTGTCCATTCTGCCATATTGTTACTTCAGGGATTACTTGATTTACTTCTTCAGCAATAAATCCTATCCGTCTTTTTGTACGGTCATCTATTAATGATAAGTCTGAGGATGCGTCTGAATCTTTTTTATAGTTAAAGAATACTGGGTTAAGAGCCATGATGTTATCCAAACCATACTCCAGATTTTTTACATTCTCTTTATAGCGGACAGAGGAAGTCCCACAGGCTCCATTAACAAATTCAATTGTTCCGGTGGAAGCTTGGGTACAAAGGGTCCTGTCATCAGTAACAGATACAGAAGTTGTG
>CAZDFU010000006.1:5571-41455 GCA_964504985.1 uncultured Gammaproteobacteria bacterium
TTCTTGCGCTTCCAGCAACATGCAGGGTTTGGCTTGGAGAGGTAAACCCAATGCCGACGTTGCCCGCGCTATCAATACGCATTTTTTCAGCTGTTGAGGAACCATTAGCGCGAACGCTGAAGGTAATAAGTGAACCATAATTTCCATCTGCACTACTTGCTCGAGTAAAGCCAATGCTCGCACCACTTGTTTGGGAAGTACCAGTATAGTTAAACCTATGGATCAATTCTACATTGTTTAAATTACCACTGGCATTATCCGTTCCCCGCAGAGATATAGAAGTGGCGCCCGATGCTCCGGCTACTTCAAGATTAGATAATGGCACTGCTGTCCCAATGCCAACGTTGCCTGTTGTGCCATCCGTATTTGCCCGAATAGTCATGGCGGTAAAGGCGTTTCCGCCGTTATAGCCAACATCAAAATTCAAAGCACCTCGCCATGTCCCAGTGTATCCACTGGATTGCATAGTAAAAATATCAAATGGAGAAGATTGAGATACTGCCAATGTGTTGTTTCCATAAGCTGAGCTTCCAATTCTCATTCCTGAAATTGAGTTAATATCAAGAGGATAATTTGGCACTGATGTCCCAATACCAACGTTACCATTTCCTAAAACGGTAAGTCTAGGAGTTCCATTGTTGGTGATATTAAGAATTGTTTCAGCATCACCTAGGGCAGCAAGTCCGGTTCCTGCAGCATCTTTTTTGCGTCCTCTTATCTCTGTAGCAGCGGTAGTGTCAGTGGGGTTATTATTCCCGATGGTCCCTGCGAGTATGAGCCCGCCATAATCAGCATCGCTGTATCCTGCAACAAAAAGCCCGCCTTGTGTAGTGCTACTGTTGCCTACTGCCCCAAAAACATTGGATGGGAGTGCATTGGTCATGCCGTGGTTTACTGTTCCTGCTGAGAGATACATTGTGTAATTGTCTGCCGGTGAGGCCTCATACAGCTCAAGAAGCTGTCCTGGATTTGTTGTCCCGATTCCAATGTTGCCGTCTGTTTTTATATTTAATAAATTAGTACTGGAAAAATCAGTCCCGTTAACAATGCTGAAGGTATTACTGGTGTCGTCAAATCCTGCCAAAAACTGCCCTTGCGAGTCTCCGTCAAACAGGATACCAGCGTCATATGTTCCTCCTGTAGGCTGGATACGTATGATTGCATCTGCACCAGCGGTACGTAGATGTAAAAGCTGGTTAGGGCTTGTGAACCCTATCCCTACATTGCCGCTATTATTAATAGTCATCCGTTGGGTGTTATTAGTCCACAGTTGTAAATCAGTGTTTTCCCTGTTTAGTAAAATAGCATTTTCGCTGCCGTCAAACCCTACTAAGAAGCCATCTGTGGATGTATTTCCTGTATCATTATTAATAAATTGAAGCTGATTGCCAGCAGTGCCAGTTCTTTCCAGTAGAATCTGTATGGCTTGGGAGTTGTTGGCAATATGCAAAGGTGCAGCAGGGGAAGTAAATCCAATGCCAACATTGCCGCCGGATTGAACAGTCATATTCACTGCCCCGTTGGTACCAAATGTTAAATCATCAGCCGTTTCTGTGCCGATTGTTAAGCCTGTAGAAGCACTGCCCGCACTCAGCAGGTAGGTATGGTTTGCTTTATTTATCCCCATCTTCGTACCAGTAGTAGCACTGTTGTAAGCTAAGCTGTAAAGATAGTTATTTGTCGCCTGAGTATAGATAGCTCCACCTGCACCGTCGGTTACCGCATCAGATGACCAGGCTGAAATACTTGAATATGCGTTTGTTCTTCTAACGTCTAGGTCGTACAAAGGCACTGTTGTCCCGATGCCTACACTACCATTTAGATAACCAATATTACTTCCACTGGTTAACCACACAGGATCACATCCAGTACATGAGGTAACCCTTAGACTTCCGGCAACATCTAACTTATAAGCAGGGGAAGTAAATCCAATGCCAACATTACCGCCAATCTGCCATGTCATAACTTCAGTACCAGGGGTGGCTGGATCTGTAGCGCCTACCAAAAGTGCAAGTCTGTCACTATAAACTTGTTGTCCTAGTCTCCATGTTCCAGAAGCGCCATTTCCTTGCCAAAATGTCAGATAACCGCGGTCAGCATCACCTGGTTTGTTAATTATTATAGAATCTAAGACTGTGCCTGGATCTGTTTTTATTTCCAATCTTGCTCTTGGGCTGGTTATCCCTATCCCCACATTACCTCCTGCTGTAATAGTTAAAATAGGAGTAGAAGCCCCATTGGTATTTAAGGCTAAGGCATTAGCTGAAGGGGAATATAGTCCTGTGGAGGTGGAATTAGTAAAAGAATAACTTGGCAGGGAAGCACTACCATTTGGAGCTAAGAATTGTCCTGAAGATAAAGTTAAATTACCGCCAAAAGAAGAAGTAGAATCAACACTTAATGTTCCTGTGATCCTTTGATTACCCCACACATCTAACTTGTTTGAAGAAGTTGTTGCTCCTATACCAATATTCCCATCCACAAATAATCCATTAGCAGGAGCTGATATTCCCTGGTAAAGAGAACCTATATGAGCATTACCTGCTATGGAAAGATTAGAGTTTGCTGTAGTTATACCTATACCCACATTACCTGATACTGCTAGACCATTGGAAGGAATTATCTGGTTTGCTCCTGTATATCCTATCCCCACATTACCCTGGATAACTAATTTAGCCTGGGGAACAGAGGCACCTATTCCTAAATTACCCTGACCATCTATCCTTAATCTTTCTGTTAAAGATCCTCCTCCTGTCCTGGTGGAAAAAGTTAAAGCAGAGGCTTCAGACTCATTGGTGGCTGTTGTTAAAATTCCAGCAATTTGTCCTATGTTTTCCAGATTACCTGCTGAATCAGCAGTCTGAAGTAATATGCTTGAGCCTATTCCTGAGGCAGCAGTACCGGATCCGGCAGTATAAGTATTAGCATTACCTGAGTTATATAAATCTGCAATCTCTGTTGATGATAATACTTTGTTCCAAACAGTAATTTCGTCTATTTTGCCTGTCCAATAAGACGAACTGCCATTATGGCTGCCTATTATTACATTAGCGCTGCCTGAGGTAGTTGTTAAGCTGCCATTGGATCCTGTGCCTACCTGGGTTCCGTCAACATAAAGATAGACATTAGTGCCTGATTTAATACCAATTGCATGATGCCAACCGCCATCGTTGTATTGCTGCGAGTTAATCTTAGCTGTAGCAGAAACTCCAGCAGCAGTTCTAACCTGAAAACCAAAATCACCTGTTGTGCTAATTGATTTACCTAAAAGCCAGCCGTTATCGCCTGAGTTGTATTTAGCTGCGATATAATCTTCCGAAGTATCAGCATCAGTATTGGTAAACCATAGACTAACAGAAAAGTCAGTGCCTGCTTCTAAATTGCTGGCACTGGTGATAGATACCTTATCAGAATTGGCAGCATCATACTGTCTGGTATTACCTAATTTTCCTGCTACTATGCTAGTGCCTGTGGCTGAACCGTTATTTGTTCCTACTGAATCAGCCATATTAGTTCCACTTGCTTCATCTACCTTCCAATAGCTAACCAGGTTAGTAGTTAAAGTGCCTCCTGTATCTGTGGTAAAACTGCTGGGGGCTCCCAAGATATGGGCTAGAGTTAAAATATTAGTAATACTACTGGAGCTGTTATCAGACATGGATACATGCAGCTGGCTAGTAGGAGAAAGGGTGCCTATACCAGTATTTCCTCCCATTACAGATAATGCTCCTGTTACAGATCCAGTAGTACCTATTCCCACATTTCCTCCAAAAACAGTTAGTTTATTAGAGGGGGTAGATATACCAATTCCTACATTTCCTGATGAATTAACTACAAAAGAAGGGGTATTTGAAGTATTAACCTGAAATGGTTGAGATGGTGCAGTTGTCCCAATCCCCACATTACCATTATCCAAAACAGCAAACCTTTGAGTACCAGATGAATCTAAGGTTTGGAAAGTTATTCCAGTACCTGTTCCTGATCCAGTTAATTGCAGTTTGGAATAATTTGCATATGTATTTCCAATTCCCACATTCCCAGCACCTGAGGCTCCAATAAAGTAAATATTATTTCCAGATGTGGTCCATTGAGACCCTGTTCCCCAGGAAGGTAAACCAGAAGAGACTATCAAAGATTGTCCAGCAGATCCTATCCCCAGCCTTGAGATAGTTCCTCCTGAATTTCTGTAGAATATATCACCTGTTGAATCAGAACCAAGGTTTAATGTTAACCCTGCCAAAGTAGTTGCCCCATCAACACTTAGAGTTCCTGTTATCCTGCTATTACCCCAGACATCTAACTTGTTTGAAGAAGTTGTTGCTCCTATACCAATATTCCCATCCACAAATAATCCATTAGCAGGAGCTGATATTCCCTGGTAAAGAGAACCTATATGAGCATTACCTGCTATGGAAAGATTAGAGTTTGCTGTAGTTATACCTATACCCACATTACCTGATACTGCTAGACCTGAAGATGGGCCAATGATAGTAGAGGAGTAGCCTATCAAAGCATTGGAGTTAAGATATGCAGGGGATGATACTGTTAATGACCCTCCAATTCCCACATTACCTGAAACATTTAAAGATGACCCAATGCCTACAAATCCTGAAAAATATCCTGTTCCTTGGGTTTTAAAATTATAATCTGGGTTGCTTGTCCCAATACCTACGTTGCCATCCTCTAGAAATGTCATTAGGGTGTTGCCATCTGAATTGTTGATGGTTAAGGTAGGAGTTCCTCCTCCACCAAGTAATTGGGTAGTCCAACCAGAGAGTTTCAGGATGTCCATTTCTGAAGCGTCAATACTTCTTATCCATTTGATAGCCTGATTGTTATCAAGCTCTATTGCTCCTCCCGAAACTGTCAATTTTTGCTGGGGAGAGGTTGTACCAATGCCTGCATTACCATTATCCAAAACAGTTAATCCCTGAGTTAAATTAGATCCATATGTTTGTAGTGTTATTCCAGTAGAAGTACCAGCGCCTCTAATAGTTAATCCTCCATATACATTTCCTGTTGTCCCAATTCCTACATTACCTCCAGAGAATATTCCAAATACTTCTGATCCTGAAGTCAGAGATGGAGTAGTACCAGTAAAAGATAATGCAGCATTATTAGCTGATAATGTTAATACTCCATCAGCTGCTATTGTGCCAATACCTGATAGATCACCTGTAGCTGATATATCCCAGTTAGAAGTATTGATACTACCCAAATCTCCATTATCTCCTAATACAAATGATCCATTAAGTTGGGTATGTGCTGCTACTGTTAAACCAGAATCAGCTTTAATCAAAGAAGTAACTGTTAAAGATGATCCTATACCTACATTACCAGATAAATTAGATGCTCCAGATATTCCTAAAGTAACACCTGAGATTGATTTAGTAACAGACAAAGAATCAAGAACTGAAGCTGAAGTAACTGTTAATGAAGACCCAATACCTACATTACCAGTTAGATCAGAGAAACCGTTAACTCTTAAACCTCCTGAAGCAAAGGTTAATCCAGTTGTTGTTAAAGAAGATCCAATTCCTACATTTCCAGTAAAATTAGCTGTACCTATTACTGATAAGTTATAGTCTGCTGTAGTTGTACCTATTCCCACATTACCAGATACTGCTAAACCATTGGATGGTATAACAGCATTAACAAAACTGACTCCTACTCCTAAGTTTCCTGCAACTGATAATTTAGACCCGGGAGCAGAAGTACCAATGCCTACATTTCCACTTGTATTGGTCAGGTATGTATTGTTTCCTGATACTGTCCATCCTGATGCTGTTGCCAGCGGGCTCCAGGTTAAACCGCCTGATCCGTCATTTAGAAAGACAGTACTGGCGCTTCCCTGAGAAGATGGAAAAGTATATGAAACTCCACCAATAGAAACAGAGGCAGAAGTTAAGGTGGTAGTTCCTGTTACTGCTAAAGTGGAAGAAAGAATGGTGGCGCCTGAAACTTTTAATGTTGAGCCCGCTGTGATTGCTCCATTTAAAGTTAAAGCAGTATCTGTTGTTGCCCCTCTTCCTGTGACTGAAGAAAGGGTGGAATTATCGCTTATTGTTATGGTACCTGTTGAACCGGAAAGCGAGATATCAGTTCCGGCTGTCAAAGAAGTAACACCGCCTCCTGTTGCCCCCCAGGCTCCATTTGCTTTAAAGTACAGTGAGGTGCTGCTGCCAGTGCCATCTGTCCTAAAATAATAGTCACCATTTATACCCAGAGTGCTGGCAGGTACTCCCGTGCCGGAATGAAAAGTAGAGTTTGCCCCGCCTAATGTTAAAGTGTTAGCTAAATCTAAGCTATTGAAGCTGGGAGAAGATGTAGTTGATACATCTTGATCTAGTAAGGCAGAGTCTGTTACAGTCAACGTGGTATTTCCTGAGGTTAAAGCCAGGGTAGAGGCAGAGGGAGTAGCTTCCATGGACAGTCCATTTATTGAGTCTTTAATAAAAAGTGAGCCATTTATTTGGGTATCTGCATTGATTTCTAAAAATGGGAAACTGGCTTGTGCAGCCAGTACATTTGGGGAAAAAGTTGTATTAAAAGCCACAGGATTGGGAGGCGGGTTTTCAGGCGGAATCAATCTCAATCCTGCTGCCAGTTTATGAAATGGAGCAAGTACAGTTGAGGCTATTTTGTTTTGAAAAAACAATTGGGTTTCTTTAGGGCTGAGTAGATAAGAAGCTGTAATCCAATAGGTGATAATAAGGGTAATTAAAGAGAAAAAAGCAGAGCCTATTAATACTTTGGTGATGATGGTTTTTTTAAGAGGAGTTAGTATTAACTGTTTGCTTTCCTTGTAAACTTCTTCTGTTGCGGGTGAAAATTCTGTTTGCAGGGGGGTGGGAATTGAGGATACTGGGTTTTTATCTTCTGAAACTTTTTTCAGTAATTCTTCTGTGCTTAATGAGTTGGTTTGATATATTTCAACTGAGCCAGGATTGAATTTCTTTAATTCATCCAGAGGGTATAGCCTTGTCCCGCCCGGAGTTCTGACAGTTTTAATTTTGCCTGATTTTTCCCATCTTCTTAGGGTATCAATGGAAACACCAAGGAGTTTGGAAGCATCACCAATTTTGACCAAGACAGACGGTTTTTGCATAGATTTTTACGGCTCCGTCTGCCTAAATCTAAGCAAATCTGCTTATTTGCATAGATTCTTAATCCATCGTACCTAGATTTACATAGATTTGTCAAGGGTTATTATAATAGATATATATTATATATCTAGGGTGATTATTTGAAATTTTCTTGGGGTTGAATGTGGGTATAAATATTAACCTTATTTTCCCGGGTAATAATAATGGCCAGGGGGTATTTAAATACCAAAGGTTTTTGGTTTGCAACTTTTACTACGATTTCTGAATTTTCCACCAGGGTGATAAAGTTGGCATGCTGGGGCAGGATATCAAAAGAACCCTGCTCATTTTTAGAAGAAACAGACTGAGCATAAGAGTCCAGGATTAATTCCTGAGGGGATATTATTCTGACATGTAAGGTTTGATCCATAGTTTTTTTGTCATTTGGGCGGAAGCCTCACTTTAGTATGCCTCCGTCTTTTAATGAACCTATATAAAGGAATTTTTCTGATGGGATGTTATCTAATGAACCAGAAAGTATCATTGCGATATCTTTTATAGTTGTCTCTTTTGGTACACTGACACCTTTTTTCCCTGTTTGTTTTTCTGTCATAAAAAAGGGTTGTGTTAAATAATTAATGATTTTTTTGGTTCTATTGTATAAAATTCTATTCTCAGGGGATAATTCTTCTTCTCCTACAATTGCTACTATATGCGACAGGCTGTTTAGGTTATCCAATAATTTTTGAAACTCTGTTAAGGCTTTAAAGTGAACCTCTCCAAGTAAGGGTTTGGAGATTGTTGAGGAGGTAGATTGGTATAAATCAATTGGAGGATAAAGACCTTTTTGCGCAACAGAACGGGATAATACTATGGCACTGTTTAGGAAAGACATAACAGCAGTAACGCCTGCATCTGATATTTCATCAGCAGGCACATAGACATTTTGGAATGAAGTAATATTGCCATTTTCTGTTGATATCAGCCGGTCTTGAAGAGTGCTAATCTCACTTTGCAGGGTAGCTTGGTATGCTTGTTCAGAAGGGATTGTGCCAAGTAAGGTAGCCACCTCAGCCCCAGCTTGAACAAACCTGTACATATTATCTATAAAAAACAACACATCAGATTTTAGCTGATCTCTAAAGAATTCAGCCTGGGCAACTGCAGCCAGGGCTATCCGAAACCTGATAGCTGCATTTTCATTCATCTGGCCTAATATAATAACGGTTTTAGGCATAACTCCTGAGGCAGTTAATCTTTCATGAAGCTCCTGTCCTTCCCGGATTCTTTCGCCAACCCCTGCAAAAACAGAAAAAACCTCCGGCTTATCCGGCAGAGGGGATTTGAGGGTTATATTGTGCATAAGTTCTGTTAAAAGGATGGTTTTTCCTACACCTGCACCGCCTATAAAGCCCACTTTTCCGCCTTTTTGAATGGGTGTTAAGAAGTCAATTGCTTTTATTCCTGTTTCAAGGATCTGGTAATTGGACTCCACAAGGTTTAAGGAAGGAGCTTTGGAATAGATAGAGACTTTAGTTTTCCCCGCAATTGCCCCCTGGCCATCCCGGGGGTTGCCAAACAGGTCAATCACTCTGCCTAAAACCTCTTTCCCTGCAGGTATTTTTAATTCAGAACCTATTCCGTAAACAGTCATTCCTCTAAATAATTTATCCGGGTCGCTGAGGATTTGAGCAAAGATTCTTCCTGGTGACTGCGAAAATACTTCCAAAATCACCTTATCCGGGTTTTCTCCTTCCCCTTGACTGACTAGTAATTCAAGGGCTTGAGGAAAAATATCTCCGTCAATAATCACCTCAGCAATTTGGCCGTTTATAGACACAACAGTGCCCTGGCATTGAGACAAAGTATCAGCTTGTGCTGTCTGAGCTGCCATACCCCTCCTTTCTTACTGCCATCATTGAAGCAAAGTTTTCCAAAATAGTATTATTAGTCACACCTCTTTTGGTATAGGCTTTAAGCCTTTGGTAATCCTTAATGAATTTATTTGCCTCTGTTTCAGCTTTGTCCATAGAAATAAACCGCGAAGCAGTCCTGGACAGTTCTGATTCCAAAAAAGTGTTTTCTAAAAGCAGCAGGGTGATTTGGCTGTCAAAAAACTCCAGGATTTTAGGCAGGTGAGGCTCAAAAATAAAGTTAAAATCCATGTTGCTTTTCTGATCTTTAGGGGGTTGGCTGGCTTCGTATAAAGCGGTGAGATCTATAACAGTTGGTTGTTGAACCAGGAGGCTTTTCATGGTGGAGTAGAAAACCAGCGCCTGGTTATAACCTTTGAGCAGGCTGGTAAGCGAGATTAGCTCTGAAGAGTCGGGCTGATCGTCTTTTAATAAAAATTCCTGATAATTTGAGAGCCTTTTTGAGGCTTTAAAATAATCAATGGCAGCTTTTCCCAGAATAATATAGTCAGTTTTCAGCTTCCTGGTAAAATCAACAAAGTATTCCAGCAAATCAGAATTAATATTGCCGTAAAAGTGGTAATTTGAAGTTATTACCAGGCTGGTTGTTTTTTTAGGTTTTTCTACATTAACCTTTTTCTTGACAGCAATTTTTTTTATTAAAGCATAAACTCTGGAAATTTCCTGAAAAAAAACCCTGTTTCTTTCGGTTTCCGTTCTGATCCTTTTAATCTTTAAGTTGGCAATTTCAGAGTAGGCCTGGGCTATCTGTTTTAAAGATTGTCCTTCTTCTAGTGATGCATCTATCTCTTTAATAGTCATAAAATTAACTCAAACTTTTAACTCTGAACTTTTAACTTTAAACTTACGGGCATATTTTACTCAGCATAGGTACAGTTTTCTCCAGTAGCTGTATCAATTCTTCATCACTTTTTAGCCTGGTAACTGATTTGGTAATTGGCAAAAGAGCAGGATTTTTTAAAAAACTATCTTTCAGAAAATTTTTGTTTTTTTCCAAAAAAATCCGCGGTTTTCCCTGTAAAAAGGAAGTAAAGGGAAGTGCCAGAAGAATAAGCTGAATTTGTTTAATAATAGAAGTTAAAGGTTCCTGTTTCAAAAGCTCTAAAATTTGCTCTTTTCTTTTAAGAGTAAGTTGAGTTTGGGGAGGCAATTCTGAGGAGAATCTGCTGATAGTTTCTAAATCAGAAGCCTCAGACAGGGTTTGTCTGATGCGCATTGACAGTAAATTGCTAACAGCGTCCTGGGTTTGCCTGCCTACCCTGGAAACTGATAAAGAAATATCTATAGCTGGACTTTGGCCTTGTGAGCGCAGCGAAGATTTAAAGAGCAGATGTCCGTCTGTCATTGACATTAAATTGGTGGGGATTAAGGTAGTAAAATCATTAAGGTTTAGCTCAATAACAGGCAGTGCGGTGATTGAACCTCCTCCATAACTTGGCAAAAAATTGCCTGCCCTTTCAAGCATCCTGGCATGGGTATAAAAAATATCACCCGGGTAAGATTCCCTTCCCGGAGATTTATTTCCTAAAGGGGCAATTTCCCGGTACACTTTGGCATGGGTGCCTAAATCATCAAGACTCAGCAGTACATCTTTGCCTTTTTTTTGAAAGTACCCCGCAACTGTGAAAGCTGCTTTTGGAGTTAAAAAAATAAAAGGAGCTGTGTCAGAAGAAGAAGTAGCCACAATAACTGTGTAATCCAGGGCTTTATTGGCAGATAGGGTATCAATAAGGCTGCGGATGGCAATTGAGGGTTTTCCGATCAGGGCTAATACACAAATAACTCCTGTATTTTTCTGGTTAATAATAATATCAGTAAGCGCTGAGGTTTTTCCTGAGTGAGCATCGCCTAAAACAAGCTCCCTTTGTCCTTTACCCAGCGGGATTAAAGTATCAATTAAGGTAATACCTGTTAAAAACTGTTCAGTAATAAATTGGCGCTTTTCTATACTGGGAGCAGTCTGGTCTAGTTGCAAGAATGAGGCATTTTTATCCCTGGATAAAAGACCCTTGCCATCAATTGGTATACCCATGGGATTAATGCTTCTTGACAACAAAAAGTCTCCAGCATTTAAAGCAAGTTTAGAAGGCAGTCTTTTAAATAATTGTCCTGGTTTAAGGCTGCCTTCATCAATCATTAAAACCTCAATTTCAGATTCTGAAATTGAATTAACCCACCCCCGCAAACCTGAATCAGACTGTACTAAATCATTAATTCTGACAGTAGGCAGTCCATCAAGGTAAGTTAAGAAACTGCGGTTTTTTGTGATATAACCGACTTCGTTTTGCATCATCTTAGATATCTTTTAAACCCTTCCAGAATTTCTGCTTTTTTTTCTTCAATTTTTGACCGCAGTGAATAATCTTTATAAATTCCTTTAAAAGATAGGGCGCAGCCTGCAGTTAACCTGGGATCAAATCTGGTATCTAAAAGCAGGGTTGTTCCAAAACTTTTTCTTGCATAGCTGCCAATTTGAGTCAAAGCTGCCTCATCAGGTTCAAATGCCAGGTAAATGGTAAGCGTTGTAAGTTTGCTAATCTGCATGTGCAGATTAGCAAAGGCTGTATAAACATTATCTTTGTTAAATTGTTGGTAAAAAGTTTCCGGTAAAGATTTTAACCAGGTCAGATCTTCTTTGGATAAAGGCGCCAGTATCTCCTGGTTGCCGAAAAGGGCTTTTAGCAGATAGGATTTAAGAACATTAAGCCGGTGTTTGAGTTGGGTTAATGAATAAGTGTCTCTTAAAATAATATTTAAGGTTTGGTCCATATATCCTCATGCAATAAATTTCTCAGCCTTGGCTTTTTCAAGCGCCTCATAAACTAACTCCACATGATCTTTTAATGACAATTTTTTTGCCAGGACTATATTTAATGTCTGCTCCATAAGGGCAATGATATTTTCATCAATAACTTTAAACTGTTGATTTTTATATGCTTCTATCAATTCCCTGGCGCTTTTTAGTTCCAACTCAATAGAGGAGGTAGTTTTCTGTTCGGTGTTGATTAAAAAATCAGATATTTTTTGTTCCAGACCCTCAAAAAGCTGGTTTACCCTTTGTTTGGTCATCTCTTGTGAGGCAACCTCAAATTGCTCAGCCCTTTTTTGAAGATCTGCCATAAATTGGATAAGTTTTGCCTGGCTCTCAGATATAGTTTGTTGAGAATTATTTAAAAGCTGGGTCAGTTTGGCAGAGTATTGTTGCTCTATTTTGGAAGCTTCAAATTTGGTGTCTGCTACGACTTTAACAGCTTCAAGCTCAGCTTCCCCAATAATATTCTGGGATTTTTGGATGGATTGGTGAAAAGTTTCCAGCCCTTTTTCCTTAAATTTCTGCAATATTTTATCACCGTCTTTTTGCAGGGTCCTTCTTAGGTTATATTCACGCAGATAAAGCAGGACGCAGCTGAAACAAGCCAAGCCAAGAAGGATTAACCATATATTTTGGGGCAGTTCAGGCATAGGTTGATAATACGACAGAATAAGTGTGGTGGCAAGTACAGAAGTAATAGGTTATAACCTAATGATTAGTATTGAGGCCACAATTCCTATAATCCCGGTTACCACTAAAAGGCCTATGTTTATTATCATGGAAAGCTGGATAGTTGATTTTGCCAAGGGGTTTCTGCCTAAGGCTTCAATGCTTTTGGCAATTGACCGGGAAAAAGTTAAAAACCCAAAGGTAAAACTTAAAAGAATTACTAGTCCTGCAGCTATAAAACGGACTACAGTGCCAAGCTGCCTGGGATCAGACACATTTTCTAACAGTGCAGTGCCCAGAAAGCCAAAGAGTCTGCCGGCAAACCTGGGATTGGTTAGCTCTGCGTATTCAACCTTTAAAGCTACAGGGATTTTACCTGAAGCTACTTGTCCTTGCGGGCTATCTACTTTGGGGGCTCCTTCTCCGCTAAATTCACCCAAGGCAATGCCTAATACATAGCCTGATTCAGAAGCCCTTTGTCCTTTGCCGGCAACAGAAGAGGAGGTTATATAGTCGCCGTATTTGATAGCACCATTAAGGGTGGTGACGTTTACCTGGGTAATGCCGGAGCGGATAATGGGTTTTCCAGTGGTTTCTTTGCGGTAAACTAATATGGGTTTATCAGAAATAACTCCAAACATTTTATTGTCAAAGCCAATTTCTGTACGGGTAAGACCTTGTTGAGTGGTTGTTAAAATATCCCCTTCCTGAGCTTCTGTATCTTTTACTTCATAAACTGAGGTAACTTCTACTCCCGGGGTTTGGGCATAAGCAGGCGCAAGGCAATGGGTTGCATACAATAGTAAAAATAATAAAAAAGGAAATATAAGATATAGCAGGGTCTGTAAGCTATGGCACCTAAACTTTGTCATATCTTCACAATACAATAATGGTTCCAGTTAGGTCAAATATAGGGGAAAAGAATAAAAAAAGAGGCAGCCGTCTGCTGCTGCCTCTTAATTATTAAGTTAAGAATACAAAATATTAACTATATTGTCAAGCTATCAAATCATATCAAAATAATTCATCATAATTACCGCTTAGCCTTAAACTAGGTTGTAGGTTATAGGTTGTAGGTTGTGGATATAATCAAAATACTACCAAAATACATCAATGATAATTAATATAGGATAGAAATATGAATGTGAAAAGGCTGTGAAATGACACAAATTCTTACCGGATTTGTTTCAGAAATCTTTTGTAAATTGTATGTAGTTTATCAAATATGCTAATATCAGGCTATGAGTAAGTACTTACCAAATCAAATTGAACCCAAATGGCAAAAGAAATGGATAGAGGATAAGGTGTTTAGTCCTGAAATGAACCAGGCAGAAAAACCCTTTTATAGCTTAATGATGTTTCCTTATCCTTCTGCAGAGGGACTCCATGTTGGTAACATGTATGCTTTTACTGGCTCTGATATCTACTCCAGATTTAAAAGAATGTCTGGTTTTGATGTATTTGAGCCTATTGGGTTGGATGGATTTGGAATACATAGTGAAAATTATGCTTTAAAGGTCAATGAGCACCCTATGGACCTTTCCAAAAAAACAGAAAAAAGGTTTTATGGGCAGCTTCATATCATTGGTAACAGTTTTGACTGGACAAGGACTGTTGAGACTTATAAGCCTGATTATTACAAATGGACCCAGTGGCTATTTCTTCAGATGTATAAAAAAGGATTAGCTTACCGCAAAAAGGCCAGTGTGAATTGGTGTCCATCTGATAAGACTGTTTTGGCAGACGAACAGGTGAGTGACGGTAAGTGTGAGAGGTGTGGTAGTACAGTCGGGAAAAGGCTGCTTGAGCAGTGGTTTTTTAAGATTACTGATTATGCAGAAAAGTTACTAAATAATTTGGAGAAGTTAGATTGGTCAAATAAAGTAAAGATTGCTCAAGAGCAGTGGATAGGCAAGAAACAAGGGATAAATATAACATATGAGATTGAAGGAAGCCAGGAAAAGGTTACCTGTTTTACCACCAGGCCTGATACTAATTTTGGGGCTACTTTTATTGTTGTTGGGCCGGAATATCCCTTAATTGAAAAAATTACCAAGCCTGAGCATAAAGAAGAAATAGATAAATATATCAAACAGGCTCTTAGTAAATCAGAAGCAGATAGATTAGCAGAGGGTAAGAAGAAAACAGGGGCATTTACTGGTTCATATGCTATTAATAATTTAAACAACAAGAGATTACCTATTTGGGTGAGTGATTTTGTATTAGGTAATGTGGGAACAGGAGCAGTGGTAGGTGTGCCAGGTCACGATCTACGTGATTTTCAGTTTGCCGTAGAGTTTAGTTTAGAAGTCATCAGGGTAGTAGGCGGTAAGGATGGAGATACCTCTGCTATTACCCATGAAGAGCAAGTACAAGAAGAGGAAGGGAAAATGATTAACTCAGAGTTTTTAAATGGGATGGATATCCATGAAGCTGCAGTTAAAATTATGGATTATTTGGAAGAAAAGGGTTGGGGGAAAAGAGTTACTACTTACCATCTCCGTGACTGGTTAATTTCCCGGCAAAGATATTGGGGGCCTCCTATACCTGTAATTTATTGTGATAAGTGTGGCATCGTGCCTGTGCCAGACAAAGATTTGCCTGTAAAATTGCCGTTTGTGGAAGAGTTCAGACCATCAGGTACAGGTAAATCACCCTTGGCATCTGTTGAGGAGTTTTATAAAGTTAAATGTCCTAATTGTAATGGCGGGGCCAAGCGGGAAACAGATGTGTCAGATACTTTTTTAGATTCTGCCTGGTATTTTTTGAGGTATCCTTCAACAGAAATTTCTGATAAAGCATTTGACCCTAGCAGAACAAAAAAATGGCTGCCGGTTAATATGTATATAGGCGGAGCCGAGCATTCAGTTTTACACTTACTTTATTCCCGTTTTGTAACTATGGTGCTGCATGATTTAGCCTATTTGGATTTTGAAGAACCGTTTAGCACTTTTAGAGCTCATGGTTTGGTGATTAAAGATGGGGCTAAAATGAGCAAATCTAAGGGTAATATTGTTAATCCAGATAAGTATATTAAAGAATATGGGGCAGATACCTTAAGAACATATTTAATGTTTGTTGGACCATTTTCTGATGGTGGTGATTTTAGGGATAGCGGGATGGGAGGAATTTATAGATTCCTCCAAAGAATCTGGGGGCTGCAAGGAAAATTGAAAATAGACGGTGACTATTTTCCCGGAGAATCGGAAACTGAAGATCAGAGGTTTATGCATAAAACAATCAAAAAAGTAACTGAGGATTTAACAGGGTTGAAATATAATACAGCGATTGCATCCTTAATGGAATGGTTAAATTATCTGTCAAAGAAAGAACAGATTTCAAAAGAGGAGTATAAAACATTCTTGCTGCTGCTTGCTCCTTTTGCCCCTCATATAACTGAAGAGTTGTACCAACCCTTCAGAAATCAGAAATTATGGAGTATTCATAACCAGCTTTGGCCTCAATTTGATAAGAAATACCTGGAAGAGGAAGAAGTTTCAGTTGTTGTGCAAATTAACGGAAAAGTCAGGGATATTTTGCTGATACACAAAGATATAGTAAATAATAAAGAGTCAGTAGAAAAAATGGCGAAAGAGTCATTTAAAGCTAAGAAGTTTTTGGAAGGAAAGTCTGTGGAAAAAAGTGTGTATATACAAGGTAAAATTATCAGCCTTGTTGTTAGCAACTAGAACCATTGACTGCTAATAATTAACAGGTGGTGTTTAGACTGTTGGGATAGGACGATTAATTTTTTTGGTTCTGGATCTTTGTAAGGATTAGGTCCAGGGGTTGTAAAAAATAGGTAAGAATGTTATAGTTTGGTGGATATGGCTTTTTCTGTCCAAAACCGTGACAATAACTGGCTTCTTTCACGGCTTTATTTTATCTGGTACAAACACTTCTCAGACATTGATCAGACAAATCCTGTTCATATTAAATTTGGCAGATATTCAAAATACAGGCTGGGTTCAATTAAACTTAACCGCAAAACAGACCACAGTTATATTGTTATTACCAGCATGTTTAAGCAAAAAAATATACCGGTAGAGGTGGTTGATCATACACTAGCTCATGAACTGGTACATTATGCCCATGGTTTTTCATCCAAAAGAACCCGTCTTCATAAATACCCTCATGCCGGGGGGGTAGTTCAAAGGGAGATGGAAAAAAGAGGCATGGGTTATTTAAACTCTGCATATAAAGTCTGGATTAAAGAGTACCGTAAAAAACTCTTGGAAGATGCAAGATAAGCTATTTGAGGCTTTAGAACATTTCAAACTCCCCATACTTTTGTCTTTGGTTGGAATTGTTTTAATAACCGGGGGGATATTTGTCTCCAAAACCCCGGGGCAGAGTTTCCCCAAAGAAAGTTTGGTTAACAACCAAAACATTATTGTTGATGTTTCAGGCGCTGTTAATAACCCTGGTGTATATGAGTTAGCCCTAGGATCAAGAATAGAAGAGGCAATTAGCGCTGCAGGAGGTTTTAGCGGGTCAGCTAATAAAGAATATATATCAAAATATCTAAATATGGCACAAAAACTAACAGATGGTACTAAAATCTATGTGCCAATTGAAGGGGAGGGGGAAGTTGAGGGATTAAGCATTCAGTCAAAGGTTAATATCAACACTTCAACTCAAGCAGAATTGGAAGCTCTTTCCGGGATAGGGTCTGTTACAGCCTCCAAAATAATATCTGACAGACCATATCAGACAATAGATGAGCTAATTGACAAGAAAGTAGTTGGCAAAGGTGTTTTTGAAAAGATAAAAGACTCCATTTCAACATATTAAGGCTAATGCATAAAATTACGGCGGATTTACCCATACTTTTAGCAATCATTCTCTATCTATTAATATTTTGGGTTAGAAGTATCCAGGGAGGATGGGATTTAAGGATTGATGTTTTTAAAGTGCAAAGGGATTATTTGGATGCAAAAATCAGCCAATTTTTACCTTCACCGCAAGCTGAACTATTGTCAGGCATATTACTTGGTCAAAATAAAAATTTGCCCTCTAACCTTAAACTGGCTTTGAGGGATACCTCAACGCTTCATATTGTGGTAGCTTCAGGTCAGAATTTGAGCATGGCTGGGGGGTTCTTCTTAGCCTTGTCTGGTTTAATAAAAAAAAGGAATGCAGTTTTTCTAACCCTTTTGGCAGTTTTCTTTTATACACTGCTTACTGGTTTTCAGATTCCAATTATCAGGGCAGCTATTATGTTTACCCTGGCCAGCCTGGCACAGCTTTTTGGCAGGCAAAGGGATGGAGTTTGGATATTAATAATTACAGCTTCTTTAATGCTTCTTATTAATCCTGCCTGGATTTTGGAGATTTCGTTTCAGCTTTCAGTTTTGGCTACCTTTGGAGTGGTATCAGCAGCGCCTATTTTACTCCGCTTTTTAAATAAGATACCCATTATTGGACAGGATTTGGCAGTGAGCTTAGGAGCGCAGGCTATGGTTGCTCCAATAATTGCTCAAAACTTTCATCAATTTTCCCTGGTTGGTTTATTAACGAATATTTTAATACTTTGGACAATCCCTTTTATTATGATAGGCGGAGTTGTTATGCTTTTGGCTGGAATTATCTCAGCGGGCTTAGGAAATTTAGCAGGTCTTCTAGTTAGCACTCTGCTTACCTATTTTGTTTATATAGTTTCCTTTTTTGCCTCTTTGCCTTTTGCTTGGGAATACATAGGCGAAAAAGCATTGGTTGTTTGGGTAGGGTATTATTTGTTGGTTGGTGGGATTGTGTTATTATTAACTTATGGTCAAACAAAAAATCCTGGAAGGTTTAACAGCTAGTATAAAAGACTTGGGCTATTCTGTAACTGATATAGTTTTATCTATTCCCAAAAATTCTTCTTTTGGTGACTATAGTACGAATTTGCCTCTACAGCTTGCTAAACTAAAAACAGATAATAGTAAGCAGAACCCTAAAGAGATTGCTAATAATATTTTAGAAAAATTTGGCCTCCCTGATTTTTTGGAAAAGGCAGAAGTTGCCGGCAGCGGGTTTATCAATTTTTTTATAAGTGATAAAGAATTATTAAAAAATTTTGCTGATTTAGATATCCTTAAAAAAGCAGACAAAGAAAAAAAGATCCTGGTTGAATATGGACATGTTAACCCTTTGAAAGAAATACATATAGGCCACCTTAGGACATTTATTTTAGGGGAGAGTATATGCAGGGCTTTGGAATCACTTGGACATGAAGTTTTTAGAGGAAATTACCAGGGGGATATTGGGCTTCATATAGCAAAGGCCATCTGGGGTATTAATAAATTGGGCCTGCCAACTACAGAGCTTAGTTTGAAAGATAAGGCTAATTTTCTTGGGAGAGCTTATGCTGAGGGTAACAGCTCTTATGAAGTTGATTTGGAGGCAAAAAAAGAAATAGATCAGATTAATATCAGCCTTTACCAAAAAAATCCGCAATATAAAGAAGTTTACGCTCTTGCCCGCAATTGGAGTTTGGCCTATTTTGAGCCTATTTATGAGTTATTGGGAATAAAATATGACCGCTTCTTTTTTGAAAGTGAGGTATTTGAGGAAGGTAAAAAGGTTGTTTTGGAAAATTTGGGAAAAGTTTTCGAAGAAAACGCAGGAGCAGTTATTTTCCCCGGAGAAAAATATGGCCTTCATAACAGGGTATTTATCACCCAGGCAGGTAATCCCACATATGAGGGCAAGGAGATGGGTTTGGCTCAGCTTGAATATGATACTTTCAATTACGCAGACTCAATTCATGTAGTTGCTTCTGAGCAGGAAGGATATTTTCAGGTGGTATTTAAAGCAATTGAAATGGTTTTTCCTTATCTTAAAGGTAAAAAATACCATCTGTCTTATGGAGTGGTTGACTTAAAGGAAGGTAAGATGTCCTCAAGAACTGGAAATGTTGTTACAATAAATGATTTAGCGGCTGTGGTATCTGAGAAAGTCAGGGAGGTGATGAAGAATTCCAGGTTGGGAATTGATCAGGAAGTTGTGAGCAAGGTTGCCCTGGGAGCAATTAAGTTTTCCTACCTTAAATTTTCTCCTGTTCCTAATATTGTTTTTGACCTTGAACAATCGGTTTCTTTAGAGGGGGACAGCGGGCCTTATGTTCAATATACTTATGCCAGGATTCAATCAGTGTTAAGAAAAAGCCAAAAGGAATTAATGGGTAATATTTCCGAAGTGGATTTGGTAAAGCAGGAAAGAAATCTTCTTAGGCAACTGTTTTACTTTCAGGGAATTATTGAGGAAGTGGCTAAAACTTACCATCCTAATTTACTGGCTGTGTATTTATTGGATCTTGCACGCCTTTATAACCTGTTTTATCAGGAATGCAGGATTATAGATTCAGAAAAGGAAGAATTCAGGTTAAAATTATCATCTGAAGTAGGGAAGATTTTAAAAAAAGGATTGTATCTTTTAGGGATAGAAGCCCCAGAAAGGATGTAAATGTTTAAAAGACATTCGGGAAAAAGATCTAGTAATCCACTGTTTGTTATATTTAGAGTGGGTTTAAGCCTTAGTATGTTTGCCTTGCTTTTGGGCGGAGTTTATTCTGCCTACAAACACTTTTCAGGACTGGATCCTTTGAAATTAGATCCTAAAGCAATTGCTGCTAACTTGGTAAATGTTAAAAATCCCCAGGATGTTTTGGGGGTTTTATCCTCATTTAAAGTTGTCCAAAATCCAACCAACCAACCACCGGACACTAAAACTCAAATCAGCGCAAAAGTTGTTTTAAAGTTTCTGGTTTTAGCAGATTCACATAGTGATAATAATAATTTAAAAAAAGCCATATCCCAGGCAAAAGAAAAATATCCGGATATCCAATTTATCATAGGGCTGGGGGATTATACTGAGGTTGGAACTTTAGAGGAGTTAAAATCAGCCAAAGCTGAGCTGGATTTATCTGGTTTGAGATATTTCTTAATACCTGGTGACCATGATCTTTGGGATTCCAGAGATAAACAAAATATTCCTTCCACCAACTTCAAGCAAGTGTTTGGGCCAACTTATCAATCCTTTACTTCCGGCAATTTCAGGTTCATCCTGCTTTATAATAGCGATAATTATTTTGGTATGGGTGATGAGCAAATTAAGTGGTTAAGTACACAGTTAGAACAGGCAAAACAGGATAAATCAGAAGTATTTGTTTTTGTGCATGAACCTCTTTTTCATCCATCCTCTGATCATATAATGGGAAGGGTGGAAAAAGATCTTAAACTTCAGGCAAAAAATCTGATTTATCAGTTAAAAGAGGGCGGTGTTAAAAAGATTTTTGCAGGAGATATTCATTATTTTAGTGAATATAGGGAAGTGGAAACAAATTTATCCATGACAACAATTGGAGCAACCAGTATTGAACGGAACCCTCAGGCCCCCAGATATGCAGTAGTTTCAGTGTTTGAGGATGGATCAGCTAAGGTGGAGGATGTGGAGATTAAATGAGCTTGCTCGTCACAGCACAAAGCACCGTTCGACTAGAAGATACTGAATTATTTAGTATTTGCTCTAGTCTCACTATATGAAAATTTTGTGAATTAGAACTGCACACAAAATCTTCAAATTGCTTTGTTGCTTGTGACTTCGCTCGCTTTTAGTATATAATGTTTAGATGGTTCAGCAGACGTTAATCATCATCAAACCAGATGGAGTAGCTGGGGGCTTTACTGAGGAGATTATTAATAGGTATAAAGCCTCAGGATTGGAAGTAGTTAAAAGGAAAGATATGATGGCTCCAATGGATATTATAGAAAAACATTATCCTATGGATCCTGATTACTTAAAATCAATTGGTGAAAAAACCATTGCTGCAGGACAGGAAGTAAAATCTGCTGAAGACCAGGGTAGAAAAGTAGTATCCTGGCTTAGGAAATTTATTACCTCAGGCCCTATTGTAGTTTTGTTGTTAGAGGGTGAAAATGCAGTTACAACGGCGCGTAAAGTTACAGGTTTTACAGACCCAAAAGCAGCTGAAAAAGGTACCATCAGAGGAGATTTAGGTACAGATAGTATTTTGAAAGCAAACAGGGAAGAAAGACCAGTATATAATCTGATTCATGCTTCAGGTTCAGAAGAAGAGGCTAAAAAAGAAATAGAGCTGTGGTTTGGAAGTGATAGTGAAGCTAACAATAACCTTTAGTCGGAGATCAGGGGGTCGCACCCTGCGCCTCTGCGTCCCGAACGCAGCGTTCTACTGCTGAACTAATCTCCGGTACTGAAATTATACCCTCATAGATGTTAAAATACTAATAGCTTGTCCCTGTAGCTCAGTTTGGATAGAGCACCTCGGTCCTAACGAGGGGGTCCCCAGTTCGAGTCTGGGCAGGGATGCTAATTGGGCAGATGGTTTGTTCAAAGCATGACTAACCGTTTTAAAATAATTATAACCGTCAGGTTTTTTGGCTATCTGTTGCTGTTTACAGGTTTAATCAGTTCTGTATTTTTATTAGGGCCCTTGATACAGGCTGAATTTAGATACCAGGCTGATAAAGTGCTGGGTGTAAGAAGGACAGTTGTTAATGAAGCTGCTTCTGAGCTCACAGCAGGAAAGAGTGTAAATTTTGCTAATTTACACTCTGAAGGAAGTTCTATTGTGCCTGTTTCAACAGAATTTGGTATTGTGATTGAAAAAATTAATGCTAACGCCAGGATAATACCAGATGTAGATGCAGGAGATGAAAAAGCATATGTAGCAGCCTTACAAAAAGGGGTTGCCCAGGCATTAGGTTCAACTCCTCCCGGAGAACCAGGTAACTTATATCTTTTCTCTCATTCTACAGATGCACCCTGGAATATCATCCGTTATAATGCCATATTTTATCTTCTAAGAGAACTTGAAAAAGAAGACAGGGTGATTATTTTTTACAAGAATAGACGGTATGACTATATTGTTTATGATAAAACTATTGCTGAAGCAAGTGATATATCTTACTTAACTAACCGGTACAACGAACCTGTTTTGACTTTACAAACTTGTGACCCGCCAGGTACCCTGCTTAAAAGATTGGTAATCAGGGCAAAACTTGTTAGTAGTTAGAATAGAGGTTATAATGATTAAGCTAATGAGCAAAAGATTTATTATTACTATTGTAACCTTAATTGTGCTTGCCTCGGCAGCAGCAATTGTTATATTTTTTGCCAAAGGTTATACCATCTCTCCCCAGGAAAAAAGAATTGTAGGAACAGGTATCTTAAACGTTACATCAGAGCCTGATGCTGCCTCTGTGTTTGTGGATGGACGTTTAACTACAGCAACGGATGCAACCATCTCATCCCTGTCTCCCAAAACCTACACCATCAAAGTTATCAAAGAGGGTTTTATTCCCTGGGAAAAATCAGTTAAAATTTCAGAAGGGTTAGTAACCGAGCTTAAAATAACTCTTTTCCCAGCAATCCCCACAATTTACCCCCTAACTTTTACAGGTGTAGAAAATCCAGTGCTTTCTCCTGATGGGTCAAAGCTGGCTTATATAGTGCCTTCTGGAAAAAAGGCTGGCATCTGGGTTTGGACTCAGAGCCGTAACCAGCCAATTGCTTTTGCCAGATCTTCTGAACCACATCAAATTGCAGCAAATACTACAGCAGATTTTTCCAAATCAACCTTAAAATGGTCTCCGGACTCAAAAGAGCTTTTAGCAGTTACTGATCAGAACAATTTTATTTTAGATTCAGATAAACTAAATTCAGATCCCCGGGATATTACAGCAATGCTTCCTGCTCTAATGAAAACCTGGGAAGATGATATTAAGCTGAAAGATGCAGCCAGAATAGAAAGTATTAAGGATTTAAAATTGAGGAAAATTGCTTCAGATTCTGCTTCTTTGCATTGGTCTCCTGATGAGACTAAATTTATGGCCTCTTCCAACGGTTCAGAAATAAAGGTCTATGATTTGGAAGACAAAAAAGAATACAGCTTACCTGATGCTGAATCCCATCTTTGGCTCCCTGATTCAAGGCATATAATATTGGTTGAAGGAAAAGAGATTTCTTTGGTTGATTTTGATGGTACAAATAAAGCTGTTATTTATGCAGGTAATTTTTTGGACAGCTCCGTTTTCCCCTGGCCGGATTCTTCAAGGTTGGTGATTGTTAGCTCATTTCCCACGCCAACTGCCTCTGAGCCAAATTTATACGGGGTAAACCTTAAATAGCTGATTCTTTTTGATCCATTTAATATATCTTGTGACACGGTTTCTCTGTTGTTAAAATGACTTCACTATGTTCGGATTCTCCAAACGTGTTGGTATTGATTTAGGTACTGCGAATAGTCTTGTTTATCTGGGAGGGGAAGGGATTGTTTTAAATGAGCCCACAGTGGTAGCTGTGACTACAGATGACCACCGGGTTTTAGCAGTTGGTAATGAAGCCAGAGAAATGTTAGGCAGAACTCCTGGAAATATAATTGCCTCCCGTCCTTTAAGGGACGGAGTTATTGCTGATTTTGTTATAACCGAGGCCATGATCCGCTATTTTTTAGATAAAGTTTGTGGATCAAGCAGGCTTTTTAAGCCTGAAGTAATGGTTTGTGCGCCGGCCGGAGTAACTTCTGTTGAGAAGCGGGCAATTTTGGACGCCACTTTATCAGCTGGAGCAAAAACAGCCTTTTTAATCGATGAACCCCTAGCTGCTGCAATCGGAGCCAAAATTCCCATTGCAAACCCCTCTGGTAATATGATTATCGATATTGGAGGAGGTACAACAGAGGCAGCGGTTATCTGTTTAGGTGGAGTGGTGGTTCATTCATCAGTCAGGGTTGGGGGTAATAAGATAGACGAAGCTATTCAAAGTTACATCCGCAAAAAACATAACTTAATAATAGGAGAACGGATGGCTGAGGAAGTAAAAATCAAAATAGGTTCAGCTACACAGCTAAAGCCAAGTGAGGTAGAAAAAATAGAGGTAAGAGGCAGGGATGCTTTCTCAGGTCTTCCTAAAACAGTTGAAGTAAGCTCAGATGAGGTAACTATGGCAATTTCAGATGTGGTACACAAAATTATTGGGGCAGCCAAAGGGGTTTTAGAGCAGATTCCTCCTGAACTTGCCTCTGATATTATTGATAAGGGGATTGTAATGAGCGGCGGAACATCGCTTCTTAAGAATTTAGATAAGCTGTTAACTGATTCTTTAGGTGTACCAGTTTCACTAGCTGAAAATCCATTGCTTTGTGTGGCTCTTGGCACAGGAATGGCTCTTGATAATCTGGATTTATACAAAAGGTCAGTAAGCAAAAGGTGATAGAATTTAGATATGGTGATTGGTTTTGATGGTTCAAGATCGTTTATCAGTGTGCGTACTGGTACAGAAAACTACTCTTATCAACTGCTTATATCCCTTTCAAAAATTGATATAAAAAATCAGTATTTGATATATTTTAAAGATAAATTAAATGCTCAAAAAAGCTGGCCTTCTAATTTCCATTTTAAACATATAAACTTCAAAAGGTTTTGGACACAAGCAGGATTGGCAAGCAAGACTTTTAAAGATAACTTAGATGTGCTTTTTGTGCCTGCCCATACCTTGCCGGTTATCCGGAAGTATAATTTAAAAACAGTAGTGACAGTCCATGATTTAGGCTCTGAATATTTACCAAAATCCCATCAGCTAAAACAAAGACTTTATCTATCATTTATGCAGAAAATTCAGTTAAAAGGAGCAAGTCATCTAATTGCAGTATCCCAAGCGACAAAAGATGATTTAGTCAAAAAAATAGGAATTAATCCTAAAAAGATCTCAGTAATACATGAAGGTTACAACAGGCTGCTTTTTAAGCCAGTTAAAGCAGATATGTTAGTTAATGTTTTGAAGCAGTATGATCTTGTTCCTGGAAGTTATTTTTTGTTTGCCGGGACAGTGCAACCAAGAAAAAATCTTAAAAGACTAATTAAGGCTTTCTCATTATTTGGGGGGGCGGGAGAACCCATTGGTAAAGAGTTAGTAATTGTTGGCTCCAAGGGTTGGCTTAGTGATGATATTTATCAATTACCAAAAAAGCTGGGGATAGAGAAAAAAGTTAAATTTTTAGGTTATGCACCTGATAAAGATTTACCAGCTCTTTATGGCGGGGCTATAGCTTTAGTTTTTCCTTCTCTTTTTGAGGGTTTTGGTTTGCCTATTTTGGAAGCTCAGGCTTGCGGAGTACCTGTTATCACATCTAATATCTCATCAATGCCAGAAGTGGCTGGTAAAGGGGCAATTCTGGTGGATCCGTATAGTATTGATGATATAGTTGAAGGTATGATTAAAGTTAATAACCTGGATATAAGAAAGAAATTAATTAAGGCAGGATTTGAGAATGTTAAAAGGTTTAGTTGGGAAAAGGCAGCAAGTATTTGAGGATTTATGAAAACAGAAGAAGTACTTGGTATAAAAATTGATGATGTTAATATGAGGGAAGCTCTGATGAAAATAGAAGAGTGGATATGGAATCCTGGAAAGCATTACATTGTCACCCCTAATCCTGAGTTTTTAGTGGCTGCACAAGAGGACGGAGAATTTAAAAAAATATTAAATAATGCAGATTTATCAATCCCTGATGGCGCGGGTCTAAAACTTTCAGGCAAGATAAAAAACACACTGTCAGGGACAGATTTAATGAATAATTTAATCAGGCTTTCAGCAGAAAAGGCCTTCACAATAGGATTTTTGGGGGGTGAAAAAGGAGTAGCAGAAAGGCTGAAAGATTGCTTAAAGGGGGAATATCAAACTCTATCAGTTGTATTTGCTTCAAGCGGAGGCAGTATTGATAACCAAGGACGCGGGCTAAGTGATCCTAAGATAAAAATTCCACCTGTTGATATTTTATTTGTGGCTTTTGGTCATATTAAACAAGAAAAATGGATAGCAGGTAATTTTGAAAATACTCCTGCAAAAGTAATGATGGCAGTAGGGGGGGCATTTGATTATCTCTCAGGCAAGGTTCCCAGGGCTCCCAGGGTAATAAGGAATATGGGGTTTGAGTGGCTCTTTAGGTTGATAATACAGCCCCACAGGATAATAAGACAGATGGCCCTTTTAAAGTATCTCTGGTTATTGACTAAGAATAGGTAAAATGTGTTAAGCTGAAAATATAGTTTTGGATTCAAGTTTATGATAATTACAAAAACAGATAAGGATTTAAACCCGGTATTAATGGAAGGGATAAAAAGCAGCATAAAAAATCCTTACTATTTGATTAAAGATAATGATCAGCTGATTTTTGTTATCTCTGCTGGCAAAAATGGCTCAGAATTTAATAAAACCGTAGGTTATTTTAATAATTTTCCTGGAATGCAAACTTATCAGTGTTTATACGGGCAGGGAATCTTTGTAATGCAAAGAAATGACCGCGGAGAAGCAAAAGAGTTTAAGATAGTTAGTTTAAACCCAGGCAGGCAGGTTTTTGTTCCAGCGGGATGGGGAATATGTGTTTATAATACTGGTAATAGTTATTTGGTAGTGCTAAGAAACAGTTTCCTTGATGATTCATGTTTAGATTCAAAACCAGTTATTGAGAAACAAGGGTTTAACTATTATGTTGTTGAAAAAAAAGGGGAAATAAGTTTTGAAGCAAATCCTAACTATAGTATCCACCCTCAAATTACTACTGAATAGAATATGGCTTTAGGATAACATATTCAGTACCAATTAGCAGATAATATATGGATTTGCTAAACTTCTAGTAAGAAGTTGATGCTGTAGAAGTGTCTGATGAATTTTTCTGGGTAATTCCTAATAACCATAACACTGCTTCCTTTTTATATCTTCTGTCTCCTCTGGAATTAATTCTGATTGCAGGTAATTTTCCTCTTTTACCCCATCTTTTAATAGTTAGAGGAGAAACCCTCAAAACCTGCGCTACTTCTTTAACGGTTAATAAATCAGGTAAATTCTCCAGTGAAAGTTTATCAGCCATAGAGTAAGTTATAAGTATTGAGTTTGTAGTTTGTAGAATTTCTTTTCTATAAACTATCAACTAATAACTCTGAACTAATCACTATATATCATAAGAAAACAGACGGTGTCAAGAGCGAGAAACTGGATAACAAAAAATCCGGGTTAAATCAGCTTGATTCTCTGATTTATCCGGATTTTTTGGATTACTGAAGTTCTGCAGTTCCACCTGCTGCTGTTAATTTAGTCTTAGCTTCTTCAGCTGCGGATTTGTTAACAGATTCCAAAACTGGTTTTGGAGCAGCTTCTACCAGATCTTTAGCTTCTTTTAACCCTAATGTTGGGACTAACTCCCTAACTGCTTTAATAACAGCGATTTTATTAGCACCGCTGGCTGTTAAAATAACATTAAAGGTAGTTTTCTCTTCAACTGGTTCACCTGCTGCACTGGAAGCGCCTGGAGCTGCAGCTGCAGCCATAGGAGCTGAAGCTGAAACACCAAATCTATCTTCTAAAGCATGGACCAAATCTGCTAATTCTAAAACAGAAAGTTTTCCGATAGTTTCAATGATTTTTTCTAAATTTGCTGAAACAGGTTTTGAGGCTGCTTTTGGCTCCTCAGCTTTAACTTCCTCTTTTATCTCCTTGGCTGTCTCTTTAACTTCTTCAGCTTTCTCGCTAGCTTCTTCTGCAGCTTCTTTTGCAGTTTCTGCTGCTTCAGTTGCTTGTTCAACAGCCTCTTCTACTTTTTCTTCTGTTTTTTGTTGATCATCTGCCATATTGACTAGTGAATAGTTATTAGTGACTAGTGAATAGTTATTAGTTAAAAACTAAACGCTAATCACTATTTGCTATTCTCTATTTATTCACCACCTTTCTGTACTTTAATCTGATTTAATGCATACACTAAATTTCTTAAATTACCCCCAAGTACTGAAACTATTCCCTGCAAAGGAGCAACTAACACTCCTACAGTCTTGCCCCTTAATTCATCTTTGCCAGGTAAAAGAGCAAGTTTATTAACCTTAGTTTCATCTAGGGCTTCTGTTCCTAAAAAACCACCTTTAATTTTTCCTAAAGCAGCATCTTTTAAAGCCTTAACCAAAGTTTTAAGAGGAGAAATTTCATCATCATATGCAAAAAGGGTGGCAATAGGCCCGTTAAAAAAGTTGGCAGTTTGTAATTGGTGGTTACTAGAGCGGAAAGCTAAATCTAGGAGACTATTTTTGGTGATATTAAACTCAGCGTTTTGTTCACGCAGAAGATTCCTTAAATCAGACAGCTGTTTCATATTTAAGCCTTTATAGTCTACAAAAACCAAGGCTTTGCTTTTGTCTAATTTTGCTTGTAATTTAACTACTGATTCCTCTTTTTGTATCCGTGTTTTTGGCATCCTTCGTTTCTCCTCTGATCTGATTGTTCATTCAGACCGCTTAGGACAAGTATTAAAAAAGCGCCTTCCCAAGGCGCCATTTATCTAATATGCCGGTATTCCCCGCATGCTGATATACTGAGCTGCCTCGGTAGGATTTACTATGTACCTACTGTCTTAAGCGTTTTCAATTTTAACCTACCATGCTACAATTTGTCAATGGCAATAATTATTTTAAGAGATAAAAAGGCTGCAGAGGAGCAGATAAAAAAAATGTCTGATGAGCTGGGAAATTATATTAAAGTGGTAGTTGATGTTGAAAAAGGAATTTTGGCCGGAGGAGGAGGTATGCACTATGACGAGGAACAATTGCTTTTAGAACATGGTTGTAAACAGGAAAACCTTTGGGGCGGCGGGATAGATTTTGATACAGATAGTATTGATTATAACTCTATGATAAATATCCGTCCCAATCAAGGGAATGCCAGCCGTGATATCTTATCAGAAGAAATTAGAAAGAAGTTTAAAAAGATAGTGGAAGGTATGCTGCTATGAAAAGAATAGATCATTCTGGCAATCAGACAGATTTACCAATTAAGCTGCAGATACTCAATATATCTGTTAATTTAGAAAGGCTCAGCCAGTGGGTTTTTGAAAGTTATGATAAAAAAAGAGAGCTTATACAAAAATTTATGGATCAGACTGAAGGGTTCATTAGTGATTTGCATAAACAAAAAATTCACAAGCTCTTTAAACCCACGTTAACAAGATTTGAAAGTGAATTTAAGGATTTAAAGAAGCTGGAAATTAGCGGGGATAGTAAACGTTTTTGGGCAGAGAAAGCCCTAACCTGGGCTAATATCCTTCAGCATAGAGCCAAGTTAGCTTAAAATTCCCTAAATTTTCTATTTAACTTCTGGGTAATTTGGCGCAGCTCACAAGATTGTAACTGGAAGTGTAGTCACCAACAGAACTAATTGCAAGAACAGCGACCTGATTAGAATATCGAATACTACCAAATGGTTTTAGTGTCAAGACCTTATCTTTTCCAGCTCCAGAATCCAGCAAATACATCCCATCTTTATCAAAGTTAGGCAGTCCGTTGTAAAGTATGTTTGGTGCTTCCCTTATTAAGGCAAGACCCTCTATTGCAGTTAGTCCTCGCTCATCATAAGTAAATTCTCCAACACTCCTTATAACATCTTCGTCCGTACGGCTTAATTCTTCAAGGGTTCTTAGCTCCGCTCTAACCCAAAGTTGATATGGCACGTTTGGTATGTGTTGTTTTGCTGCTTCTTTTATTGATAGACGGGTTAAATCAGCTTCAGTAATTTGATGGTTAACAAAAATTTTATGAAGCTCCAACTGTCTTTGTAAAGATACCCTCGGGTCAATTAAGACAGGAAGATCAAAGCGACCCTTAAATTTTGGAGGTTGAGGTTGAAATGCAGGTATAGTTGCTCGATATTCATCTTCATTAATCCCTAATTCTACATGGAATCCAAGATCGATCAATCTTTCCGCCTGCTCAGACCAATTTTTCTCTGCTTTTATTATTAAAGTTTCAGCGGTTTCTTCTGTAACATCAGTTAAACCGCATATTCTTGCTAGCCTGAAGCTGGTTTCAAGAAATCTTGATAAAACAAACTGGCGCCATCCTTGAGTTTTCGCTTCTTCTATTTTTTGAGCTATACTTCTCTCAATCATGCGGGATTTATATCATAGACTAGCCTATAAATCAAACCTTGGTTTTGATTTATGTCTAAATTTGAGCTAAAATTCAGCTTTATGGAAAAGATAAGTGACAAATTGGCACTAATAAGGCAGCAAGCAGCATTAAGATTGCCGGATCAGCTATCTATTTTTCGTGAGGAATATACCATGGATCCAGATTGGGATTTGCCTATGAGAGGAATCTACAAGAATGGGGTGTTAATCATACAAGCACCTGTGGCTACACCTTGGCCTCAGGAAAGAAGGTACATAGAAGAGGAATACGCACCGTTTTTGCTACGGGAAGATGCGTTGATATAAGCGACGGTGATTATAAAACTGTTGTGATAGATCAAGATGGTCAGAGTGATTATGTTATAAAACGTTTTGGATTCTGGAATTCCTACCAAAGTAAAGATGCTCAATTGAGAGCAGAAAGAGCAGCTAAGAAAATTTCTCAGATATATGATGTTATTAACGCTACCTCGGGTTTTGCTATTTTACCGAATAGGGTTTTTGCTGCTCCATATAATATTGCTTATCCAAATGGTTATGTTGTTTACGAAGAACAACAGAGAGGTATTTTTGGCAGTCACTGGTCTTTTTTTGATCCGAAAACTGCTAGAAAAATTGATCAAGAAATTAAACGAGGTTATGAACGATTTGATAACGTGACTATTCCTGAGCTGGAAAGAAGAGGATTAATTAAAAGAGATTTCTGGGGACTGATAAAAGATCATTTAACTCTTTATGTATCTTGGGATTTTATAACCAACCAGTTGGTAGCCCGAGATGTGGTAGATGCTGTTACAGACTAAACACCTTAGGTGCCTGCCTAATCCACCCCCCAGGTGATCTACCTAGGTGATCTATCTGGCCAGAAAGGCCTCCACGGTAGTTGGTTCTTTATAACGATTTCTGCTAAGGTAATCTTTAACTCCTGGCGGTAAATGTAGTGGTTGAATATTGTTTAGGCTGTCATATTTTTGCCTGACATATTGTTGAATTTCATCTAAGGTAGCGCTGCTCTCATCTAATCTGTAAGGACTCTGAACCCATCTGTGAAATCTGCTAAAATCCTGACAATTGATTGGCATCTCAACAGGTATAATTCTAACCGCCTCCTCAATGTATTTTTCCAGTTCTGGTTGAGGTAGTAAATGAGCACTATCCTTAGGCACTACCACGAACAAGGTAGTTGGTCTGATAAATAACCTGGGAGCTCGTCTGGCTGCTTTTCTTACTCCAACAGCCTTAGAAATTAGATCAAAGTTTTCAGGTGCTAAAGTTGCCTCATAAGTGGCCATTATTTTGGGAATACCTCGTGAAATTTCTACAGCCATCATATCCGGCACAGAAATCCCGAAAATCCGTCCTGGTGAAAAATATTGGGCAGGCACCTGGATAAATTCAGGTTCAGGATACAGGTGCTGACTATATAACTCAAAAGTTCTTTCGGACGGGAGAAGAATTCTGTCTGCTGGCTGATAAGCAGCATGGGTAAAATAGACCATTTCTTCAAAAAACCTGCCTGCTCTACGATTTACCAAATGTTTTCTCTGTTCGTCAGGAAGCTGTCTACAAGCTTGATTTATAGCCTGACGGTAAAGAATTAAAAATCTTTGGCTGTCTGTAAAAATTTTCAGGAACGATCCAAGGTGATTAGGTTCTGGAACACCACAGTTCCTGTATAATCCTTCTTGGTATTTCTGCTCACAAGAAACCATTTCCTTAATTGGTTCAAATATTAATGATTCATTCATTGGTAAAGATTATAGCGGACTATAAACCAGCAGTCAAATACTATGAGATAAGCATTATTGAATAGAGGCAGGTTCTTTAATTGCCTGGAGAAGGTTAAAGGTTTGATGGCAAAGCATATGTGTACGGAAGCTTACTCCGATTTCATTTTCTTCTTTAACACCAAACCCTTTGGGTATCAAAAGGAGCAGCATGGGAGGTATTATGCCATTTACTTGGCAATCCAGAGCCAGTAGCCGGTGGTGGAACCATCTAGAGCTGCACCAACAGGTAAGCTGAGTGAACCAGAAGGGGTGGCTGTTTGAGGAAGAGGTGAAGTCCAGGTTCCAGATGCCCCTACTTTACCTAAATTTTTAGTGATAATGGCTAAATCAAAAGTATTAATAACACCATCCTTATTAAAATCTGCCAGTGCATTCCAATTAGAGGATTGTTGGGTTGACCCTAAAGCCTTTTGTACAATGGAGTAGTCAGAAGAATTTATGGTATTGTCTTCATTTAAGTCACCCGTTGTTAAGCTAATGACCTCTCCTGAGTTTAAATTACTAATATTAGGAGACATAGTAAACTCAGAAGAGGAAGCAATTTGAGCATCACCTTTAAGCAGGGCTGTATATTTTGTTCCAACAGTAAGCCCTGCCAAAGATAAATTGGTGTAAATTCCATCTTTAGGCAAATCTACTGTAAAGTTTAGTATGAATTTGGGGTTGGTTGACAGCACCCCTTCTATAATCCCTACAAATAGTTTAGCTGTTTGGTTATCTGCAGCCCTTCCTTCTAAACTGACTTTCAAACTCAAAGTAGGGCCAAAGGAGGTAGCAATAGTTGGGGAATCAGATTCGGAGGTTGAAGAAGATGGAGATGGGGAAGGGGTTTGTGACTCCAGCAAATTTAAAAGCTGCTCGGAAGAAGTAGCTTTAGCTGCAGCAGGTGATGTTTTTGGTTTAACACTGGGTTTAATGCTTGGTTTAGATTTCTCCTCTGAGGCACTGCTCTTAACAACTGTCCGCTGCTGGGAGACAAGGTAAGACCCAACAGGGATAGATAATACTAAAAAGACATATAAACCCAGCAGCAGGCGCAGTTTTAGTGTAGAAAACATTTTTATCAGCCTTCAGCCTTTATATTAACCTGATTGCTCATGACTGAGGGCTATTTTTAGTGTATATTTAAAGAGTAATCTTAGCAATATGGTTAAAATATTATTAAACACTCTTTTAGGTGCGGTGCTTATCTTTATTTGGTCAAAGTTTGTAAATCTGTCTGAAATTTGGCAAACCATATCTAAGGTTAATATTATAAACCTTGCACCAGTATTCTTCTTTATGATTTTATCTCCAACCCTTAGGGCAATAAGACTTAAAATCCTATTATCAGATATAAAAAAAATTCATCTAAAAGATTTAGTTTTTTTAAACGGTGCAGCTATGCTTCTTAATTTTTTCATTCCTATCAGGGCAGGGGAATTGGCAAAAGGTATCTATCTTAATATAAGGTATGACTTAAACTTAGGAAAATCCATAATCTGGATTTTTATTGACAGGTTTGTAGATTTTCTGGTAGTGCTGATGCTGGCTGCTGTACTCTTTTTTGTAGTTCCAACTTCCCTTAATACAACCTTCATAACAATAATAATTTTTATAGTTTTTATTGCGCTGGCCTTAACTTATTTGGCTGTTTTTAAACCAGGAATAGTTAAAAAAATGGTTAATTTTTTGAGATCTCTCTTGATATTTAATACTATTAAGATATATTTTGAGAGGTTTAGTGACTTTGTTTTGGAAGCATTTACTGTTCTTAGAAAACACCCCAAAGATCTGGCAATGATTATATTAATAACGCTGCTTGCTTATGGGGCTGATGCAGCTATCTGGTATTTTACTTTTATATCTTTAAGTCAGCCTCAATCTTTTTTTGCTATGTATTTGGGACAAGCTTTATCTGCTTTAACCTACCTAATCCCTGCTGCACCAGGATATATTGGTTCAGCTGAAGCCTCCGGGCTTTTGATCCTGTCAGGAGTTATGGGGTTGGAAACAAACCTGGCCTCAGCAATGACAGTACTGTTTCACATACTCAGCCTGCTATTTATAATAATTTACGGTATTATTTCTATCTTCACTCTAAAGATTGATTTGGGATTAATCTTAAAAAAAGCCTTAAAGAGAGCTTAAGTCAATTTTGACAGAAGGCCCCATGGTAGGCGAAAGAGAGACCTTTTTAATTTTGGTTTTTCCGATAGCTGTGAGTAAAGTTTTAACATTTGCTGAAAGCTCTTCGCTTGGCTGAGAAAGTTTTCCTAACCCTAAGTGAATAACATTAGCCTTGTTTTCGGATTTATATTCTGTTTTTCCTGATTGGAAAGCTGTTACAGCTTTTTTTAATCCCTCAGTTGAGGTATCTACGATAGTGTTGCTTTTAGGATTTGGCATAAGGCCTCTGGGTCCTAATATTTTGGCAACTTTAGCCAGCTTTGGCATCCAATCAGGGGTGGTAAGGAGCAAATCAAAATCCAGCTTGCCTTTACTGATTTCTTCCAAAACTGAGTCATCGCCAATTATATCTGCTCCGGAAGTTCCCGCATTGTTTCCGAATGCTAAGATCCGCAGTTTTTTCCCGGTAAAGTAGGGGAGTGAAATTAAGCCTCTGATGCCTGCTTGAGCAGTGTTGATATGAGCTTCAAGGGTGTTGTCAAATTTAGAGTAGGATACCTTCTTAACTTGTTCAATAGCCTCATTAATAGGGTAGCTTTTGCTCCTGTCTAAATCTTTTGAGACTTCCTGGTATTTTTTGGATCTTGGTTTGGCTTTAGAAGCTGGGTATTTTTTCTTGGTTTCTTTTTGCGTTTCTTCTGTCTTCTCTTTTGTCTCTTTTACAACTTCTAATTTCTTTTCTTCAATCCCTAATTCTGCTTTTAGTTTTTCTACCAAAGTATCTTTCACCTCTTTTTTAGGTTCAGGTTTTGCCTTAACTTCCTCAGTTGGTTGGCTGTCGTCTATAAATTTCGTTTTTGTTTTACCCATGGTTAGTTTTGAGTTCGTAGTTTTGAGTTCATAGTAGTTTTTTCTATCAACTACCAACTAATAACTAATAACTTATTTTTACCCCCATGCTTCTGGCTGTGCCTTCCACCACTTTTACAGCAGCTTCTAAATTTTTAGTATTCAGATCGGGCATCTTAGCCTTGGCAATTTCTTCAACCTGGGTTTTGTTTAAGCTGCCAACAGGCTCTTTTAAGGCAGAGCCAGAACCTTTTTCCAATTTAAGAGCCTTTTTAATCATCTCTGCAACAGGAGGTTCTTTGGTAAAAAAAGAAAAAGTCCTATCCTCATAAACAGTGATAACCACAGGTAAAATATTGCCTTGTTTTTGAGCAGTCCTTTCATTAAAAGCCTTAACAAATTCCATAATAGGCAAGCCATGTTGACCCAAAGCTGGACCAACAGGAGGAGCAGCAGTAGCTGAGCCTGCTGGAATGTTTAATTTAATATATGTTTTAACTTTTTTAGCCATATCTTCCTTTGTCATTCCTGCGAAAGCAGGAATCCATATTTATAGATCCTTCGATCCTGAGTGGAATCGCAGGACTCAGGATGACCAAAATTTAAATTTTGGTCACCTGCAGAAAATCTAACTCTACTGGTGTTTCTCTGCCAAAGATAGATAC
>CAZDFU010000006.1:41465-49908 GCA_964504985.1 uncultured Gammaproteobacteria bacterium
ATTTTAACAGCATCATTGACTCCAAATACCTGCTTGTAAACAGGTGCCTCAGATTGGGTGAACTTAACAATTGTGGCAACTTCAGCATCAGAAATAGGCGTTGGTTTATTACCCATGCCCACAAAGGAGGTAACCCCCTGGGTTGTTCTAACAGCTAACCAGGAAATATCATCTAAAACCATCTTAACCAAAATATATCCAGGAAAGATCTTTTCTTTAACTGTAGCTTTTTTACCTGATTTTATTTCAATTTTATCCTGGGTTGGAACCAAAACATCCAATATTTTTTCTTCTAAATGTTCTGATTCAATTCTTTGTTTTAAAGTATGAGCTACTTTGTTTTCATGGCCAGAATAAGTATGCACCACATACCAGCGGGCGCCTAGAACCTCAGATGGAACCTGCCCGCCATCTTGTGCAGCCTCTTCTTTTTGAATTTCTGAAGTATCTGTCTGTTTTTTCTGATTATTACCGTCCATAATTTTTATCTTTTAAAATTTTCTAATATAAATGCTGTAGCAATAGTTAAGAGATAATCCAGTCCTCCCAAAAATAACCCTACTGCTGCAGCCACAATTATAACCAAAACAGTATATCTAATAGTCTGTTCACGGCTTGGCCATGCCACTTTCATCAATTCTTCTTTAACTTCTTTAAAAAAATATATAATATTGGGCATTAAAAAAAGGTCTATCTTTAGACCCGTTATGTCAAGTATAGCAAATTACTTTTTTAAATCAAGTATCCGCTTTGTATCATCAATAGCAGGAAGTTACCTTAGAGTTTTAGATAAGCGAAAGATTTTTAATTCCCTTAAAATCTTTCCTGTTTAAAGTTAGCAGTTTCGCTCTGTCTGTAATGGTTGTTGCTGCTATAGCTGCATCAGCCAGCTCTATTGGTTTATCTAAATCACGGGCAATTTCACCAGCTAATTTGGCTGCCTGATACGTATAGGGCAGTATTTTAATCGGGCTTATTAAAGAAAGAAGCGCTCTTTCTCTCTCTTCTGTCTTAGTGCTTTTGCCTTCATACAATTCTTGTATGGTAATTATGGATATAGCTAGGGTTTCTTCTGTTGATGCGCTGAATTTAGCAAGCACAGTTTCCTTATTCCGGCTTTGGCGCAGGTGGTCTATCAGGATGCTTGTATCTAAAACTACCATTGGTCTTTTCTTAGCTTTGAAGCCTTAAGTTCAATGTTTTTTCTTGTTTTATTAGTTTTTTCCCAGTTGTCTTTATGCCAGGCTCCCTGGGTTTTTTTTAACATATCCAAAAATAGTTCCTTATTTGTTGTCAACCCCAAAGTTTCAGAAAGAGGTTCTACGTAAATGCCTTTACCAACCACAGTTAAGTTTAAAGGGGTATTTTGGCTAATGTTTAAGCCATCCCTGATTTTTTTGGGAATAACAATTTGTCCTTTACTATTAGGTTCAACAATATTTCCTATTTTCATAATAGTAATATTTTACTACTTTTATGATACTTGTCAACTTCCACAGATGAAGTTTAGCTGTTATGCTAAAGTGGATTTGCAGAAGATCCTGCAGGAATATTCTGTTTGTGTCAATATTTGACAGCCTGGAGTATACTCATAACATATGAGTGAACAAGAACCTAGAATAGCTCTAGAAACTAATCAGAAAGAGTGGAGCGGGGAATTAAGACGCAGGAGAGACCGGTTACAGCTTTCATTGGAGATGGAGAAGGTAGTTCCTGATCCTACAGAATCTTGGAGGATTACGTTAATCCAAAAAGCTCTATTTTCCACCTGGCTTGAAACAAGAGAAGAAGAAAAAGTCTCCGGCTTGAACTCCTGATAATTTAGGCATAAAATAGCAGAATGACTATTGAAGCAGTAAGAAATCATACAAACAGTGTAGGCCTTATCCAGGCTGATACTGACCCGGTAAGTAGTTACTTTAGAGAAATTAACAGGATAAAATTGTTGACTGCAGAGGAAGAAAAAGTTTTGGGGAGAAGGGTACAGGCAGGACTATCAGCAGAACGCAGAGTGTTAAGAGGAAAACAGATTCCATCTGAGGAGTTAGACAGATTACAAACAGAAGCAGCAGAGGCTAAGACAACTCTTATAGAAGGCAATTTAAGACTGGTGGTATCTGTTGCCAAAAAATACCAAAGCAGAGGATTACCTTTACCTGATTTAATCCAGGAAGGCAATATCGGACTTGGTACGGCTATAGATAAATTTGATCCAGAAAGAGGATGTAAGGTTTCAACACATGCCACCTGGTGGATAAGGCAGGCCATCACCAGGGCCATTGATGATCAGGCTAGAACTGTCCGTCTTCCGGTGCACATAATTGACGGATTAAATGAATTTAATGGGACTGAAAAAAGACTAGTGCAGGTGCTGGGCAGGAATCCAGAGCTTGATGAAATTGCAGCTGAAATGGGTGCTGACAAATCAACAGTAGAAAAGTTTTTAACAGTTGCCCGGCCTCCTCTTTCTTTGGATGAACCCCTGACAGGTGAAGATGAAGGATATACATGGGAAGATAAGATAGAAGATCCTGATTGTATTTCGCCTGAAGATAACGCTGTCCAGGCCCGGTTTAATGATGAGCTTGGAATCGTGGTGGAAGGAATTATTCAGGAAAAATTGAGCGAGCGGGAAGGAGATGTTTTAAGAAAGCGTTTTGGGTTGGGGGGAGAAAGATTTCATACCCTTGAGGAAATTGGTGAAAAATATAAAGTTACCAGGGAAAGAGTTAGACAGATTGAGGCTATTGCTTTACGTAAACTTAAAGATGATATAGGAACCAGGATCAGGTTAGAAGGATATTTTCAATAAAGAAACTAATAATGAAGCATCTGGCTATTTTTAAAGGAAATGCTGCACAGGATATTTTAACTGGCAAGAAAAGTATTGAAAGCAGGTTTTCCAAAAGAAAACAGCCTCCTTTTGGAGTAGTATCTGCAGGGGATTTAGTATATATAAAACCTTCTGGTAAGGATATTATTGGCCAATTTAAGGTAAAAAAGGTAATTTTTTATGACGGGTTATGTGAAGAAGATATTTTAACTATTAATAAACTATTTGGTAAGCAGATTGCAGTGGATGATGATTACTGGATAAATAAAAGTAGTTCAAAATATGGCAGCCTGATTTTTATTGGTCAGGTTGATCCTTTTTTAACCTCTCCTATTAAGCCCCGCAAAAAAGACCTTAGGGGTTGGGTTGTTCTTACTTGACAAGGCGGAAAATATAGTTTAATTTTAAATTAAGCAGATAGCAGACGGGCAGCTAATAAAGTGGTTGACCCGAAAAAACCTTTTTTAATAGGTGTAATATCTCTTTTAGTAGGGGTTTCTTTAACCCCCTCAACTGTTTTAGCAGCCAGTAAAAAGCAATTTTTTGACTTTGGTCCATATTATAGTCAGCATCAAGTTCTAGGTTTATCTCTTTCATCTTTAGAAAATTTGCCTGTTCCTCAAATCCCACCTGAAATTATTCCTCCTGCAGCTACAGGCCTTTTACCAGGCAGTTTTTTTTATCCCCTGGAAAAAGCAGCAGAGAATATACAATTAACTTTTACTTTTGATCCTGCCCAAAAAGAGCAGTTAAGGATTGGTTTTGCTGCTGAGAGATTGTCAGAAGCCAAAACCTTATTGGATCAGGGGAAGACAGAGGCTGCATTCACAGCTTTAGATGATTATAGCCAGACTGTCAGGGTCGTTGCTCAAAACTTATCCGGTCAAACTTTAGCTGATAGGGTAGAGGAAAAATTAGCCCAAACTGCAGTTTTTGCCCAAAGCATAATTTTAAGTTCTCCTCCTGTTCAGGCTGAGCAGTGGAATGCTGTCTTGGATGCAAGCAATCAAGTCTTAGATAAAGCAGCTGAACTAAAAGGTGAACCTGCCATACCAGAGGATTTATCAGCCAGCATCCAGTCTTTAAAGCAAGATGGTTTAATTTCAGAGGAGCAAAGTAATAAATTATATAGTTTTGGAACCAGGTCTGCAGTCAGGGAAGAACTTGATAAACTTGTTTCCTCAGGCCAATTTCCTCCATCAGAGCTTAATAAACTTGATACTGCCATAGCTGATAAGTATCCAAAGGTACAAGAGCAACTATTAGCTAATATGCAATTTGCAGAAATTAGGAGTTATCAATCATTGCCTCAACCTCCAAAAGAAGTAATGGAAGGGTTGGAAGAATGGAAGAAAGATCAAACTCAGGCTCCGCCAAATGATATCAAACCATATCTTTGGTATAACAGAGCCCAGGATTTAGCCAAAGAAGTAGATCTTTCAAACTTCCCAGCGGAAAATCAGGCAGAAGTAGGCAAATTGTACCCTCAGGCTGTAGCTGATAACCCGACATATACACCTTCTCCTAGTTCAAGTCCTATTCCCAGCCCCACTTCTCAACCATCTCCAAATAGCACACAATCTGACCAAACAGATCAAACTGTATCTTCATCACCAAGTCCAGCCCCCAGTTCTGCTTCTGCTGTCCAGCCCTATCTGGGAGCAACGAGCGGGGCACTTCCTGGGGATCCTTCCTATAATATTAAAAGGATAAACGAGCAATTATCTTTATTTTTCACCTTTGATCCAAAGAATAAAGCTCAACTTAAGATGCAGCAGTCTGAAAGGCGTTTGGCTGAGGCTTCAGCATTGGCAGCTGATCCTAAAAAAGCAAGTCTTTTTATAACTGCCATAAAGGAGTATAAAGCAACCCTGGATGATGCCTCAAACTATCTTAAAAATGCTCCGGAAAATAGAGAAAGCAGGGAGCTGGCTAAAAAACTGGAAGCCCAGGCAGCAAGGCACGAGGTTATACTGGAAAAAGGCCTGGTAGCTGTTTCTGAAGATTCCAAAGCGGTTACTGAGGCAATTAAAGCAACTGAGGATGCTATGGATAAGGCAGCTGATGCACAAGATAAACCAGCTTTGCCTCCGGTTTTAGCTTCCCGCCTGGGAGACCTGAAAGCTCAGGGGTTGATTTTACCGGAAGAGGCAGATGGTTTAGTAAGGTCTGATTCACGCCAAGAAGTAAGGGAAAAGATTAGGAAATTAACTGAATTAGGTGTTTTTCCGCCGGCTGATGCAAAAAAATTAGATGAAGCTCAGCTGAATACCATTTCTTCAGAATATAACCAGCTGGTAGAAGTAAGAAAAGTAGAGGAATTACAGGTTTTGCGTTCAGCACAGGCTGATTTTGCTCAAACTCCGTCATTAAAGACCACAGCTTCCACTTTAGAACAAAAAGAAACAGCCTTATCAGCTTCAATTGAGACGGGTTTGATATCTGAGGGAGATTTGAAAGGCAGGGATGATTTAGTCAAAACCTACAAGGAGTTAGCTTCTCAGCCACGCCCTATAAACGGCGGGCAATTTGGAGCTGATGTGAAAGCAGGAGGAACAAGCCCCTCTCCTTCTGCAAGCCCAACTACTCCAAGGCGCTCTGATGCAGTATTATCTGTTTGTCCGCAGGGAGCTGTTTTTAAACAGCTTGAGGGCTGTGTTTGGGCAGACTCAGGCAATAAATTAAATGATTATGAACAATATAAATGTGATGGACCAAGACAATATTATTCTTTTGCTGCTAGAAAATGTGTGCCGTATGAGAGCGGTGAAGGTTTCAGAGAAGATGCTCAGCCTGTTTGTCCGCTTGGCTACAATTGGAACTGGCAAGCCCAATCCTGTCAAACTTCAGCAGGAGGCGGTATTCCGCTTCCTACCCCTAAACCTGAAGAAGAACCTAAAGATGATAAAGAGATTGAGGAGAGGTCTAAGCTTTGTCCAGATGGCGCTTCTTATAAAGCACCTGATGGGTGTGTATGGGATAAAGACGGTAAAAAAGTTTATGATGGCAGCCAATACCGCTGCAGCGCAAGAAACTATTACTCTTTTGAGGCTCACAAATGTGTTCCTGCTCCTAAAGAAGGGGAAGAAGCTCCCAAAGATGCATCACCATCTTGTAAAGAAGCAAATTCTTGGTGGAGTTGGTCTGAGGGTAAATGTGTAGTTACCTCCGAGGTTTCGCAAGAGCTGGGAAATGTAGGAGACTTAAATATATCCAGGCCTCTTATTACTCCTGACAGTCCATTCTACGGGGTGAAGCAGTGGGGAGATACTTTGGCCCTGGCCGTCTCTATTACTCCAGAGGCTAAAGCACAAACCAGGATTTCTCAGGCAAAGGAAAGATTAGCTGAAAGCATATATGTTTTGGAAAAAGGGGATGAGGAACTGTTCGGGAAGACTCTGGCAGCTTATACTGCCAAAATGCAGGAGTTGTATAACGGTCTTGCTAAAACCCCTATGTCTGAGGCAGGAAAGAAGGCTATTAGTGAGCGGTTAAGTACCGAGGCTGCAGCGCAAAATCTTTTGTTGCAGAAAGCTCAGGTATTGGCCGTGGCAGAACAAGAAAATGCTATTAGCGCTGCTTCATCAGCAATTATTTTAGGGGTTGATAAAGCAGCTGACCTGGCTGGCGGTCCTGCCATCCCTGAGGATACTAAAGCCAAGATTGAGGCTTTGCCACAGGAGATGATTTCTGAAGAAGATAAAAAAACCCTCCTGGAAACAAACTCCAGGGTTGAAGCCAGATTGGCAATAGGCCAGCTAGCAGCTAAAGGGGCTTTAACAACTGAAGATACATCTTTCTTAAATGAGGATTTTGATCAGACTGATTCTGCTGCTAAAGTCAAGCTGGAAGAGCTTAAGAAACTGGAAGAAATATCTTCTGCTAAAGAGCAAAAAGAAAAAATTATCAAGAAGGTGGAAGAAAATGAAAAAATTGTTAAAAGTCTTAACGAGTTTGAAAAAACATTTGAAGAGGGTAAAGAAATACCAGCTGAGATCCGCCCATACGTTAGATTAACCAGGATTGAGGAAGTTGCCCAGACTATCAGGCCGGATGTTGTTAAATTGGAAGATTTCCAAAACCGTAAAGACGTAGTATTGGCAGTGGCTACTTTGCAGCAAGAATTCAGACCCACCCAGCAGGCTATTGCCCAGGTGCAGGATTTTAGAAGAAGAAATCCTGGTGCAAATTTACCTCCTGAGTTAGCCAGGATTGAGGCTTTATCATACAGTCTGGGTGTAAGAAATCAAGCTGCTGCATGTTTCCTGCCTCCTCCTTTTCCAGCCAATACCCCCTGTCCTGCTCCGGGAGCAGCCTTACCTATCAATTCTTATTTCGGTTTCAGGCCTGATATAGCTGTTGATGAGTACCGTCCTGGATGGTCTGGTGGGACTCCTGTCAGCGCTTCACTGGATAAAGACGGGAAGCCTTTGGTTTACGGCCAGGGTCCAAAAGCGGAAAATGCCGGAGTTTGTCCTTCTGGTTATCACTGGATGTATGATTCAGGCGGTTGGTGTATGAGCAACAGCGGTAGTTATGGATCTTATAATACTGCCTCCTACAGCTCAACAGGGCCGGGGTCTACTCCATATAGTCCTTATTACACTGCCCCGGGAGTTTCTCCTGCTACCCAAGGCTATCCAGCTCCAAGCTATTATGGTTCTGCGCCAACTTATTACACCACAAATCCTCCGGCCGGGACTGTTCCGGGAAGCGGTCCTCAGCCAACAGCATCTGGTCAATGCCCTTCTGGTTTCCACTGGATGCCTCCTTACGGCAGTCAAGCAGGCTGGTGTATGGCTGATTCCGGTACTTACGTGCCTGCTGGATCAAATACATCCTACTCCAGCGGTGTTACTACAAGCAGTACCCCGCCTCCGGGAGGTTATAATTGTGGCAGCCAAGCCTATGATCCTGCAACTAAAAAATGTAAAGATGGAGCTTGTCCAGGAGGATTTAACTGGGATGGCTCAAAGTGTGTGGCAGGCCCAACAGGAGGGGGTTATTATTCTCCTAATTTAAACCAATCCAGCTGCGGTCCGGGATATTATTGGGATGGCAGAGGTTGTATTCCTACATCTCCATCCGATACTCCCAGCTCATATCAGTACGGTTGCACCCCAGGTTACTATTGGAATGGTTCAAAGTGTGCGGCAGGCAGCTATGAAGGCTCAGGCTGGTCAGATACTGCAGCCAGATCCCAATCCTGGTGTCAACCTCCCTCAGGTGGCTGTGGCAGTAATTCTTACTGGGATTATGGAAGCTGTTACTGCCGAAGCTCAAGTACTTATTATGGAGGTGGCGGTCCCTCACCCAGCAACCAATGCCAGGGCTTAAGCTGTGGCGGAGGTGCATGGTTAGATTACTCAACCTGTAGTTGTAAGTATTCAGGTGGTTCTGGAACTAGTTCTTCAGGATCTACCATCACTTGTTATCCTCCTTCTGCAGGTTGTCCAGGCGGTTGGTATGAGTATAGTACTTGCTCATGCAAATCCTCCTCGTCTTCTGGTAGTGGATCTTCTTCGGGATCATGTCCATCAGGCTCTCACTGGATGTCTGAGAATGGTGGATATTGTATGTCTGATGCGAGTAGGAGCAGCGGTGGAGGTA
>CAZDFU010000007.1:0-5387 GCA_964504985.1 uncultured Gammaproteobacteria bacterium
TTTGTAAGTATTATTATTTCTTTTTTATCTAAGAGCTTAGGATTAAATTTTTTAAGCTCCTCTCTAATTATTTTATAATCCCTCAAAGGATTATCTGATTCAGAAGAAATACAATGAAGTAAGAGCCGCACTTTTTCTATATGTTTTAAAAACTTATGCCCTAATCCCTTGCCTTCTGAAGCTCCTTCTATTAAACCGGGTATATCTGCTAAAACCTTACCGTTTAAAACCCCCAGGTTTGGTTCAAGCGTTGTAAAAGGATAATCACCAATTTTGGCATTAGCATTTGTAATTTCATTTAAAAGAGAGCTTTTGCCGGCATTCGGAAGACCTATTAATCCAATATCTGCTATTAATTTAAGTTTTAGCCTTAACTTTTTTTCCCCGCCTAAAAGGCCTTTTTGGGCATATCTTGGGGTTGTATTGCTTGGAGATTTAAAAGATTCATTTCCTCTTCCTCCCAACCCTCCCTTTACCAAAAGAATCTCCTGGCCTTCTTCTGTTAATTCAACCTCATTATCGCTATAGTCTGTTAAAAGTGTTCCAACAGGCATTGCTAAAATTAGGTCTTTTCCATTTGCCCCAGATTTTATTCCTGTTCCCCCGCTTTCCCCATCCTCTGCCTTAAAAGTTTTTTTAGAAAGAAATTGCTTTAAAGCATATATATCTGTTGCAGCCTTTACTAAAACATTCCCTCCCCTGCCTCCATCTCCTCCATCAGGCCCTCCTCCCTTTTTTCCCCTGAAGGAAACACGTCCTGATCCTCCATGGCCTCCTTTAACAATAATTTCTGCCTCATCTACCAACATATTCCTAAATTTTAACTGATAAATGTTAAAGCAAAACCTGTTTTTCCGGCTCTGCCTGTTCTGCCAATTCTATGGATATAATCATCATAGGTTTGGGGAAGATCATAGTTTATAACATGGGTGACATTTTCTATATCTAAGCCCCTTGATGCCACATCAGTTGCCAAAAGTACTTTAATCTGTGAAGTTTTGAAACTTTGTAATATCCTCTGGCGTTGTCCTTGTGATTTATTGCCATGAATTGAGCCTATTTTAAAACCCCTAACTTCCAGCTCTTTATGGAGTTTATCTATGCTGTGTTTGGTGCGTAAAAAGACTAAGACTTTATCAAAACCATCCTGGATTAAAAGGTCATGAAGTTTTCCCAGTTTTTGCTCGGGACCGCTTACTTTTACTACATCCTGGTTCACATTTTCAGAAGTGTCCTGCTGCTTGACAGATACAGTCACAGGGTTTGTTACAAATGATTGCAGAATAGCTTGAATTTTGGGAGAAATTGTTGCAGAGAAAAATAATGATTGGCGCTCCTTAGGTAATTTTGAGATAAAATATTTAACATCAGCAATAAATCCTATATCTACCATTAAATCTACCTCATCCAAAACTATATGAGAATAATCCTCCAGATAAATTGTTTTCCTTTCAATAAGATCCTTTAAACGTCCTGGTGTGGCAATTACCAGGTGAGGATTTCTTCTTAACTCCTGGATTTGTCTGTATATACTGGTCCCTCCAATAATAAAAGTTGAATAAAGACCCATATTCCTGCTTAGGTTTCTAAATTCCTCCTGTATTTGTAAAGCCAGTTCCCTTGTTGGAACAATAACTAAGGCTTTCTGGTTTCTGTCAAGATGCATTTTATTAATAAGAGGGATTAAAAAGGCTGCAGTTTTACCTGTGCCTGTAGAGGCCAGCCCAATAACATCCCTTCCTTCCAATATTGGTTTTATAGCCTGAGATTGAATAGGAGTAGGCTGTTTATAGCCCTGGAAAGAAATATTTTGTTTTAGAGTCTGGTGCAGGTTAAAAATATCAAAACTTTCTGTTTCATTGGGAATAATCTGTTCAGCTCCCGCTGCCTTACGGATAAACATGTTAATATTTACCCCTTCCAACTGGCTTTTCCTTTGGCCACCCCTTCTATTATTTGAAGAAAATCTGCTGTTATGAAAGCCACCTCTTCTATGAGGGGATCTTGAAAATCCGTTAGAAGAATGGTTTCCACGGATTGATGTTCTATTTCTATACCTGTTACTGTTATACATATAATTTTGATTCTTCTTCATCACAGTTTACAAAAAGGATGAAGAAGAATATATAAAAAATTGAAAAAGAAACTGAAATTTTTAAAAATAAAAATTCAAGGAGCTACTTGAAGAGTTAGTCCAAAGAAGGAATAAATAATCTATAGCTTAAAATCTTAAATCAACTGAGGATAGTATACCATTTCCCTTACCTAAAATCAATTAACTGGGAAGTAAGTAATATTTCAGGAGTTGTCAAAGGAAATGTCATTCCAACCCTGAATCAAGTTCAGGGGAGGAATCTCTAGGTTAATCATGAGATCATTCGCTATGCTCAGGATGACAAGTTTTTGTTAAATCCTGAACGCCTACACTGGCAAATCATACTATTGACAAATGCAAGTATATTGCATATATTAAATGCAATAATATTGTATTATGGGAAGATTAACAACCCGGCATGATTGTAAAATAGAACTTAGGGAGGTAGATTTAAAAGCCACTCCTGCCAGGCTTGCTGCATTAAAAGTCCTTGAATCTTCTGATAAACCCCTTGATGTTGCCACAATAAAATCTATTCTTAAAAAAAATGGCATTGATACAGACCCTGCCACAATATTCCGTATGATGAATTCTTTTTTAAGCAAAGGAATAGTTAAAGGGGTAAATCTAAAGGAAAGTAAGCAAAGGTATGAGTATTCAGCCAGAAAAGAACATCATCACCTTCTTTGTGATAATTGTGGCTTAATAGAAGATATTTCTGATTGTAATATTAATACCTGGAAAAAAGAGCTTATGAGGAAAAAGGGGTTTATTGTAAAACATCATTCATTAGAATTTTTTGGCCTTTGCAGGAAATGCCAAAACTAATATGGGCATAATAAAAAATAATTTGGCACTTTTTGGATTTGTAATAATACTTATTCTAATTGCTGCTATTTTTTCCCAAATAAGCGGGTTATTTGAAAGCAAAGATTCAAGAGGTGATGAAAAAGTTCAGGTATCTGTTTCATTTTACCCTCTTTGGTATTTTGCAAGTTTAATTGGTGAAGATAAGGCAAATGTTATAAATATTACACCTGCAGGTACAGAACCACATGAGTACGACCTTTCAACAAGGGATATAGCCCAAATTGAAAATGGGGATATGCTTATTTTAAATGGCAGCATGGAATCATGGGCAGATAAAATAAAAGAAAACCTTAGAGATAAAAAAGTCAAAATTGTTATTGCAGGTGAAGGACTATTTACTAAAGTAGAAGATCCTCATATCTGGCTTGATCCTAAACTGGCGATAAAAGAAGTTCAAAAAATAACAGAGGGTTTTGTTGAAATTGATCCAGCGGATACTTCCTTTTATCAGGATAATGAAAAGGGTCTTATTTCTAAGCTGGAGGATTTGGATAATCAAATAATTCTTGGGCTTAAAAATTGCAAGAGAAAAGATATTATCACCTCACATAGTGCATTTGCATATTTTGCCCAGTCATATGGGTTAAATCAGAAGGCAATCACCGGGTTTTCTCCTGAATCCCAACCCTCTGCACAGCAGCTGGCAGAGGCAGCCAATTTTGCAAAAGAAAATAATGTTAAATATATTTTCTTTGAGAGTTTGGTAAGCCCAAAACTTGCAGAAACTATTGCAAATGAAGTTGGGGCTCAAACTTTGGTACTTGATCCTATTGAAGGGTTATCAGATGATGATATAAGGAAAGGAAAAGATTATTTTACCCTAATGCAGGATAATCTAAAAAATCTACAAACAGCCTTAGAATGCAGCAACTAGACCATTCCCACACCATCATACAACTTGATAAAGTCTCCTTTACTTATACAACAGAGGAGGTTGTAAAAGATGTTTCTTTAGAAATTCATAAAGGTGATTATGTAGGAATTGTTGGACCAAATGGAGGAGGAAAAACCACCCTTCTTAAGTTAATGCTTGGAATCCTTCAGCCAGACAAAGGTACTGTCAGTTTATTTGGCAAAGAAATAAATAATTTTAAAGACTGGTCTAAAATTGGATATGTCCCTCAAAGAACCTATATTGAGATGAATTTTCCGGTAACTGTTGAAGAGATTGTTTCTATGGGCAGATATGGTAAACGTGGCCTTTTCCGTTTTCCTACAAAGGAAGATAAGGAAAAAACCAGAACTGCCCTTTTACAGGTAGATATGCTTGAGTATAAAGATACACAAATAAGCTCTTTATCAGGCGGACAGCAGCAAAGGGTATTTATCGCAAGGGCCCTATCTTCTGAACCTGAAATAATTTTTCTGGATGAACCTACTGTTGGTGTGGATATAAAAACACAAAAGCAGTTTTATGCACTCCTTAGAAATTTAAACAAGCAGCTGGATTTAACCCTATGTCTGGTAACTCATGAGCTGGATGTGGTGGCTCATGAGGCAACAGAGCTAGGTTATATTAACAGAACCCTTGAATATTATGGGGATCCTGAAGAATTCCTTAAAGGGAAATATTTTCATGAGTTGATAGGAAAAGGAGGGGTTCACCACTAAAAATTTACAATTATGTTAGACCTTTTCCAGTATAGTTTTATGATAAGAGGGTTTGAGGCGGGGATTATCATTGCCGTAATTGCTCCCCTTATTGGGATTTTTCTTGTTTTAAGAAGGTATTCTTTGATTGCAGATACCTTATCTCATGTATCTCTGGCGGGGGTGGCCATTGGCCTTTTTTTAAAGATTAATCCTTTAATAACCGCTATTGCAGCAGCGGTAATATCTTCTGTGGCTATTGAAAGGCTTAGAACCAGTAAAAAAGTGTTTGGAGAGTCTGCTTTGTCCATTTTTCTTTCCGGAAGCCTGGCGTTGGCAATTGTTTTAATAAGTTTATCTCATGGGTTTGGAGTTGATTTGTTCAGTTACCTTTTTGGGAGTATCACAACAGTTAAACAGATTGATGTGTACACCATTGGGATTGTTGGTGTTTTAGTTTTAGTTACAATAATTGCTTTTTATAAAGAACTTTTATTTGTAACTGTTGATGAAGAGGCAGCTAAGGTAAGCGGAATCCCCACCAAATTTATAAATATTCTTCTTATTGTTTTAGCAGCCTTAACTGTTTCCCTTGCCATTCCCATTGTGGGGGTTTTGCTTATTGCTGCGCTTATTGTTATACCTGTTGTTACTGCACTACAGCTAAAAACAAGTTTCAGGAATACTATTTTTATTGCTGAGGCTATTTCTATTTTTTCTGTGGTTTCAGGAATTATCTCCTCTTTTTACCTTAACCTTTCACCAGGGGGAACAATTGTCTTAATAACAATCCTTATATTTATCTTTACCCTAATGCTAAAGAGAAAATAAT
>CAZDFU010000007.1:5487-45327 GCA_964504985.1 uncultured Gammaproteobacteria bacterium
GTCTTAATAACAATCCTTATATTTATCTTTACCCTAATGCTAAAGAGAAAATAATTATTGCATAGCAGAACGGTAAATAAATTTAATAACTTTTCTGTCAACAACTCCATCTGCTTTCATAATGAATATGGGTAAATAAATATCACCATCCTGTTTCCGGGAATCAGCTATTACTACATTTAAAGGATAAATTCCGTCCAAATCCAGACTCTGATTATTAATCTCAATACTTAAGATCCGATGTGGTGCTGGACTTGCAGGAGGACTACTCCTTCCAAAGAGATTAGCATTGACTATAACAGGATTACAAAGGATAGTCTGACTAAACAAGCCCTTACTTACTGTTAACTGCATAGCAGGTTTAGTACCAGAAGTATGATACCTTCCTGACATAGGGTTTACTCTATTACCCAAAGGCCCCAGTTCAAAGCTGGTATCCTCTACCTGCCAGAGATAATCATAAGTGCCTGATCCTCCTGAAATATTAGCAGTCCAGGTCACCTCAGATGTTTCCTGAACAGAGGTTCCAGGGGTAATATTACAGCTTACTCTAACCTGAGAAGCTTGTTGAACAGTAACCTGGGTACTTCCAAGCACAGCATTATTTGATCCATTAACTAAGCTAAAGGTGGTGTTTTCTGAAATACTAACTCTTTGGCTGCCTGATAAAGCTGCGTCTTTGCCAATTTCAACTGTTCCCTGCAAAACTTTTATACTGGTGGCATTACTGGAAGACCAGGTAACAGTTACCTCACAAGAGGTCTGACCTTCGGCAATATTACATGAAGCAGGGGTAACACGAATGGTACCGCTGGGAGCTTGAGGTGGAGGTTTTAAGGCTATATCATATGTGTGATTTTGGCCCAGAGAAATTACCTCCTGAGAAGGAAGTGTGTATGTATCTACATTAACTCCACCCATACTAACCTCAATGCTATAGTTACCTGGTGTTTGGGTAAAGTTGTAGTTACCGTTTCTTGGATTTTGTGTTTCTAAAACTGTAGTTAGATCATCTGCTCTTCCAGCTCTTGGGTGCAGTTTTAACATTACAGGATAAGAAGCATCAGTCCATAAGGGTTCTGCATTTTGTTTTATCCCATCCCTGTTATCATCCCTAAAAATATTCCCAGAGATAGTATAAAGGGTGGGGGTATAATGCATCCTGATAACCTTATTAATATTGTTGCCATTTATTGTGATAATAACGGGCACATCAATATCCCGGGCAATATTGTTTGCTCCAGGCAAAGTCAATGAAGCAGGGCTGCCTGAGAGGTCAATGTTTTGGCCGTTTACTAAAATGGCAGTTAGATTTCTAACAGGACAACTTATTGTAGTATTAACAAAATAATTAGTATCTAAAGGCGTAACACCAATTAAAATATTTAGCCTGCTGCTATCATCCAAAGGTAGGATATAAGACAAACCAGTGGTGGTATAAACATGACCATTATAGTGGATCTCATATTCCTGGTTTGAATCAGCATTAACAGGAGCTGTCCAGGAGAGGTTAACATTATCCCCGCTGCAGCTGGCCTGAAGATTTCCCGGTGCTCTGGGGTCAGGAGATGGTGAAGGAAGGGCAGCAGGAATAGGAGACCCGGCCCCTGTAATATAAAAATCTGGATGACAATTGATTGTTTGGGCAGGGGTAGCAAAAGAATCTTCAATTTCATTGCTCCCCTGCCTTAATCTTCTGGCATGAACCCACCAGTTATAAGTAACTCCAGATTCTACTGTGAATTCCTCATATTCATTGCCTAAGGTGCTAAAACAACCATCATTTGAACCATTATATGTATTTTGGGCTGAATGACAATTTGCAGCATTCCATGGATCAGAGGCTTTATCTAACCTAACAAGATAGCCTCTGGTTCCTCCTGTTAAATGAAACCTAACTCTGGTAGGTGATACACAAGAGGCAGTTATACCTGTTGGGGCAGGAAATTCTACACCCCCGCTGCCTCCTGTCTGGCATAAAGCATTTGACTTTTTAAGCCTAATCCTAAGGTCTTTTGTCTGGATAGCCCCGTTTTGGTCGCTATACTCTAGTCCGACAGTAGTATAAACAGGGGTCTGGTCTGCACAAAGAGTTGGTTTATCAAATAAGATCTCTTGACTGTTCCCTGACCCCTGCTCCCAAATAATCTGGCCACCCCTGCTTAAGGGGTTATAATTTGCCCAAACCCTAGTTAGTTGTGATACAGGCTGGGCAGATGTACCTCTGATAACTCTTATTCCTGCTCTTGGTGGTGCAGTAAAATCTATACTTGTTACTTCAATACCAATATTATTTATAGGGTCGTAATATGAATCACCTGCTAAAAAAGGGAGGTTCCGTGATGAAAAGGGGATGGTTACTGTCTCAGTTTCAAAACTGCCATCCCAAATTCTTATATAAACACCTCTACCAGCCGGTGGTTCAAAAGGTTCCTGAAAGTTTCTCGAAGCATAATTATCACGGAAATCAATATAATAATACTCATTTGTATCTGCCTTTGGAATTAATAATACTTTCCCCTCATTGGTGAATCTCTCTATTGCCCCTATATGATAGGTATTATCACCCGGTTGAGCCTCTAATGCACCCACCCATCCTAAGCCATACACGTTTGCCGAATTATAAAAAGGCCTACCATTATTTACGCTTCCCATTACTGTTGAAATATCATCATAAATTCCTACACAGCGTCCTTTTGCTTCGTCAAAGCGTATAAACAGAAAGTCAGTAATACAATTATTTTGAGTATTACCTTTTAAAACACCGGCGTGACTCAAGCCTAAATTATGCCCAAATTCGTGAAAAAGGGTGTTTGGATGTAAGCCTCCACTTCCATAAATGAGCATTATCGTTTTAACCGGAACAGAGGGATCACCTTTACTAAAGTCTATAGAGTATGGAAATTGCGTAGCCTGACCTAGAGCACCATATGGACTTCCACAAACTTCCGGTCTTCTATTAAACACGTATACAATTCTGTTGTATTGTTCTAAATTAATTTGCCTGTCTACAGCCAAGTCATATGATTTTTTAATCCAGTCTTCTATCATATCCCACCCTTTGTAATATCTATCTTCAATTATGTCGCACTCTACTTCGCCCCGGTAAATACTTTGGGCATCAACAGTCATCCAGTCATAAACATCTCCTTTTATTTCTGCCCTACCTACAGAATTCTCATTTATAAAATTCTTTAACGAATCTCGATCATTGAAAAATTTGCCTTCTACATCTTGTTTTGTAAAAGGAGTACTTGGATCCTCAGAAGTATTAATAAGTAATACCCCAATTTTCTGTTCTCCTCTAGCTGCACTTTTATTAAGCGAGGTTTGAGGTTCCGCTCGTTTGGAAAATACATAATTGCCACCAGCAGCGGTGTCTACAACTAAATACTTATCAAGGGTTATTCCACTCGCATCTACGCTTCCATAATAATTATCAACCTGAGCAGGCTTCCGGGTAAAAATTAGATTAAACGTCTTGTCTGCAGCCATCAACTGGTATTTGCGCTGGTCAATATTTAATTGAAAAGCATCTGTGTACAGGGAAGTAAATTCACCTCTAAGATTAACACGGCTTTCAATATATGGCTGGACTTCTGAAGGAAAACTATCCCTGGTATTCAGCAGGCTCTGATCTAGCAATGCTAGCCTGGGGTTTGTTAAGAGTTGTCTGATATATTCACGCTTTCTTGACTGGAGCTGAATTCGAAGAGTATTTAATGCTTCTGATTCCCGGTCAGTGCCACGTACAGAGTTATAATAATCTTTACTGGAAATTACACCTGCGGTTAGACTAGCTAAGGGAGATATAACCGCAGCTTTTGGTTTAAAAATCTGGGTTCTTTGGGAAAGGTACATACCAGCAGGAATTGCTACCAGAAGAAGAATAAAAACTATAATGGAAATTATTTGTTTTTTTCTTAATTTTAAGATCATTTTATTAGAGAGATTGGATATAGGAATTCAGGATGTTTGTATCCTTAACTCCTATAGTTGAACTTTCATCACCAATTATGCACTCAGGGGGGTCTGTGTTGGTATTGCAAGATATAGGATTACCACGGTTATCCTTAAGTTCAAAACCATTCATCCAGGCATTATTTGTGACAGTAGCCCTGGATTTGATGAGTTGCTGTCTTTGTAGGAGCATTACGCCTGAACCAATCCCTAAAATTATTATAATAAGAACTAATATCTGATGCCATTTAATCCTTATTCCCAATATTTCCATTATTTATTGTTAACTTTATTATTAGAAGTTTATAAGAAGATTGTCAAGCAAAATTTTGCAGGTTTGTTAGGTTATCAGGTTATTTAGGAACGAGCCGATTTGTTGGAGGAAGGTTTTAATTTGGTCTATTGGGCCTCTGGCTTTAACTTCAATTAATTTATCATTATCTTCTGTGTTTTCCACCTTAACCCTTATATTCCCCAAGTCTGTTCCAAAAACAGTTATCTCTTCAGCAAACTTGGTGTTATCTTTGATTATCCCCTCAACCTTAACAGTATTTCCCAGAGCCAGTATGCCTTTTTGTTCAAACTCTGAAACCTTTTCTGGATCTATTACTATTTCCTCCTCTGCCGCTATAATTTTATTATCTGTTATAGAAGTAATAGTTCCTGTAATTTCAAACTCATTTTCTTTTATCTCAACTTTTTGCTCAGGCACAACAGCCCCCTGAAGAATTCTTACCCTTTCCCTTATTTCTGTTCTCTGTCTGTTTTCACCATCCTCTATTCTTTCCTCCCGCCTAAATTCCCTTCTGGCTTCACCTTCTCCATCACCATTACTTCCCTCTTTAGCAAAAACCTGGGAGGAAAAAGCAAGGATTAATACTAATAATAGGATTATTTGTGACATTATATATTTAAATTACAGGTAGATTTTAAGAGCCTTATATAATTAGTGTAAGAATTAGGTTACATTTAAGAGGCAGGATTAACACAGTTTATGCAAAATATTGTTACAGGTATGGCAAGAAGCCTTTCTGCATTTATTTTACGGCCGCAATGGTCACAGATACCATATGTACCTTTTTTAACCTTTTCCAACGATTGATTAATCTTTTTAAGCATGTCTACTATGTTTTGTTTTATTACCATGATCCTGTTTTTGGTTTCAGCATGGTAAGCAGCACTTAGGCCTTCAGCTTCAAAAACTACCTCTTCTTGTATGGGATTATCTTTTTCCAGCTCCTCTAAGTTAGATTCCAACTGGATCTTTCTTTGCAGCAGGGTATTTTTAAAGGGGATTAAGTCCACTATTTAATCCTAAACTACAAATGTAAAGAAAAAATCAGGATAATGTAAGTTTTAAGTAAAAATTTAGTTACGTACTCTTAGTTTTCTTTTTACTTACTTTTTGGTTGGTTATCTGTTTATATAATTTTTTTGCCTTAGGAAAGGTTTCAGTACCTTTATCTCTTAATTCCAATGCAATTCTTGTTACTTCTTTTAAAACCTTATTTCCTTCTTTTTGCATATCAGACAATACTTTTTCAGCTTTTTTCCTGGTTTTTTCATCTGATAAAGCTATTGCTGCAGCAGCTGCTGCAGCTCCAATTACAGCTCCTGCTACCCCTGTTGCCAAGGGAGAAACTCCTTTTTTATCTTCAGCCATGAATATCACCTCCTCTTTACAAATCTGCTAATTAAAGCCAAAATTATTGATGGAATTGCTGCTAAGGCTTTGAGCTGGACTTTTTCCCTTAAATCCTGAGCTGTTTGATTCCATTCTTCTGCCAGCTGCATTATGGCTTTTAAAGCCTTTACTATATAGTAGCTAACCATAATTACACAGGAGACAATTATGAGTAAAAAAACCAGCAGGAATATATTTAGGGTATTCTGATCCACCGCAATATTATATCACCCTTCATGTAATTTGCATTTTGACTCTATCTTCTGTAATATTAATGTAAGAAAACACATGGAATATTTGTCTTTGGTGCCTGCTACTGCCTTGGGATACCTGACGTTTAGGGCCACAACTCACCCAAACGCCAGAATAAGAAAGAAGCTGCCTAATCTTAAAGTTAAAAGGCTTCAGGTCTTCCCTGTTATTTCTATTCATCTTTTTGGGAGTAATATCCATTTTCATCACTGGGTTAGTTTTTCACTCCTTCTTGCTTTATCAGGCTTAACTCAGATAGGAATATTGGATCATGCTGTCACAAGAGGACTTCTTTTAGGTGGTGTTATACAAGGTTTAACGCTGCCTAAAGGACACAAAAGAGTCTTTTCCTGCAAGTGCTCTCATTGTATACCCATTAAGCCGATTAAATGTTAATAGTGCTGACAGGAAAAACAGCTTCAGGAAAAGATACCATCAAGGATATACTCCTGTCTAAATACCCAAACCTCAAAAAAGTTATTACAACCACTTCCAGAACTCCCAGGAAAGGAGAAAAGGATGGGTTTCAATACCACTTTTTATCAAGGGAGCAGTTTGAAAAAAGCATTCAACTGGAAAAATTCATTGAATATGTTGAATATGGGGGTAACTATTATGGAACTCAAAAAGAAGATCTTCAAAACTACTTACAAAATGACATATTATGGAGAATAGACCCCTCGCGTGCAGGGGAAGTCAGGAAGTTTTTGGAAAGGTCTTTTCCTCCTCAAATTGCAATGGAGCTTATTAAAAGGCTGGTAGTAATATATATCAGTACTCAGGATGAAGTTATTTTGGAAAGGCTAAAAAGACGGGGATTATCAGATGAGGAGATTCAAAAAAGAATGGATGATGATGCTAAAATCTGGCAGGAAAATAAAGAAAATTATGATTTTGTAGTAGAAAACATACCTGGTAAATTGTATGAGACAGTGGATAAAATTATTGAAATAATGCAAAGCAGGGCTTTATGAATTTTTTAAACCAAAGAGGGTTTGTTTCAACTTTAATAGTTATAGCTGTAGTTGCTATTACCTCTTTTGCTTTAATCTCATCTAAGGCATCTAAAAGTCCTGTCAAAAATACTGAAGTAGCTGTAGATTTGGCTAGTACTTCTCAAAAGGAAGCCTCAGTTTCTGCTGCACCCATAGCTTCATCTTCTGCTGCCCCGTCTGCTTCTCCCAAAAAAATATTTTCCCCTAAACCCAGTATAGAACCAGTTTCAACCAACAATGTTCCTCCTGGCTCCGGGTATTCCAGGCAGGTAGTTAATGCTGAAGGACAAAATTATACAGTTTCCATAGTTGCTGCTGATTTAAACTCCACTAAAGTTATTGTGGATACAGCATCTGATTCTGATTGTTCAAATGAGTGTCCTGTCTTATCCCTTGCAGACTATGTACAAAGATCAGGGGCTTATGCAGGGATAAACGGTTCCTATTTTTGCCCAAAGGATTATCAATCCTGTGCAGGAAAGACCAACTCTTTTGATACTTTAGTAATGAATAAAAATAAACATTACTTTAACTCAGATAATAATGTGTATTCAACTGTTCCTGCTGCCATCTTTTCTTCAGGTTCAGCCAGGTTTGTGGGACAATCCTTACAATGGGGCAGGGATACTTCCCCTGATTCAGTTATCGCCAATTATCCTTTACTTGTTGCAGGAGGAAATGTTGTTTTCTCAGAAGCCTCTAATGAACCTAAATTTACAGCTAAAGCAGCCAGAACCTTTATAGCCACAAAAGGAAACCTGGTCTATATTGGGATTGTAAGCGGGGCCTCTATGGGTGAATCTGCCAAAGTTTTAAAAGCCATGACTATGGATGAGGCTCTTAATTTGGACCAGGGAGGATCAACAGCCCTCTGGTTTGGCGGTTATAAAATGGGGCCCGGCAGAGGTATCCCCAATGCTGTGTTGTTTGTTAAACGCTAATATCTTCTATTTTCCCTGCTTTTTGAGCTTCTTCCTCTTCTTCCAGCACTTACCCTATGTGCTACTGCTTGATAGGCAGATCTTCCTCCTTCAAAAGCTCCTCTGACTTGCCTAAAACGTTTTGCCAAAGTCTGGGATCCTTTTGTCAAAACTTTTCTATTCCGTTGATTCATTAAAGCAGCTCCTGCAGCTAAAGCTCCTGCTGTGAAAGCAAGTCCTGCGATTCCTAAAGCCATGCCTGCCAGATTATTTTTTCTTTGTTCCAAACTATCCTCACCTCCTTTTTGATTTATAAACAATACAGTTTCAAGATTATGAATTAATTAAAAATGTGTATGAATCAGGTAAATTGAAAACAAAGGATTCTTTCTGTTTATTTACCTTTTTATGTCGTGTTATTTAAATTATCATTTTAATATTAACATTAGTCCAGGAGGTGATATTAATGCTGCAAGCAATAAGATCTATTAATGAAGAAGAGGATATAAATTTAGGGAAAGAATTAATCCTGGGTGTAGTTTTAATGGTAGTTATGCTTCTAACATTCTTTTTATGGATTTTACCTTTAATCGGCAGCCAGACAGGATAAAGGGAAATTATTTAGTAAGAAGTTCTGAGTATTCTTGGGGAGTTAATAACTGAGGCTCAGGACTAGTTTTGTAGTTTGGGTTTTTAACAAATGCTACTTTACCATTTTCTTCAATAACATAATAGGCAAACCCCTTCATCTTTTTAACAGCCTCATAATCAGCATGCCCTGGAAGGGAAACAGGATCAACTTCTTCAAAATTAACAGGTGAATCATCTGAGGTAACAAGCCACTCTTTACCTATATTTACTACTAAATGCCCCATGCCAGAGGGAATAAAGATCCTATCCCCTTTTTTAACTGAAATAGCATAAAAAGTTTCTATCTCATCATCAATTGGGTTATTGTTTTGATCCTGCTTTCTTTTTTGTAAAAGTACAATCCCTTCACCTTGCAAAATAGTGTATGTTTCATCTAGTTTACCAATATGATAATGCCCATAAGTTTTGATATACTCCCCACCCACAGTTCCTGTTTCCCAAACAGTGATATTAGTTTTATCAGTACCACCTCTGATCATATAGTAGTGAATATCAGGGCCTTCCCCCTCAGGATTCAGCAGAACTTCCTGCATTTTTTCTTTAGGTCTATCAGCAAAAGGTTTTAACATAACAATTTATTTAGTATAATCTAGTTTGAGACTTATTTCCAGGTATTAAATTTTATGAATTCCTTAGCCTTAACTATTTTTGGTATCACCTCAAATTTAGCTCAAATAAAGCTAATTCCAGCCCTTTATGATATGGCTGAAAAAAATCTCCTGCCGGATAATTTAAAAATTATTGGTAATGCCAGAGGCGCAATGACCAAAGAAAATTTCTCAGCCTATATTGAGAAAGTTTTACATACCCCTAATATCCATCATGCCCACCCTATTAAACCTGAAGTACTTAAAGTCTTGCTTGAAAAATTTCATTATATAAACGGCAATTTGGATGATCCTGCATTTTATCTAAAATTAAGTCAGTTAATACACTCATTTAAAAGTACAAATAAGATTTTTTACCTGGCTACTTATCCAGACCTGTATCATTATATTTTTGAAAATCTGCAAAGAATTGGTTTAAACAAGCAGGATAAAGGCTTTATCAGACTCATGATTGAAAAGCCAATCGGGAATGATTTAATCTCAGCCCAAAATCTAAATCAGCTTCTTTTAAACTACTTTGAAGAAAATCAAATCTATAGGCTCGATCATTACCTGGGTAAAGAGACTTTACAAAATATCTTAACCTTCAGGTTTTCAAATGGTATTTTTGAGCCTTTAATTAATAAAGATCATATAGACCACATTCAAATCACTGCCACAGAAGATTTTGGTATAGGTGAAAGAGGAGGTTATTATGACGCTGTGGGAGCATTAAAAGATGTAGGGCAAAATCACCAGCTTCAAATGTTAGCTTTTGCCAGCATGGATGCCCCTTCTGAGTTTAGTAATCAGGCAGTCACAAACCAAAGAATTAAGATTTTACAAAGTTTAAGACCCCTGCCTGAAAAAATTGTTTTTGGCCAGTATGATGGTTATAAAAAAGAGAAAAATGTTGATCCAGACTCCCAAACAGATACTTTTTATGCTTTAAAAACACATATAGAAAATAACAGATTTAAAGGGGTGCCAATTTATATCAGGGCAGGTAAAAAATTAACCCAAACAGTGACAGAAATCTCAATTATTTTTAAAAACCCGCAGAATAGATTGCTTAAGCATTTAGATTGCGGGGATGAACCTAATGTTTTAATCTATAGAATTGCTCCTAATGAAGGAATTGTTTTAAAGATTTTAACCAAGGTTCCAGGTTCAGAGGTTAAACTTACACCTGAATATATGCAGTATTGTTATAGATTAGATCCACATGCCCACTATATCCCTGATCCTTATGAGAGACTTATAACAGATACTATTAGAGGTGATCAAACCTTCTTTAATGATGCAGAAGAGGTAGAAGCTCAGTGGGCTTTTGTGGATCCCTTGGTTAAAATGAGAGGTAAACCTCACATATATAAAGCTGGATCCTGGGGACCAAAAGAAGCGGATAAACTAATTGAGGAAGATGGGAGATTCTGGCTTTTGCCCTCAATGGAATTTTGCAGAATATGATTGATAAGCTAATTGAAAAAATAATTAATACTCCCCTGTTTTTAAGACTAAAAAATGTTGAAGAAAATGGCCCCTATCATGATCATGAACTAACATACGATCACCTAATTAAAACTAAAAATATTGCCCAAAGGGAACTTAAGGCTGAATTTATAACCAATAGTGATGCTAAAAAAGCCTTTTTGGAATATATAAATGAAAATTTTTATGGTTTTAAAAAAGCTGATTTGATAGTCATTATTGCTCTTCTTCATGATGTTGGAAAAATTTTATCTGTTAAGGAAAATGGGATAATTAGATCAATTGTTATTACAGCCTCAGATGGGGAAACTATTATTCCAGGCCACGAATATTGGGGGTCAACAATAGTTTCTGAATTTTTAAAAGACTTATCTTTACCAAAAGAGGTAATTGATTATGTGTCTAATGTTGTGGGATTACATGGTGAATTTCAGGGAGAATATTTACCTTCAAGAAGAGATTGGCCAATGGAAAAATTATTAAATGATATTAAATCAAAAGCCCAGGGGTTATATATTGAATCACTTTTTAATCATTACTGTGATGTTCATACAGCAGGACCATTTAAGGAAGTGAAACCTCTAGTCATTAAGGTTTTTAATCAACCTGAGCTTTATATAAAAAGAGAATATGTCATCACTTGAGTATAAAATCCCACTTTTTGACATTGATTGGACTCTTTTAAAAGGAGGGGAAAGTAATGAGCTTCACCATGAGGCTTTTGATTTTGTTTTAAAGAAAGTTTATAACCAACCTACAGCTTCCCAAAAAGATGTAATTACTCAGGGAAAAATTGATACTCAGATCCTGATTGAATCATTAGCTGTTCATGGGGTATCAGAATATGAAGCTAAAGAAAAAATGCCTGAAGCCTTAATAGGTATGGCAGAATATTTTAAAGAACATGCAGATAGGGGTCATTATGAAGTTATGCCAGGAGTTTTAAGCTTACTTTCAGCTTTAAAATCTAGGTCTATTCCTCTGGGATTGTTAACTGGAAATGTGGCTGAAATAGGTTGGGAAAAATTAAGAAGAGCTAAAATTGCAGATTATTTTTCCTTTGGGGCATTTGGATCTATGGCATTTAAAAGAGTAGACCTAATTGAAATAGCTGCTAAGGAAGCTCAAAAGGCTTTAGGACAAAATATAAATATTGGGGAGTTAATAATTATAGGGGATACCCCTTTAGATATAGCTTGTGCCAGATCAGGAGGAATTCCTGTTATTGCTGTTGGAGCAGGGCAATATAAATCCCACGAATTAACTGGTGCTGATTTAGTAGTAAATTCCTTAAAAGAAAAAGACAAAATCCTAAAATTTTTAAATCTAGCCTGACATTCACCTATCCTTGACAAGTCAAATTAGACCCCCGCTGTTGCCCCACAAATTCACCACCCCATTTTGCGTGCGTCAACCTTAAAGGTTGCATCGTAAACTAAATATTAATTTACTAGATTACTGGATTTGAAACTAGCTTGCAACCTCGAAGGTTGCAGCGTAAACTAGAAGTATGCCCGGCAGATCCACGCCACTTGTAAACGGACAGTTTTATCATATCTACAACAGAGGTAGTGAAAAAAGAGATATATTTTCCCAGAATAAGGACTATAAAAGATTTCAGCAAACTCTTTATTACTATCAATTTTTAGGGCCTAAACCAAGTTTTTCTAAATTTGCAAAAAATGATTTGAAGATTTTTCAGCCAAGCCTAGACAAAAAACTTGTAGAGATAGTTTGTTATTGTTTAATGCCCAACCACTTCCATCTCCTGATAAGACAACTTAAAGATAATGGTATTTCAAACTTTATTAGTCAACTAGGAAATAGTTACACAAAGTACTTTAACACTAAATATTCAAGGGTTGGTCCATTACTTCAGGGAACATTTAAGGCTGTATTAATAGAATCAGATGAACAACTAATTCACCTATCAAGATATATTCATTTAAACCCTGTTGTATCTGGCTTGATTAAGAATTTGAATATCTACCCATGGTCTTCCTATCAGGAATATTTAAATGGCAAAAATATCTGCTCAATAGATGAAATACTTAATTTTTTCTCTTCTACCCAAAACTATGAGCAATTTACTCTTGATCAGGTAGATTATGGTTCAAGCCTGGAGATTCTTAAACACCAAGCCATAGATTTTGACCTTTAATCCTTGTAAATTTGTGCGGTAACCTCGAAGGTTGCAGCGTAAATTTAAACTTAAGATTATTTTTTCTTAACATCATGAGAACCGAATACACCTCTCATGGCTGAGATGACTTTATTTCTGAATCCATTAGGAGAATCCTCTATGTCTTTTCCTGATTCTGTCCTTATTCTAATAGAATCTTCCATAGCAGGCACGTCAACACCTATTTCCCTGGCAATATCAACAGTCCAATCAGCTTCCCCTAACACTCTCTTGCCTGAACCACCAGAACCAATTGAGGAGGAAATATTGGAAAGCTCAGGGTCTTCTTTAAAAGCATCCAAAGCCCAACCTACCAGCCTTGATTCCACCACTGACTTGTGGTTATAAAGATCCAGGAGTTTTGTAAAATCATATTTAAAAGGGGAATACTTAAGTATAGCCAAACCTTCACCAATTGATTCCATCATGCCATACTCTATTCCGTTGTGAACCATTTTGGCAAAATGGCCTGCTCCCACAGGGCCTAAATGTTGATAAGCTCCAGGAGCTGCAGCAGCTTTGGCTAACTCCTCTATTTTTTTATAATCCTCCACCTCTCCTCCAATCATCAAACAAGCCCCAGACCTTGCCCCTCCTGGTCCTCCTGAAACACCTATATCCATAAAATGAATCCCTTTTTCCTTTGCCTTTTCTGCCCTTTTTAAAGTATCTTTATAAAATGAGTTTGCCCCTTCAATAATTAAATCCCCTGGCTGCAAAAGGTTTAAAAGTTTATCTATAATCTCATCAATCACCTCTCCTGCTGTAACCATCAGCCAAACAGTTCTAGGTGCATCTAATTTTTTTACCAGATCCTCTAATGATTTTACTCCAATTGCTCCCTGGGCTGCTACTTCACTAACAGGTCCGGGGGAACGGTTCCAGGCAACCACCTCAATTCCCTGCTCTAAAAGCCTGAGGACCATATTCTTACCCATCCTGCCTAAACCAATATAACCTACTTTCATTGAGACTTACTATAACTAAAGGTGGAAACTTTGTAAATAGGAGGAAGCTAAATCTTTTCTGTATAAACAACCATTCTTTTGGAATAATTCCTGCTTGCCTGATCAAATGAGCCATCACAGGTAATTAAATTTAAATAGGCTTTATCACTTAAGGCAAAAACTTCTTGTAAAGGAAATTTATCAAAATCATAAACTTCTTTTCTTAAAACCTTGAATCTTGTTATTTTATCTAATTTATCAGTTACCAAAACCTCATCTCCTTCTATTAGTTGGTTTAAATTAAAAAATACAGCTGGAGCACCTGTTATATCATCTAAATGTCCTGCCATTACTGCACTTCCTTTTTCCCCAGGTTTGGCTCCTAAGTTATACCATCCCGCATTCTCAGCTAATTTGGGGACATCCATTTTTCCTTCATTATCCATGCCTACAGATTCCATATTTGCTGAAATATTAATTTTAGGTATGTAAAGTATTTTTGGCTCTTCAAACCTCTCCACAAAACTGGGGCTGGGCAAAGGGGAATTTATAGGAGATGGCGATATTAAAATATTTTTATTTTCCCTATTTTCTACAAAATTGCCCGAAAAAATTAGACCCAACCCTGACCCTAACATTATTAATAGGATAAGAAGCGGAAAATAGTATTTTTTCATATCAATCAGGAGACAGATGCCTTTTTATTTTACATCTGTCTCCTCATTTCTCATCTGCCAATTTACATTCCACCAAGTCCTGTTGAGGGTGCTCCTCTTGGGATTGTGGTAGTAGGACTGGCTGTTGGCCTTGGAGTTGGGCTCATTGTTGGGCTTGACTCTGGAGATGGTGTTTGAGCCAAGATTAACCCAACAGTTGTGGCAAAAGCAGTGACAAGAGTGCCTGCAGCAATTAATCCTTTCTTAATCATCCATATCACCCCCTTACAGATAAAAATCTTATCGGCTTTAAGAATATTCAAATTCTGCAAAATTTTAATGAATCTTTGGTAAGAGATGTGCTAGAATCAATTTAGTATGTACCTTGTTTTTGATATTGGTGGAACCAATTGCAGGATTGCTGTTTCCTCAGATGGCCAAACCATAACTGAGTCTAAAATTATCCCCACTTTTCAGGATTTTTCCCAGGGCATTCAATCTATTAAAAAAACAGGTGAGGAATTGCTTAAGGGAGAAAAGCTGGATGCAATAGCAGGAGGGATAGCAGGTGTCATCAGTCCTGATAAAACCATGTTAGTTAAAAGTCCCCATATTCCCGGGTGGGTGGGGAAGAATCTAAAAGAAGAGCTGGAAAAACTGTTTAAGACAAGTGTAAAGCTAGAAAATGATGCTATTTTAGGAGGATTAGGCGAGGCTAATTTTGGTGCAGGCAAAGGTTACCGGATAATGGCTTTTATTACCATTGGTACTGGGGTGGGAGGATCAAGAGTCATTGATGGTGAGTTAGATAAAAACGCCCAGGGATTTGAACCCGGCCATCAAATTATTGTGCCTGATGGTAATTTATGTAACTGTGGCGGGAAAGGTCATCTTGAGGCTTATATAGGTGGAAATTACCTGGAGAAAATTTACCATCAAAAAAGTGAGGATATTAAAGATCCTGCTATTTGGGATGAGATAACAAAATATTTAAGTATCGGATTAAATAATACTACTGTTTTCTGGTCACCTGATATTATTGTTTTGGGTGGATCAATTACTCAGGTTATTTCTTTGGAGAGTGTTCAAAAATACCTTGAGGAATATTTAACTATTTTTCCCAACACTCCTGTTTTGACTAAAGCAAGTCTTGGTGATGATGTTGGGTTGTTTGGTGCCCTTAAACTTCTTACTAGCTAAATTCATCTTCTGCTAATTTTTTGATTAGCCTGTGGACAGTTTTTTGGTTCTGTTCCCTTTATAAAGTATTCTTCATTACTAGCTGAAGGTGTTGCTTCCCTATTCCCAAAAGGGAGAGTTTGTCTGTAAAAACATGCTGCGTATTTAACTATTCCATCTGGCGGTTTGAATGTTTCAGTTGGCATATTTTTTAAGTATTCCTCCATTAAGGCTTTCCATATTGGTGCAGCGCCCAAAGAACCAGCCACATTATCCATTGTCTGTCCAAAATTATTACCTACCCAAACTCCTATAGTTAAGGAAGGAGTATAACCTAATGTCCAGGAGTCCTTAAAATTATCTGTTGTTCCTGTTTTGACAGCAGCAGGCCTGCTTAAATTTAAAACATTACCAAAAACCTCTTTTCTGGCAGAATTGTCTGACAAAATAGAAGTCACTAAAAAAGCCACTCTTTCATCAATTACCCTGTTATTTTTAGGCTCATACTCGTAAATAATATTCCCATATTTATCTTCTATGCTTAGGATGGTGGTTGAATCATTTTGTATGCCTGAATTAGCCAGAGTTGAATAAAAATTAGTTAAATCTAAAAGTCTTACTTCTGCCGTACCTAATACCAATGATAGTCCATAATTTTCCGGGTCCTTAATTGTTGTTATCCCTAAATCCCTGGCAAAATTTACCACATCTGATGAAACTCCCAATTTTTTCATTACTTCAACTGATGGAACATTCAGGGAATTGGCTAAGGCACGTCTGACAGTAACAGGGCCCCGGAACTTTCTGTCATAGTTTACCGGCTTATAATAAGCATTTGGATCTGTTGCCAAAAAACTTAAGGCAGCTGCCCTGCTGGGAAAAGTTGAAAAATAACTTTTTTCATCAAAATTAGCAAAAGCAGTTGGGACATCCTGTAAAATAGTAGCTGGAGTAATAATTCCTTTTTCAAAAGCCCTAAGATATATAACAGGCTTAAAAGCTGAACCCGGAGGTCTTTCTGAAGTAGCTATATTAACTTTACCAAATTCATCATCAAACCAATTAACACTGCCAACCAAAGCTAAAATCTCTCCTGTTTTAGGATCCATTGCCACAACAGAGCCATTAGAGACCCTGTTCCCTTTTAACCTATCAACCTGCTTTTTAACCTCACTTTCTGCAAACTTTTGAAAATCTAGATTAAGGGTCGTCCTAACCTGAAATCCCGATTTTACTAACTCTTCTTCACCTAATTGTTCAATTAACTGATCCCTTACCAATAAAGCAAAATGAGGGGCAATGCTGTTTAATTCTGAATTAAAGGGGGCAAGGGTTATTTGCTCTGATTCTGCCTGGGCTTTTTCTTCATCTTTTATATAGTCTTGATCAACCATCTTTTGAAGAACCAGTTTCTGTAATTTTAAAACCTCTTCAATATTACTGGAATCTGAGGATAACCTTGAGGGAGATGAAAGTAAACTTGTTAGAAAAGCGCTTTCCGCAAGGGTTAAGTCTGAGGCATTCTTTTTAAAATAAACCTGTGCTGCCTCCTCTATTCCAAAAGCTCCTCTACCAAAATAAATTGAGTTTAAATACATTTCTAAAATCTCATCCTTACTATATCTTCTTTCTAATTCTGAAGCTAAAATGACTTCCTGGTACTTCCTAAGAAAGTTTCTACCAGGGTTAAGCAGGGAATTTTTTACCAGCTGTTGGGTAATAGTAGAAGCCCCATACTTTATATCACTTTGCTCTATGTTGGATAAAGCAGCCCTAACAATTGATTTTGGTGAGAAACCTGGGTGGGAAAAAAAATCCTTATCCTCAACACTAATTATTGCCCTTTGCAAATGCAAAGGGATTTTTTCCAAAGGTATCTCCTTTTTTAGTCTGGGAGAATAAAAAGTAAAAAAAGGCTGGTTGTTCCTATCCATCAAAATTAACCCATTATTATTTTTATTTTTAAGGGTATCTTTTGAGGATAAATCAGGGATATATTGAAAATATGTTAAAAGAGGCACAAAAGAAAGACTGGCTGTTATGGTAAAAAAGGCAAAATATAGGGTAACCCTTAAAAAGGTAAGAATATTTTTAAGGCTTGTTCTAAATATTTCTGCGGGAGAAGTTAGGTTTTCAAAAACAAAATCTTTGTGGAGAAGATAATTTGTTTTCATTATTAAACTCTACCTAAATAGTGTGGAAACTGTGTAAAAAAAGCCTTATAAAAAGGTAAGAAGGTTGAAAAAATCTTTAATTGAAATATTTCCAGGAGGAATATTTTGCCTGAAGCTGGTCCTCAGTTAAATTAACAGGCCTGAGCCCTTTTTTTTCAAAGCCTAAATCTAAAAGTTTTGCAGCCCATAAATCTCTTTCCTTTACTCCGGGAGTTCCCAGCAATACTACCAATATAGTCTCTCTTTCTCTTTTGGATGTAACAATGGTTGTATATTTTGCATCTTTTGTATTGCCTATTTTTATACCATTTGCTCCGGGGTATACCCCTAACAATCCATTCCAGTTTTGTAAATAAAACCTCATATCTGCCCCTCCTTTTGTTTGGTCATCTATGAGCGAAGAAACAATCCTGGAAATCAAAGGATATCTGGTTAGACTGTAGTGTGAAAGAATAGATAAATCTTCAGCTGTGGAGAAGTTACCGGCTTCATCAAAACCCTGAGGATTGGCAAATTGACTATTTTTAAGGCCTAATATTCTAGCTTTTTCATTCATTGACCTAATAAAAACCTCTTCTCCATACTTTTTATCAATCCCTTCCTTAATAACTTGGGCACTATCATTAGCAGAAGACAATAGCAAAGAAGACAAAAGTTCTCCCAGGCTATATTTTTCCCCAGCTTTTAACATAACTTTAGTAGGTACCTGGGAAGCTGCTTTTTCTGATACCTCAAAAAAATCATGCGGATCAGCTAAGTCAAGAGCCACAACAGCTGTCATAACCTTAGTAAGAGAGGCAATTGGCAGCTTTTTGGATAAATTTTTATGAGCTAAAACTTCACCTGAGTTAAAGTCTACTACCGCATATGCTGATGCGTCATTATAATCTGAAGAAGCGTGAACACCAGGGATAAAAGCAGAGGTTTTTTTTATCTGGTAGTTATCATGCTCCAACTGCTCCAACTTAGGCCTAATACTATCCATAATGTCTGAAGCAAGATAAGGATTTAAAAAAACAGAAGAATTTCTAAAATGGGGTATTAAAACCATTAAAAAGCAGGCTATAAAACTAATTGTAAAAACTATTAAGGTCCTGCTATTCATAGATATCATACTTCATTGCCAGCATGGCAACAGACCAACCGTTTATATCAGGATTTATGGGGTTTCTGGCAGCTACAAAGTGACCGCGTGAAGCTAAATTAGCTACATTATTATCCTTAAAAAAAGCTGCTAAAATTTTTGCTGCTACCTCAGGCACTGTAGCAAGTTCCGGATGTTTGACCAATTCCTCCCCCATACCAATCCTTTCCCCAATACTCCTATAATTCCTTAAATGTGTCAGTTGTATAAAGCCCCTGCCAAAGTAATTCATCCCTCCCTCATACCCCCTTCTTCTGGCAGAAAATCTGCCTTGAATTTCCTCCAAGGGCTCGAATGTTTCATCTGTTTCATGTTCAACTGTAGCCAAAGCATAGGCTAAAACATTAGAATCCAAAATTCCTTCCTTATCCAAAGCCTGAGCAATCAAAGGAATATTTCTTCTAGCTGCTTCCCTGCCTTTTGCAGGCACCCCAGCTATTAGTTTTTCCAGAGTTTGTTTACCAATAATTACATTCAATGGGCTTTTCTCCTCTTCTAAGGAAGATTCCATATTTGGCCTGTAAAGAGGGTAATTATCACCGTTGCCATACCAGGCTCTTTCCATAACTACTTTACTGGAAGGCACGTTTTTAAACAGGTTTGTTAATAAATTAGAAATATAATTGAAATATTCTTTTTCATTAAAGCCAAAAATAGGGTTTACAGGTCTGTTATCCTTTACCTCAGGCACAATAAAGTCTGAGGCTATTAAAAATATCTTATCAGATACTTTAGAAAGAGCCCCGCTATCATAAATTGACTGTTTGTTAGCAAAATGGTTTGGGATTGCTACTGCTACTTTAGCATCAGGTAAACTTGCATGAATTCTTTCAGTAATGTTTGAAATAAAATTGGTAAAATTTGTTTGGTATTCCTCTCCATAACCTCCAGGGTATTCAAAATCAATAGTTATTCCATCAATACCTGTATATTTTATTTCTTCAATAATCTGGTCAGCTAAATTTTCTTGTGCATTTGGATCTGTTAATAAATGCCTGATAGTATCTCCGTCAACCGCAGAAAGGGTTAGGAATATTTTTACCTGTTTCTCTCTGGCTCTTTCAAAAAGCATTAAGGCCTCATCAGACATAAAGGAACTATAGCCCCTGGAGTTATAATTGATACCTCCCTCCTCTGTTAAAGGCACATCAAAAAAAGACAGTGAGTATAAGCCTTTAAGGTCAGTATCATCAAATTTATTTCTAGCCAAACCTGGAACAAAGGCAAAACTTTGCTCAGTTGTTTTATGTGCCACCACAGAATATACAGAATTTAATGAAGAGGTTATTGGAGAGATAAGCATACTTTGGGCAGGAGACCTCCCAAAAACAATAATTAAAATTATCAGTATTAAATCTATACAGGCTGCCAGGGCATACTTTATTCTTTTGTTGGATTTAACCATGTAAAGCCCGCGGTTAAGAAACTTTTTAAGGATTGGCAGTAAGTTTATCATCAGTTCGGGATCCGCTGATGGCGGTAGAACTTGAACTGCGAAATGTAACAGATCAGTAAGAGGATGTCAAGTTTTTAGTAAGAAGGGAGACTATTTATTTGTTAGAAGTTGGTAAGTATAGTTTAGGTTTTTTGCACAGACCTGAGGATAAAAAGCAATAAAAGAGAAGTTAAGACAGCTATAGAAAACGCCGGGAAGTTAAAACCCCCTGAACCGCTATTGAAGAAAAAGTTTCCCAAAAAGCCTCCCGTAAGGGCTCCCATCAATCCAACAAATAGAGTTATTCTTAATTTTTCTTTATCCGGGCCCGGATCAATTACGTGTGAAATGAAGGATATTAATATTCCAAAAAAAATCCAGGCAGATAGATTCATTCTTTCTGCTCAGAATCTTTCGCTGGAATCCATATCTGCGACCTCATTTCTACTCATGTTCCCAAATCCTTTATCCTGGTTTATACCCCTTTGTTCCATTGGTTGGCCTTTTTGGGCCTTAGAACCCCTTTTTCTTCCCCGTTTTGGCATTTATTACTCACCTCCTTTGTTCAGTAAAGCCATTATATTTAAACAGCTTAAAAAATGAACAATATAAGGGTAAGGATTATGTTAGAATACTTCTGAAGCAATTGCGCCCATAGCTTAATGGATAGAGCACGACGCTTCGGACGTCGCGGTTGGGGGTTCGACTCCCTCTGGGCGCGCAGATAGATCTTCACTGTCTTGGATGGTGGGGATTAGCTCGATGTGACGCTTCAATCGAGCGTTCTTTAAAGTGCCAACTTCTACAGCTAATCTTAAATCTTCATAACTTGGCATTACACTGAAACAACTCTTAAGGGCTAATGATCTTTCTATTGGATCGGCTTGTCCCAGCAATCCTTCTTCAAAGTTATGCAAAAAGTGCCAAACTCTTTTAATAATCTTATTAATATCCAATCCCTCTTCCTCTTTTTTATTCCTTTTCTCCATTAACTCCACCTTCTCATTTTCCAATTCTTGGTATTTAGCTTCCAACTGTTTAATTATTGGTAAGAGGCTCGTTTTGCCTATGCTTTCACCTAGTTGAAGCTGTTCTGCTGCAATCTGTGTTACCTTGTCTTCAAGATATATTGAATCCTTCTGAACCTCCTGCCTTTCTTTTTCATAGTCTTCGATTAAGATTCTCTTCAAATCAAGTAGGATTTCATCTTTAAACCTTAGCTGACTTATAAATTTCTTAATTGTGTCATCAAACGTGGATTGTTTAATCCTAAAATTATGCCCTCTTGAAGTGCAATGATAGGCTGGGTTTCTTCTGCCCTCTTTAGGAACAGTACTGGCACTGCCATGTAAAGGGTGTCGGCATACATGGCACAAAATCCATTTATATGGAAACTCAGGGTTGTCTTTAGTCTTTTTTAATCGCCATGACTCTGGTTGCTTCTTTATAATCTTGATCTCTCCGTCTATCTCAACAATCCTTCTTCTTCCCTCATTTGCTTTATTCCATTCGTCTATTGAAACGATTGGTTCCCAATTACTCCCTTTGATTGGTTTACAATGCGTCATCTTCTTGACCATAATACCTGCGTAAATGGGATTTTCTAGGTAAGCTCTTAGCTGTTTCACAGTGAGCTTAAGACCTCCTTTTTTTCTAACAACTTTAGTTCTATCTACTTTATCGTGTATTAACTGAATTCTAGACTCAAAACCCATGTCATTGATCTGCTTAACACTTTCTTTATCACTTGTGTCTAAATTCCTATTTTCGTACATCTTCTTAAACCAACGTCCTTCTTCATCATGTGGCTCGAGTATATATCTATGTTTTCTGTCATGTACTTTAATTCTTTTTGACTGGTAACCAGCTGGTGCTGGTCCCACCCAGTAACCTTCCAAAGTAGCATCCCAGTTGCCTCCAATCATTTGAGTCATAATCCTCCTAAAACCAGCTTCTGCCTCTTGTGCCTTAGCTATTTCAGCCGACTCAGAAGGGTATGTTACACTCCAAGGATATTGAATTCCATATCGCTCCATAGTGTTACCTTTTTCCTTTGAAATTACACCTTCGGCATCAAGCAGCTGGACACTTAATTCTCGATATTGATCTCTCAGTCCCAAGTAGATTTTAGTTCCACCTCTGGTGAATCGTTCTATGCTCATAAAGAGTGCAAACTTAACATTGGGGTGTTTTTTAAGGTAATCTAGACACTTTTCACTCGGCTGAATCTTACCTGATGCAGACTGGGCAAATTCAAACCATTCAACTATATTTATTTGTTCTCTTTTGGCTTTGAGAATTATCTTCTCTCTTTGATCCTTAGGAGAATCTCCCGCATCATACTGACCTACAGTAGAAACGCGGATAATGGCAATTCCATCAGCTGCCCACTCAACTATTCTATCCATCTTTTTTGTTGTCTTCCTCTACAATAGTTCTTTTAAGTGGTGCCTGCAATAGCTCCTTTTCCCAGTCTTCCTCAACTCTTTTTCTAAGGATTCTAGCGACGATTCTTAGTTCATCTTCGAGATCTTTAGGGATTGGAGGACGTTTTACTAGTTCCTCTTTAGTCGCAGTGAGAAAAGATGGCTGTTTGGCCCCGGAGGATATGCATATTTGGCATGTTGTATTAGAGTAGCTTTTGTCCACGGTTAACCGCGGAGTGGTGAAAATGGTAAATCACACAAGAAGAATACACAGAAACTAGAATTACACTTTACAGCTGTTTAAAACAACTGTATCTTCGACACTTACTTACAAGCAATTATTATATTACTCTTTTAGGGCCTATTTTACAAGGTATTAATCTCTAAATGACGTATGACTAATCATCCCTTACAAGGGCATTCTGAGTCGATCTAGCGTTTAAACCAGGCACAAATCTTGGACTAAATAATTGTCACTGTGAAGATTGTTAAATTCTTTGTCTCTAGCCTGTTTAAAGGTTGAAACTACATCTTTAGAAGTGACCACACTTCCACTTAATTGAGCCATCCTAACTACCTTAGCAATAATGGGATAATCTCCAAAGGAATTGAACCTTCCCTGGCTTCTAACCTCTTTATAAATTGCTGGTATTGTCGATCTCTGCTGTATTTTCTTTTTTATTAACTCATCTGCTACTTTTAAATCCTGCATAATTTATCACCTCCAAACTATATCAAACTTGCCATTTCTTTAAGGGCTACGCCCTCCTCCCTAAACAACAAACACCTAACACAAACACACCCTTCCTGTTCACTCACTCCCTCAGAATAGTTGTCCTACATAACCCCAACGTTTTATCTATTTCCCTGGTTTTGTGCCTAACTCTTAGCTACTTGGGCGGTGCAGATTTAAAAAAATCATTTCAGATCTATCTTGCTGCACTCAAAGCCTCTCACTCTTCCCAAACCATTCATCGGTCGTTTCGTTTCACAGCCAATCTTCCGCGTTCTTTACTCGCAAACCCAACTAAATGGGTAGATGTTGGAGTGATTGGAACTCCTGCTCCCTCTAGTTTTTTGAACTAGCTTCTGGATAGCTGCTCTATATCCAGAACTCAATTCACAAAAAAGAGACTACTCAAAGAGCCTCTCAGTAACTAATTGAGCTGAGGCTCTCCGAATAGTCTCGGGTAGTTACTGACCAAGCTCATACAGAAACCATATACCGCTAACTTGATACAAGTCAACCTTGTTGCTAGGAAGCTCTAAACGAAACATATCATAAACAAATCAACAACAATTGCCTATTCTAAACTAACCTTGTTAGATGTAATCTAAACTGATGATGGTAGTTAAACCCGCAGTCTTTGTAGCAGTAATAATTTCCTTTGCAGTTGGATCAATCCTGACTTACTTTGTAACCACTACCAATGTGGACAGAATGAAAAGTGCAGATGAGCGATCTATGTTAAATATGGCTACAATTGCCCAAACTCAGGCTCAGATTATTGGCAACTACAATGAGGCTTACGGTTTATTGGCTGATTGTACTATTGCTGACCCTAACAACTGCGACTTTAAGGCTGGGGCAGAGAAGTTAGACAGTCTACGTTCTGAGCGAGACAAACTAATCAATTACTTAGAACAGAGCCAAAAAAATTAGGCTCGAAATTCCTAGAGATGGGCTCCCTTTTCTATGGGCGGGTCGACCCCCTAGACCCCTTTTTGAAAATTGGCCTCTCACCCCACTCCCACCCATGCCCTATAGTTTGCATTTGTGACATGAATTATGTATAATTAGTCATTATGCCAAGATTACCTGAAGCAGAAGGATTCGTAATAACACCCGACCGAGGGGATATTCCACATGACCAATTCCTACTAGAACGATTAACTTCTGACAGTAGCGTTATTTTTCATAAAACGCGTCATGGCTCTCTTGATTCGCTTAGGGCTAATTGGTATGGAGAAACTCTTTATCCAGGCAGATTTAGACCAACCAGATACTCACATGGAGTGCATTCACCCTTAGGATTGATGGACTGGGAGTTTACACAAGGTATTTCTGAATTGAAGCAACATACAGCCAAAAAAGATTGGGCTACTGTTTTTGAATACGCCTATTTGTTGAATAGCTGGTCTAGTAAGCAATTACCAAAAGGAGATTTAGACAAGTTAGTTTTTGGGGTAGAAGGAGAGGGATGGCATGAAGTAAACAATTCTTTATCTCAAGCTCAAGCAGGAAATGATGTTGTGCAATACGCTAAAACTGCTTTTTGGTTTAGGCTATATTCACCAGAGCAATCCGCTCATTTAGGAACTGACCCTAAAATCCAAGAGCAATTAAAGAATAAAATGGATGAAACATCACAAAATGGTAATTGGGGTGATTTTGTACAAGTAAACTTAGCACTAAGAGCTATTTCTCCTCAAAATGGTGGAGATTTTAAGATTGGAGAAAAAGAAATAGAAGGTATTCAAGAGGAATTAAAAAGATTAAAGGAGGCAGGAGATTTAAAATCTTACTTTAGGCTTGCTACATTAGTATCAATAGCAGATCAATTAGGTGATAAAACAAATGACCCAATAGAAACTCAAATAGCAACTCAAAAACGAGCAGAACAATATAGGGATAATGAGACTTTAAAACACCTAGAAGCTGAATATGGCGCCCAAAGAAGATTATTAAGAGATACCAGCTTAGTGAGAGATTTAGGACATGGAAGAGAAGGAATCGTTGGTGTTGATGGACAATCATATCCAGTTCCAGAGTTTGATGACATTGTTAAAGCATTTGAACATAATAGAGAATTCTTTTGGAAATCTTTACAAAGGGGATTTAGGACACTACTTTTGGTACCTTTTGCTGATTCACAGGCACATCTATTAGATGCATACAAAACAGCTATCTTAAATAAGTATGAGGCTGGTCACCTAAAACTTCCAGAAGGGACATATGGTGGGAATCACCGTTGGGCACCTGATGCTAGTAGATTTACTTTGGGGACATTATATGAGAGTCGTCGTGGACAAAAGGATTTTTATTACTACCCACAAAGTTTAACTGGAAATCCTGATAGCAAATCAAAAACAGAAGTAATAAGAGAATCACAAGGCAAATCAGGAGAAGGGTGGAATGTTTTACTTCATGGGGTGTATCAGCTATCAGGAGATTTAGATACTGTTTTAGGTAATATGACTAGGAACTTTCAAAGGGATAGACTAATCGGCTTTACACCAGAAGATTACTTTTTATACGCATTAGCCCACTTAGATAAAACTGATGAGATTTTAGATATGAATGAAAGTAGACGTTCAGGTACAAGCTCTATTTTGCTTGGAAGTCAAATATCAGATAGATTTGCTAGTTGGGCTGGAAAAGCTATTATAAACAGGGCAACACCAGTAATCTATTGGGGAGAAGAAGAGCCTGAAATGATACCAATCTACCCAGCTGGAACTTATCCTGGACAACGTAGATACCCAGAATCATATGTATATCCGCCTGGGTATCGTGATAAGAATTGGGGAAGATTAGTATTATCTTCTACCTCCCAAAAAGAACTAAGCGACAAATCTGTTTTAGCTGAAGGTGCTTCAATACCAAGAGTTGCCGTTAAAGTCTTGTAAGTTTACAAGCTTAAATATACTGATAAAGGCTATCCAGCTTCATTAGCATCTCATATTGTTGTAAAATGTCTTCACCTAAATAGTGCCAACTAAAGAGTTCTCGGCGCGCCACTTTGGGGCTAACTTTCATGGATTTGCTTACCGTCAAATCCGAAGGTTTTAGGTTTTGAACCAACAACGGTTTCCAGAAAAACAGGCCTGCCCCAAAGTACATAAAGCTGCGGTAAGGTTTTTCTCAAATAATCTACATCAAGTTCTCTTCCTTCAAATTGGTGTTTAATATAAAGAGACTGATCCCTCCTATAATTGCCATCAGTTATTAGCAAATAAGGATAACCGCAGTTATCCATGGATGCAACCAGTGCCTCACGGATCCTTTCCCATCCTCTGCTTGCAATAACTGTCAGTTTTTCTCCCCCAACCTCTCGCTCCTCATAAATATACATTTCCATTCTATCAGCTGGTATTTTATTAAAATGGTTCCTGACAAATGACTGGTCATCATCCGTTTTTCTAACTTCCAACACCATTTTTTGGCCCGGGCTTCCTAGATATTCACCCTGATGTTCTGGGAAAACTGGTAATCCTTCCTTTTCAAGCCATCTCTTTTCCTCCGTGTCTAAAGCTCCGTTATGATAGGCTTCTATAAAATCAAACATTTTCATTCCAAAATAATAAGGATTTAGCCCTTTTTTAGATGGCTGTAAAACACTTGAATGCATAACTACCCATCTCATTTGTTCTTCCGGCGTTAAATGTCCACGGTCAGACATTTCATGCATAATTCTTCTGTGCCAATAAGATGCCCAACCCTCATTCATAATTTTTGTCCGGCGTTGTGGATAAAAATAATGTGATTCTCCTCTGACAATGTGCAAAATATCTCTTTGCCAATCTTCTAAATAAGGTGCAAAGTCAGCGATAAAACCCAGCAAATCCTTTTCAGGACGCAGAGGAACAGTCATGGGTTGTTTTTCACTACCCTGAGGTTCAACCGGGGAAGAATCTTCAAACAGATCGTCAAATTCTCCCAGACTCTGTTTAGGTTTTAGCTCATCTTCATAATACTTTTTCCACTCAGCCATTTGGTCTTCTTTGGATAACCTGACAGGCTGAAATGGATCAATATGCTCAGCAACAGACAAAGCAGCATCTAAAATTCTCTCAACTGCGTCTCTGCCATGATGGAATTCATAACCGGCAATTCTTCCTGCATTTACAGATGCAGCATAAGGCATATCCCTTCTGGTATTTCCAAATTGGTAATTATGCCTAAAAAAATCCGTATGGCCTAATACATGAGCCATAACTAAAGTATTAGCAATATCTTCATTATTCTCAAGTAAGAATGCCTGAGCTGGGTCACTATTTATAACCAGTTCATATATCTGTTGCAAACCATAATCATAACCGGTTTTAAGTTGCCGGTAAGCCTTCCCGTGTGTCCAATGGGAATATCTGGCAGGCAATCCCATAGAACCAATCTCATACATTATTTCAGGAGGGATAATCTCAAAATTGGTGGGGAATGGATCTAAACCAAATTCTTTAGCAATCTCCCATATTTGGTCAAGTCTCTTTTCAAGTTTACCAAAACCGTCTGCTGTTGGCTGTTGCCCTAAAAACAGGTCTAATTTTTGTTCTTGAGTCATAAATTTTATCAGGCAGCAGCTACTTTAGTGGGGTCAAAGAAGGCTTGCAGGCCTGCTTTGATATACATTTTTGAAGGAATCACAATCGGGACAAATCTAGGATGCTGAATCTCTTTTGTTAAAACTGTTCTTAAATGGCTGTCTCTATCTGTTCCTACCTGAACAAAACCTACTTGCGCAACACCAAAGTCAAGCATATTATTAATAAGTGACACGCAGTTTGTATCGTCATCATTCCAATTATCGCCGTCTGAGAAATGAAGGGCGTATACATTGTATCTATCTGGGGAGTATCTGGTTCTTATAAGCTCCAATCCCATCTTATAAGCTGAAGAGCAAGTCGTTCCTCCCCCATCATTCCTGCGGAAAAAACCATCCTCGTTAACAACATAAGCATTGGTATCATGTACTATAAACGCTGTTTCTACTCTTGGGTATTTATGGCGTAAAAAAGAAACTGCCCACCAGCCGAATACCCGGGTCAGATAAGTTTGAACCAGACCCATTGATCCTGAGAAATCCCTCATAAATATTACTGCTGCAGCATTTTCTTCTCTAACTTCCTGCCTCCAGGTTCTAACACGGTAATCCTCAGGTTTAAGCCCGCTAAATTCTGCCTTTCCTCTCTCCTCTGCATTTCTCCTCAAGTTTTGCTCCATTGTCCGGTAAATGTCTAAATTATTAGGAGATCTTTTTGGCCTGATTTCATCAAATACTACAGTTTCAGCCTCGAGCTGCTGCTGTTGTTTTGGGGTGAGAAAGGGTAGACCGAGCTCTGCAAAAATTAATTTTTGTATCTCTTCGAGCGGAACTTCTGTCTCATAAGTTTCATGCCCGGCTCCCTGCCCCGCACCTTTTCCTCCCTGGCCTGGTTCAACACCAATAACTTCACCCTCCTCACCTTGACCTGATCCTATGCCGTTATTACCCTCCTTATGTACTATATGGGGTAATTCTAATGCCCGCAGGGGTACTTTTATTATTTTTTTTGATGCTGGATCAGCGGTGATAATAGCGTCATCTGATAAAATTGTATCAAGATTACCTCTTAAGGCCTCTTTTACCCTCTCATCATGTCTGGCTGCATCTTTCTCACCGCTCCTGCGTAGTGAATAGTCGCCCTTAGATATAAACACTCTTTCAATACCATCATAAGGCATAGACTTATATTTTACATTTTTTCAGCAACAAGTAAACCGCTATCTGCCTAAGAGCTGCTGTCCTACATACCTTAACATCTCGTTTGCACAAGTCATACAATAACCCTTCTCCCCAACCAACCTTTGGGTTACTTTGTCTATTCTGTCTTTTTGCTCTTCATCCGGATTAATTACAGTTGTAGTTACTTTAACTATGTCTTTCAAATCGGCAAATAATTTTTTCTCTATCCCGTCTTTTAAACGGGGATGAGTAGCATAGGAGAACTTTTCACCGTGTGAGGCCATAGTGCCAATTCTTCTCAAAATCTCATCCCTAAAATCCTTCTTGCCTGCTTCAGATATGCCAATAGCTTCTTCTATCGGTCTCATTATCCTTTCGTCAGCTTCCTTTTCCTCACCCGTTATAGGATCTTTTATTTTAACTTTGTTGCAAAAGGCAACAATATTGGTAATATAATTGTCAAAAACTGCCTGAGCAGAATCGCTGAAAGCATTTAGAAAGGCAGCCTGGACCTCTCTTTTGGCGGTATCATCATATCCCCGGCGGGCGTCTGAAATTAAATTCCTGATTGCTTCCTTCTTATCTGGCGCCATATCACGCGTATGAGGATGAGAATCCAAACCGTCCTTTAATGCCCGCAGGGCGTCGATCGGGGTTAAACAGTCTTTATCTCCCTTTACCAAAGCGGAAGACAAACTGTCAATAACATATCTTGGAGAGATACCATCCATTCCCTCATTTGGAAACTCTTCCCTAAGATCCCTGGCATCTTTTAAACTTACTCCATCAACTGCTTCTCCCTCATAAATCATAAGTTTTTTCTCATTATCCATACCGGCTTTTTTTGATGGTTGAAGTCTGGTTAGTACAGCAAAAGTAGCAGCTGTTCTTAGAGTGTTTGGGTTTATGTGGGTTTTAGTAGTACGATCTGCCTCTCTAATCAGCTTATCGTAAATTTTGGCTTCATCAGATACTCTTAAATTATAGGGAACTGTAACAACTAAGGTTCTATCCCTTAATGCTGCAAACCTTGGGTCAGTGACAAATTTATCATACTCCCCCTGATTTGTATGCGATATAACTACTTCATCAGCTGAAATATTGGCAAACCGTCCTGTTTTTATTACCTGCTCTTGAGCTAAACTAAGTAAAATATATAAAAACCTTTCATCAGACTTAAGCATCTCTACAAATTCCATCAGCCCTCTATTGGCTACATTTAATTCTCCATCAAAACGGTAAGCGTCCGGATCTGAGGCGCTTCCCAGATCAGCAAGCTTAGAATAATCAACACTACCTACCAACTCACTCATGTCCTGCGATTTAGGATCAGAGGGCATAAAAGTTCCAATACCTACCCTCTCATTTTCCGAGAAAAAAATTCTTCTAACTGGCATATCCCTTACTTTAGCTGGATCAGAGTATTTAGCCTGACATTGAGGGCAGAAATCACCCTCTATATGAACCCCAAATTGCTCTTCAAACTTAGACCTAAGACTATTGGGAATTCCGTGCAGGGGTTCTTCGTTCATTCTGCAGCCGTCAATTGCATAAGTAGCTCCCTGATCAGTCATTGAATATCTTTCTAGGCCTCTTTTTAAGGCCGATACAATTGTAGATTTACCACCCCCAGGAGGGCCCATTAACAATAAAATTCTTCTTCTTGGCTCCAATCTATTTGCAGCAGCTTCTAAAATTCCTACTAAGTCTGCCAGAGGTTTTTCTGTCCCATAAATAGTATTTTCTCCTTCTTCAAAAAAGGGGTATTTTTTGGTACCGTCAGGCGAAACTTCTACCCCTGGTTCAGTTATCATATTAAACAAGGTTCTGTGGGAAGTTCTTACCAGTCCAGGTTGCTTGCTTACCATATCCACATAATCTGCAAAAGTACCTGTCCAACGGAGTTCTTCTAATCTTGCAGCATGAGTCTCTAGTTCAGTAAATATGTTAAATTGTGAGGGGCCTTGTTCAATTCCTTCAGTCGTCGCCATAATGTTTGGCAGGTTGTATCTGGTATAATCACTCAAGACTAGCTATTTGTCAATACCCATTACCCCCATCCGCTCAATCATTCTATCCAACCCATGTTCCCATAACTCATCTGCATCAGCCCTTAAATTGGCAAGGTAAGCATAACGCCTGGCAGGGAGAAAGCCTTTAACTCTTATTCTGGGCTTCCCGTCAGTATCATAAAATCCCCCTTAAGTTCTGTCTTAATATATGCCACCCATCCAGGAATTGCTTCAAGTTCTTCACCAAGTTTTCTTAAAACTAAACTCAGCTCATAAGTCTCAGCTGGGAGATTAAGTAATGCCTTTAGCCTTGAAACAGGAAGATTCTGTAAGAAACTATGCTTACTTGTTAAGTTCCTCCCAGGGGCGCTAAGTTGATAAATTCATCCAAGGTATGATAAGATTCAGAAAGTATGACTTTCCTACAAACTACACAGTCTGAAAGAAAATTAGTCAGAGTTCAGAAAAAGGGACAAATAACTCTTCCGTCTGGAGTAAGAGCGAGACTAGGTCTTAAAAAAGGAGACTTAGTTGCTGTGATGGAAACTGATGAAGGTGTATTAATTTCTCCCCAAGAAATAGTTGCCACTAAAGCATTAGATAGAATTAATAATGTGCTAAAGGAAAAGGGGCTATCTTTAGAAGAGCTGATTGAGTCTGGTCGCAAGGAACGTGGTAATATTATAGAGAAAAAGTATGGCCTCCAGTCAAACAAAGGTAAGTAAGGTATTTATAGACTCATCTGTTTTAATTGCAGCATCTATTTCACCCAAAGGAAGTGCTAGAGATTTAATCATTAAAGCGCTTAGAAATGAATTTAAAGTTATAGTAAGTGATCTGGTTATAGAGGAAACTCAGAGAAATTTAAAAAATAAAGCACCTCAAGCTTTACCTGCTTTACAATTATTTTTAGAATCTTTAAATCCAGAGGTAGAAACTCCTACTAAATCACAAATAGTCAAGGTCTCCAAGATTATAGAATTAAAGGATGCTCCCATTGTAGCTGGAGCAATAAAAGCAAAAGCAGATTTCTTAGTTAGCTTTGATAGAAAACACATTTTACAACAAAGGTAAAAGTTGTAGCTCCTAATGAGTTAGTTTAGGTATTTAAAGTTGTTACTCAATTATCATTTTCTTCAATATTCATCTTTTTAATCATTCTCTCCAATCCACCTAACTCAAGTAACTCAAACCTTAGCGCTTTCCGTGCAGCTATTTCACTGTATCGTATGGCTGGAGAGAATCTTTTAAGTCTTGTCCTTGGAACTCCGTCATTTGCGTAATTATTAGTACAATAGGTTCTTATATATTCCATCCAATCAGGAATTTGCTGGAACACTGAACCCAAGGCTCTTAAAACCTCACGCAATTCTTCAGGTCTGGCAGGAAGCTTAATTCCATTAATAAAAGTTTTAGGAAGCATTCCTCTGCCTGTTAATAACCAGTTATTTACCAAATCCTCAGATGCATCTTCAGGCAAAGAACGATGTAAACGTCTTGGATTTTGGGCAATTTTAGTAAGAGATCTTCTGAGTCCTCCCATATTAAGTAAAGGATTAGTATGCTCTGGATCCAAAACCTCATAAGCTCTATCCAATGCCTCTTTAAACGGCACTTGATCATAAAAATTTTGATCGCGATCTAAATATAAACTTTGATATTCAGGTGTGCTCATAAAGTGATTATTATACTCAAAATTAGCTTGAGAAGCAAGTACTATAGGTTTTTATCTTTATTTCTTACCATCCGCTTATTATCTTCTATTGAAATTATTATAGATTAAAGTTTAGAATATAAGTTATGAATGATGATATAAAACACCAGCAGGCTGTTACAGCAGATGAGGAACTTGGGGATGAAGAATCCCCTTTGGGCAGCATGTCTAAGGAATCAGAAGATATTGATGAAACTTTAGAATCTGTAGGTTTAGCTTCTGATAAAAACGGGCCTAGGGAGCTAAATTCTGAGGCGGTAATTGACAGATCAGACAAGAATCAGGAATAAACTTCCGCTACTGATTATTATAAAAATAAGATGAGTGCAGGGGCATAATGTTTATTTTTCTTTGGCGCAGATACTTTTCCAGTATTTTATATGTATCAACATCAAATTGGTACTCATCCTCCCCAACTTCTTTCCTGGAATCCTCTGAGTCATATTTTCCCAGGTAGCACCACTTATCTACCAGGTGATATTCAAATTTTTCTTCCATATTCTCTTTAATTAAAATAGGGCCTTTAAATGGCCAAGATTTAACCTTAGTTTTCAAAAAAGCCTCAAGAAATCTTAGGTTATATTTAAGTTTCCCCTCTTTATTAATACAGGCCCCCTTACAAATGCCTAACCTGTAAGCAAAACAGGCACTTTTAGTTTTTTCCAAACCCAGTAATTTTTCACAAAGACTATAATCTTTTACCAGGTTAATTAAAGTATCTTTAGCCTGCTTTCTGGATTTAAAGATGGCCAAAGTATTTTCAGTATCTTCCAGATTAATTTTAGATACCTCCTCCATTTGAATGAACTTATACCCATCCTTATTTACCTCTGATTTTAAAATTACCATTTTTCTTAAAATTCTAAGTTTTCTGTTATAAAGAGGTTGTAGTTTTTTAACTAAACCAGATTCTAAAATAAAAGCCCCCAGTTCTCCTGCAGTTTTTATTGTTTCTATACTTTCAACCTGCTGGGCAATTTCCATCTCTTTTGGAGAACTATGATCAGATGAAAAATGAGATAAAACCCTGTTTTTTATATTAATACTTTTTCCCACATACAAGGGTGTTCCATTTGCCCCATAAAAAATATATACTCCAGGTGATTGTGGCACGTTATCTAAAACTTCTTTTGAAAGATTTAATGGGATAGTTGGTTTTTTCAAAGCTATGTTTAAAACTTCAATCAACTTATTTTTAGAAAATTTATTACAGATTATCTGAAAAAAATCCCAGAGTACTTTTGCATCATCAAAAGCCCTGTGGCGTCTCCTGCATTCAATATTAAATTTTTCAATTAGGGCATCCAGTTTATAAGAGCCCATTTTGGGAAAAAGCGAGCGGGCCACCCTTATTGTACAAAAATGTTTGGGAGAAAAAGAAACATCCAGCCTTTTAAATTCATTTTTTAAAAAAGAATAATCAAAACGGACATTATGGGCAACCATGACGCAACCCTCCATTATTTCCAGTATTTCATCTTTAATTTGCCTAAAACTTGGGGCATTTTCTAGCTCATGAGGAGAAATCCCTGTTAAATTGGTAATTTCTAAGGGAATATAGTCTGTGTTTATCAGGGATTTAAGGGTTTTGGTAATAGTATAATTTGAATCCTCAGCCTCTGCTCTAATGATACCTATTTCTATTATACGGTCATAAGAAGACCGCATACCTGTTGTTTCAATATCAACAAAACACAATTTTTGAGGCAGCTGCATAAAAAAGTTTAAAGACTGGCAATTGCTATTGGCTTTATCCTGGCTTTAGCTACTAACGGGCCGTAGGTACGCCAATTTTCATGAGTTTCTGCGGGTAACTGAGATGAGGAAATTCCATTTATTTCCAATACGCAGCCCTCTCTACCCTGTCCTTTGATAAAATTACCCCCTAAGTTGATCCTTTCCCCGTATATTGTTATTTCTGGGCCACATTTCAAAAAGTTAGGACAAGCCTGGCAGGTTTTTACAACTGGAGGGAGCTTTCTCCATAAATCATACTCTGTACCACCTGTTTCTTCCAGCAGTACCACAAGTCCGTTACGCTCACTGATTTCTTTAAACTCAATAGCTGTTTCAATTCCTTCAACACCTAACATAGAGGCTCAAGTATAGCTAAATACTCTATTTTGTCAATTTAGCAATTCAGCCTAAAGATATAATATTTAACTTACCTCCAGTGATCCCGCTAGTACCTTAAACAGACTGCGGGAATTCTTTAATTCGTTCCTTACTGACGGTCTAAACTCAGAGTTTGCTTATACATTTGGCTTAAAAAATGTATAAGCATGTATAGTAGAGGTTAAGGGGCGTATCATACTTAACTTACTACCTATCATTAAATCCTAACTTCGATAAACTTTCTGTTAATCCCTTGATTTTCCTATGAATATTTGAGACATTATATGTAGTATGAGCGATTTGATAGGTGAGCAGCCTGGATTTGTTCACCCAGAAGCAATTAAACCCCCTATTGTTCCTTTTGTGGCCAGACCAGAAGCAGCTTCACCAATAAATCCTTTTACAGAAAAATATAAAGCTCAAGCAGAGGCAAGAGGAATTAAACCAATTGACGAAGGAGAATGGCTTACCGTTGATGGCGTTGAATATCAGTGGTACGGAAATACAAAAGAAAAAATACCCACTGCCGGTGAACAAGGCTCGGTAGCTACTCGACTCGAACAAGTAGGAACTTATGATTATAATAATGGAACTATTGCCTTTGTTGACCAAGAAGGAAGAATGCAAATAGGACATGGCACTTCGGCAAATACGGAAGCACTCGACAAGGCTGGATATCGTAGGGGTGGCATATGGGTTCCTTTTTCAAACGGTGAAGTACCAGCAGATCCGGCATTAAGGCAAAGATATATTGAGCTTAGAGAAAAAGGTAGGGAGATAAACAAACGAGATACGACAGAACGGCACCTTAAAGTCTATCATGAAATTGCTGAAAGAAAGGGTATAAAAGAGGTAGAAGGTGGATTATTTATGGTAGTTGATGGTATCGAATATAAGCATTTTGGTAATGAAACAGGGCAAGTTGATGTTAACACGGATGGTTACAACATACCCATTAGAAGAGTAGATCATGTAGGAACTTTTGACAGCAATAATGGAAGAGTTGCTTTTGTTGATGGTCAAGGAAGAATGTGGGTTGGAGCATCAACGCGAGAGAACTTCGATGCTATAAGAAAAGCAGGATATGATAGAGGTGGAATTTGGGTGCCGTTCTCAAATGGTGAATATGCAACAGATAGAGCAACCTATGAAAAACTGCGAGATGTTTTAACTGGTAAACCAGCAGAACAGCTTAGGGCAGAAAGAACAGCAAGAGTAGACGAAATTATTGAAGGTAGACAACAATTATTCGGCGAAGCCGCCCATCTTCCAGACAGAGACCAACTATATGCAAAAATAGCCGACAGAGGAGAACACGAGTACATAGATAGTGATGAGTTAGTCGAAAGAAGATTAAATTCAAGAGAAGAAGCTGATGAAGCGGGTTTTAATAGAAGGGTATATACGGTAAACGGAGTAACTTTTGCTTTCAGAGGGAAAGAAGAACTACCGATTTATCAAACTTTGCAACATTCTAGAACTCAACTTCTAGGAGATACCCCTGGTTGGATAAGCCCCGAAGATTATCAAGCCTATCAAGCGCAAGTCATGGAGACTCAAAGACAAGAAAATGCACCTCAGCATTATTTAGCGTCTAAGACATTATCCGGCGTAGTTGAATTAGCTATACGATTAGGTAGTAAGGATTCATCACTTCAACAAGTAAAGAGTGAATTATCAAGGGATGTTTATAGTCCCAAAGCAATAGCGTTACTTGATGCTCTAGTTGCTTCTAGTTATGTAGGTGACGCTGGTTATCAGATTGAAGGTCGAGCAAATAATAACGCAGAAGCGCTCGTATTAGCAGCTCTTTTGGGTGAGCCTCAAGCTCAAACTGCTGTTGCCCAAAAGGTAGAAGCGTTAAGGCACTTAGATCAGCAAACAAAGGTTAATACCGAAAGAAGGGCGACAGAGACAGAGGCTTTAAGACCACAAGAGTTAGTGACAGTTCATGCTACCAAGTACGAACCTGCAGTTGGGTCAGATGGAGAATTATTGGTTCAAACAACTTTTGATGCAACAAAAGGAAAAGTTCTAAGAAATTCTGTCCATACAGCCCTTAATCATAAAGTTTCAGGTCATATGTATGGTTCTTGGGAAAGTGCGGGATATGTTCTTATCTCACCTTTTGAGTCAATGATACAGGCAAATGGTGTACCAACTGTTCTAAATACAGTTGACACTTGGTGGGCAAGAAATCCTGGCGAACCTTTGGTATTTCCTAATGCTACTATTGTAAAACCTGGTGGTGAAACAGTTGCGGGTCTTTACGAAATAAAAGGCAATAGTGTTGAATTTAAATCAAGTGGCTTAGACATCCAAGATTTAGTTGCATTAGCAGATTATGCAAGGGATCATAGAACATACAGTTATCTTGCGAGTGATGTAGAAAACACATTTTTTGACACCTTCAACGAATATGGATCAGGAAGAGAACTTCGATCTGAATGGGATATGGATGCTGCTTATACCGCACTGGAACAACATTTATACAAAGGTCAAAAGCGTTTTGAGCGGGGCGACCCTGCCGTTCTTAGAAAACTAACAACAGTAGCTGAAGGGCAAAGCCCTATTTCCCTAGAACAAAAAGTAAGAGGAATACTAGAAACATCTGGTGCAACATCAGGATTAAAGGCAGAAGTCCAAGACCGAGAAGCGACTATCAATCGTTTAGTTACTGTTATAGCAAATGGCGTTCGAGGAAAAATGTTCGCTGAAATAAATGAAATAGCGGCAGCAGAAGCAATTAGAAGTAGAGGCTACGATATACATTCAGGTGGCATGTGGGCATGGGGTGATAGCTGGGAAGTAACCAGACAAACAGCAGCCTTAGGAGAAGAGCTAGGAGTGTCTGTAGGAGCGCATTCGGAGACTCCTCAACACGAGCTAACAGAAAGATTTTCTAGAACTGTTGGTTCCGCTTATGAAGGCAGAGAGGAGAGTTCAAAATTTGAATGGACTAAGTATTCTCCACGATATGATGATTTAGTTCCTCAAATAGACCAGAAAACTCGAAGAACTTTATATGCCTCTGGATTATTAACTTCGAGGGTGTAGAGTTTACTAATCTATCTTAGTGTCGGTAATAAAACGTTTTCTGCAGCGGAGAGTACTATTGAAAAGGGATATTGACGAACTGGATTCAGAAAATGAAGAATGTTGATGTAACAATCTAATCATGAGTTCGAATCCTGCTGGGGTTCTTACTTATAGGTTTAAATTCAAGCAGTTATCCACAAAACTTTGTGGCTAAAAAACTCTAAAAATACAAATATCATTGGGTGAACCCGCTAGTATCTTACACAGACTGCGGGAATTCTTCAAGTTATTCCTATCTGACGGTCTAAACTCAGAGTTTGCTTATACATTTGGCTTAAAAAATGTATAGGTATGTATATTAGAGATAACTCCGGCCAACTTAGAATTAATTAGATTTAAGGAATGGATTATCTTATAAGAAAATAGGTTAATCTACTAAAGTTCTAGTAGACGAGTAGCAGTTAAATTATCAACATTTAATTTATAAATACCTCGCGGATTAGGCTTAGGATCTAATAATTCATCGAGTGCTACCAAAACTTCCTTGTCATTCAGCCATATTGGGGTGCTTGATGGAAACATATATGATTTTTCCTTCTCAAAGAAATCTGGACCTTTAAATTCTTCTAGTTTCATCTGCTTTGAGGCTGTTAATTCACTATTCAGTTTTAAAATTACAAGAGAAAGATCTATATTGCCTGCATCTGCATAACCCGAACCTTGAGAAGCAACTAGGAAGCTTTCATCAGGAGAAATAGAGGGGGTATGAATTCTATCTTGCTCTTGAGTAATTTGGTGTGGTTTTCCATCTATTGGATAAACCCAAACAGAGAATTTCCATTGATATGTAGGACCATTAGTTTTACTAACTGAAGTAAAAAATATCTTGTTTTTATTAGACCAGTTTAGATCATTTATGCTCTGTTGGTGGGTGTATGCCTGTCCACCATTATTGTTGAACACCTGTAACGACTTTTCTTTATCAAAAACAAAAGCTCTACCATCACCTTTTGGTGGGTAAATTGGAATTGTGCCTTCTCCTAGGATGGTAGTCTTTTTATTACTTAAGTCATACTCGATAATCTGACCATTTTCTTCAAAAGAAATCTTATTACTATCCGCAGACCAAGATATAGATGTACGCTTTTTAGCCTCTTTTGTTACCTGAATAGGATTAGTTCCATCAACATTGATTGCCCAAACATTATATTCTCTTTCATATGAGATAGGTTGATCAAAAAGCCCACTTCCTGTAAATTTCTGAACTTTACCAGCTTTGACAATTGCTTCAGGAACAGAAAGATAAGCTAATCTTGAACTATCGGGAGAAAGAATCGGTGAGGTGTTATATCCATAGCTTGTTAGCTTTTTAGTCTGATTATTTTTTATATCATAAATATAAATGTCACCATCTTTGATATAGACTGCTTTATCAACATTACGAGTTTTATTCACACCTGAAAAGGAGTCTTCTGCATTAGTTAGAGTCTGTGTTGTGTTTACTTGAGTTTGATTGTTAATGACACTATTCAAATTTTTATTTGTTCCTAGAAAATATCCTCCAACACCAAAAGCTAAAAGAGCAAAAATAATGCCTAGAATGATTATAATCTTATTAAACTGTTTGGGCTGATCACTTGAAGGAGCAGGTTGACTTTGCCCAGAATTTTGGAGAGGTGTTTGTGGTTGAACTGTGTTTTCTGATTCCATATAAGTGCAGTGTCTCAAAAAGTAAATAAATTAGCAACAACGACTAGTTACTTTCTGTTAATTACTGTTATCTATTTTTAACAATTGTTAACTTGTGATCCTCACGAGATATTGCACAGACTGC
>CAZDFU010000008.1:0-42206 GCA_964504985.1 uncultured Gammaproteobacteria bacterium
AATTAGCAATTAGCAATTAGCAATTAGCAATTAGCAATTAGCAATTAGCAATTAGTATTTTAACTATTCACTATTTACTAGTTGCTATTATAGTATTCCCCATGCTAACACTATTAATCCTATGGCAAAACCTGCATGAATAATAGCAAAAGCATGCAGCAGGGGTGAAACTTTAGTAATCAAAGTCCTGCTCATCAAACCTACCTGCCTGACTATCAATAAAGCAAATATAGCGTAAAATACCAAAATTAGCAAAATTGCCAGTTTGGCAAAAAATAGTATTACCTCCAAACTAAATAGATTAGTGACTTCCATGAATTTTGTGAACCTCGTCTATAATAAAATCAGCTACGCGGTGCGGTCTTGGCACAGAAATAAAATCAATATTCCGCGACGTTCCGGCTGTTTGAATAAAAACATTACCATAATGGAAAATTGAATTTAAAATACCGGCCATGGATGAGGAAGCATCTTCCACGTTCCTCAAAGGGGCAATATCAATATTTTTAAAAAGAATGGAGTGAAAATCAATATCAATAATATTTTTATCTGTAATAATATAGACATTAAAATACCAGTATAAAAATCCCTCAAAGCTAATGGTTAAAACCAGTAAATAATTAACCAGTAAAAGTATTATTTCAAAAGCCTGAGGCAGTTGTGATAGATCCAAATTTAACCTTGAAAAAACTCCAGGAAAGAAAAAAGGAGCAAAAATCAGTAAAGCTGCAGGCACTACCCATTTTAGGTTGGTAATAGGGTGTGCCCTAAGAAGCAAAAGAATTTTTTCATTAGGATCCTGGCCTTCAAAACGGCAATTTTGGGGATTTTCAATGTATGCGGGAAACATTCTGAAAAGAGTATACTCTTTTCAATCTCAAATCTCAAAACTCAAAACTATATCTTATGGATTTTAACATTTATTTAGTTTCCACATTAAACAATGGTCCTACAATTTGGATATTAGCAGGAGCCCTGACATTAAAGAAGTTTCTAAATTCAGTAGCGTTGAATGTTTGTGAACCTGTGTCTGCTGAAACTGTTACAGAAGTAGCCATACCTGAAGAAAAATCAGCTGATACAGAAACAGATGAGACATTATTAAAAGGTGTTCCTCCTCTGTTTCTCAGCTCCTGTTTAACTTTGTCAAAATCCCAGTTATCAGTACCTTCCGGATTAGGTTTATCTGTCTGGTAAAGATGAGAGGCTTGTCCGCTGTCTTTTTTCATCAGCATTATCACATTGGTGATATCTGCCACTTCTTCTGATTTTAACCAGGCTGATTTGGCATATTGGCTCCTGGCTCCCTGGGCAGCATAAAAACAGGGAGAATCTTTATCATATGCTTTGGAGAAAAGATCAGAAAAACTTGAAATATCACCAATAGTATCCCTGACCCTTTTGGTAAAAGACCTCCCGCTCCAACCAATATCTGTGGAGGAAAAAGTATAACCCCCATCTGTTGAAGAATACCAGGCAGTCACAGGAGAACCTCCTGAAATCATTGTTTTACCTTCAGTTTGTTTGACAGCCTGCTCCCAATTACCCCCTTTATTCCCTCCTTTATATACCTGGCAGGCTTGAGTAGTACAGATTTCCTTGGAACCATTATTGGTATAAGAGAGCGCATAAGACCTGGCAGCAATGGCCTGGGCTTTTAAGGCCTCCAAAGGCCAGGAATCCGGCATTTCATAAATACCCAAAAGGTAAGTTTCCAAAGGCATTGAGCCATAACCTTGGACAGAAAGGTTTATATTTGGTTTTTGTTCAAAGGAAAAATCCTGGAAATATGCCTGCAAAATACTGTCTGCTGAGTGGCCTGCCTGGGCCCGTCCTAAAGCTCCATATTGGTTCATACCCACCCTATGAGGAATTCCAAAGGTAAAGAAAGCAAAACCAGGCCTAAAGGGCGGGTCTAATTTCCTATCATCTGTGCAAAATAAAGGCCCTGCTCCTAAAGAGGTAGGTAAATTTAAGGAAGACTGTCTTTGGGAAATAATTTGTTGCTGGCGGGCAGAAAGTTGGGCAATTTTGGAGGATAATTCTGCCTGGTAAGCCTTGGCTTTTTGTACTTCTGCATTAAAGAATTTGGCATTTTTATCTACATCTGCCTGCAGTATAGCCAGCTTAGCTTTATCTTTTTCCAGTTTTTCTTTTTCAGTTAATAAATTAACCACCTCAGATGTTATAGAAGTAATAATTTGTCTGTCTTCCCTGGTAACTGACTGGCGGTAAGAAAGCTCCCTGAATAAATCCCCTGAAGCAAAAGAGGATAAAAGAACAATTAAAGGATCAGTTAAAAATGATCTAATATAATATGCCCTTACTCTTTCTTCCAAAAGAGCCTGCTGCAGGGCAATTTTGTCTTCCCTGGCATCTAAATCTTTTTGTTTTTGGGTAATTGAGTCCGATAAATTATCTAAATTAGCCTGAATTTGAGCCAGCTGGCGTTTTAAAGAATCCAGCTGCCCCTCCAAGGGCTTGGTAGCTTTTACAGAAAGTTCCCTTGCTTTGTTTAATTCATTAATTTGTGTTTGCAGGTCTTCCAGCTCATCAGCATCAGCAGGGAATAGCAAATAGGGAATAGCAAATAGTTGTAAAAAAACAATAACAATAAAGATTGCAGTTCTTAATATGAATTTCATCTGTATTAACTAATTACTAATCGCTATTCGCTAATCACTCACTCATGACCTTAAAATTTTAACATATAAAACATGCTATAATTAATTTATGAAAAAGGTTATTGTTAATGACTATATTGTAGCTGATCCTCAAATCTGTCATGGTAAACCTACTTTTAGAGGTACCAGAATTATGGTATGGCAAATTTTGGAAATGCTTGAAGCAGGTTTAAGCAAAAAAGAAATTATCAAACAGTTTCCTGTCCTGACTTCCCAACACATTAAAGCTGCTTTAAATTATGCCAGTTCTTTAACAAGGGAAGGGTATGTCATTGTCAACACCCAACCGCCTGTTCCTGCTGGATGAAAATGTCCGTCAGGATCTTTATAAATTTTTAAGATCAGAAGGGTTTAATGTAAAAATTGCTATAAAAGGCAGTCAGGATTTGCTCCTTTGCTCAATTTCTAAAAAAGAAAAAAGGATCATAGTAACAAATGATATAGATTTCCAATACTTTACAGACCAACAAGTATTCTCTGTTATTTTATTGACTATTCCACAGTATGAAGGAAAAGTATTAATAAGATCATTTACTAAACTTTTATCTGAATTTAATAACTTCCCAGGCAGATTAGTGGTATTAAAACCAGATTCCTGGGATGATTTTCCATTATTTAAAAAAATTGATGAAGGTATTTATCAGAGAGAATTTGATTAACTAATTTTTAACTATGCTCTCTACCTTCTAACCTCCACATCTATCATCAAAAATACCATTTACCCTAATCCCTAGACCCTAATTTAAAGTTATGCTAAGCTGGGATAATGTATATAGTTTATCGTTTTCTAAGAAAATCCCGAATTATTTTTTTAACTTTATTAATCCTTTTAGGAATAATTGCCACCCCTGCCTCAGCTGCTCAAAAATTCGGTGATTTAACTATCGATCACAGTCCAAATCCAGCTAAGCTAGACAGTGGTTCTATTGTATTCAGAATAACTGCAGACAGAGATGTTTTCGGAACTAGCGGAGAAAAGTATTCTTATACCGCTTGGCTAGATGGTGAAAGTAAGCATGCCTGCCCGTCTTCAGATAACCCAAAAACAACAACAGAGCCGAAAGAAATTATTTTTAATTGGACAATTACGGGTTGTCGTGCCAGACCAGGAAATTGGCATTTTGCAATGTGGCAAGGAAGCACAGAAATTAACTCAGCTCCTCAAGCTTCAATATTAATAAATGATTATCCTTTCAGCTTAGAGCAAGCTGGAGGAGGAACCTTACAAATTAAACCTGTTAAAACCCCTTTAGGTTTATCTGAAACTCCTACCGTTAGATTATTAAATGCCAGAAATGGAAATTGGTATACTTTCTGGTGGGATGGCTCAATAACAGATTTGGCAAAAAAATACCAGGCTACCTTTGATGGTAATGTACCCAGTATTGATCTTAATAAATCAGGGATTGATTTTACCCAACCAGGAAGAAAAGTACTTTGTATGGAGCTAGGGGATCATAACTATCCTGCGGGATTAACTTGCAGATATAAAGCTGCCTTTGAATTTACTTCCCTTCCTCCTCCACCTCCTACTGGAGGGACACCTCAATGTTCAATTGAGTCTGCAAACGGACCAAACCCCGTTACAGACGATTCGGTCAGCATTAAGGTCATAAATTTACCATTGAATGAAGTTTTTAGAGCAGATTTGGTAATTGGAGGGGTAGCAGTAAATTTACCTGCCCGGCAGAACTCGGGGAATTTAGGAATGGTAATTCTCAATCTTGATCCTCATTTAGGGGAAGGTGATTATACAGCTAATGTTTATAACTCTAACAATGCTTTTGTTTGCGGTAAAGATTTTAAAGTTGGACCTCCAGGAAGCGCACCCCCCCCTTCTAATATTAAGAATGTCTGTGATCCTAATGACTCAGCTTATGATAAAGCTAAATGTAGCTCTGCTGGAGGGGATCCTTGTGGTAATCCGGCTAATCCCGGATTCAAAACTGCTATCGGATGTATCCATACTTCTCCTGTTACATTAACAAGAGATGTTTTAACTTTTGTGGCGGCTATTTCCGGAGGATTGGCATTTTTAATGATGCTTTTGGGAGCATTCCAGATGTTAACCTCACAGGGAAACCCTGACAGCTTAAATGCTGGCAGGGAAAGGTTAACTTCTGCTGTAATTGGACTTCTTTTTGTCATTTTCTCTGTATTGCTTCTCCGTGTTATTGGAGTTGATATACTGGGACTGGGTAAGTTTTTTGGAGGACCCTGATGTTAAATGATATTTTAAAAAATTCCGGCATTCCCAACTTTAAATTTGAGGGAGCAAAGGTGGCTGATATTTTATCCGGCCTTTTGAATATTGCTTTCTATATTGCCATTTTTTTGGCTTTTTACTGGCTGGTTTGGGGAGCATTTGCATATATTATGGCCAGGGGGAATAAAGAGGATTTAGCCAAAGCCAGAGCCAGGATTATTTGGGCTATAGTTGGATTAATAGTAATCATACTCTCCTATACTATTGCTCAATTTGCAGCTGAGATATTTACTCCAAAAGGAGGGGCAGTACCTTTCCCTATCAATGATTAATTTATTAAAAGGCTTAAATTTTTTGATTATTCTTGTTACTTCTTACTTATTACTTGTTACTCCTGTACATGCTAAAGTTGATATTGGTGACACATTTGGTTTTGGTAACATTAGGTCTTTAGCTGAGGGAACTCAAAAATTAATTACTCCTACATTTTCAATAGCTACTACTTTAGTAATAATTTACTTTCTATTTGGGGCTTTTAAATACCTAAAATCAGGCGGGAACAAAGAAGAGATTGAGGGAGCAAGACAAATGATCATTCATGCTATTATTGGGTTTATTATATTAATGTTTGCTTTTTTGATACTGCAGTTTTTATTGTCCAGGCTATTTGGAACAAATTTTGGTATACAGATATTTTAACTTAAGGGTTTCCTGCTCCACGGAACCCCTGTATGAAACGGCGGACATATTTAATAGGGGCAACCGCAATATTTCTAACCTTTTCTGAGGCGAAAAGCCTTGTTAATGCTGCTCCTGCCACAGCACCGCCAGCAGCAACTATTCCCCAAGAAACTCCTTGCCCCCCGTTTTCTGGTCTCTGCGGAGGAGTTACGCTTCTTCTCTCTTCAGGGCTTTCTGATGCTACTACAGTTCTCTCAGCCTCAGCAGTGGCAGTCATTTTTCCTTTACCCATTTCTTCGCCTATAGCTCGTTGTCTAATAGCATCTGCTGTGGCTGTTGCTTGTCTTGAATCAACAGTTGGCAAAGGAGAAGGACTTGGGATGGGAGTAGTAGTTTGGGTAGCAGAAGGGGTTGAGGTGGGTGGGATTTCTATATCTTTCAGTTGGGCTTGTTGAGTTGCTATATCATTATTTATTTCCTGTAAACGTTTTTTTGCCTCTATTTCAGCCGCTAAAGCTGCCTTGGTTGAATCCCTTTTTGCTATTTGGGTATTTATAGCATCCACCCGGGTAGTTGGTGTGGCGGAAGGAGTACGGGAAGGCGTGGCAGTTGGAGCATCAGCATAAGCCTGCTTAACTTCAGCAGTTCCTAGAATTTTTGCTGCTGTCAGAGCTACTCCTATTTTGACTGCACCTCTTCTACTAATTCTTTGTGGAAGTTGATCTGATTCTTTTACTTCATTGCTTTGTTCAGGCATATACTTAAATTATACAATATCTACATGTTTCATGCCAAAATTGTGGTAATATAATCTTTAGGAAGTAATTTTGTGATTAACAAAAATATCTTTGTATTAATAGTTTGTATACTTTCTATTTTTACCAGTTCTCAAACTGTCCAAGCAAATCACATAGGTGCATTTGAAGAATGTACTCCTAATGATCCTACTGCTTCAAGTCATTGCGGAGAAAGAAACACTGGATACTCTTGCCAAGCCAGTAAAAGCGACCCTAAAACTATTTCGTGTCAACCTTCCCAGCCTGCTCAACCTGGACAAACCCCCAGCGCTATACAGGATATTTTTGGCAAAATCCAGCCTCCTCAAGCCATAAAAGATTTTATTGGCACTGACCAAACAGGTGCAGGAGGAATCAGTAAGTTTTTGTCTAACCTGATAGTCCTAATCTATTCTATAGCAACTGTAGCTTTAGTCTTTATGATCCTTTGGGGAGCATTTGATTGGTTATCCTCAGGAGGGGATAAGGAGAAAATAGAATCTGCCAGAAGAAAGATAATGAGTGCCATCATTGGAATAATTCTTTTTGCAACAGCCTTTGCTGTTATTACAGTTTTAGGACAATTCACTGGATTTAAGTTCTTTACAGGTCAAAGCATAAAGGTTTTAAGAGATAGCAGCGGGAATATCATTCAAGTCACTTGTCCAAATGGAACTACTATTAATGGTACAAGTTTAGATCTTTCCACAGTCTGCAAAAATTACGGAGGGTAAATTGGTTAAAGGGTGATAACAAAAATTGAGGATTGACAAGTAGTTTTTTTTATGACATGTTATAATTAGAACAATTAATTTATGAAAAAAATAGCAATTATTGGATCAATAATAACTTCTCTTTTAACTCCTGTTCAGGCATTTGCTCAGCCTTTATCCATTGCAGCGCCTAGGCAAGGTTATAAAGATTTAGGGGTTTTTATTGGTAATATTATTAGCTTGGCTTTTGTAATTGCCTTGGTAGTAGTTTTAATCATGCTTGTTTGGGGAGCTTTTCAATGGATTGTCTCAGGAGGAGATAAGGAGGCTGTAGGATCAGCAAGAGGCAGAATCCTTAATGCATTGATTGGTTTAGCTATTTTGGCTGTTGCTTTTGCTTTGTTTAGATTTGCCGGCCAGTTCTTAGGATTTGGTGCTGATATTGGTATAAATACTATCACTCTACCCATCCCCTCTCCCCAATAATTTCCTTTGATTAAACCAGGTTGATATTTATCTCTTCTTAGTGTTAACTTAAGAGTATGGAACCAGCTGGTTTACAACAAATTGAAGATATTTTTAAAAATGTTATTTCAGTAATTGTGTGGCTGGGATTTATTGCCATGTTGGTAATGTTAGTTATGGCAGGGATTAAATATCTAACTTCAGGAGGAGAGCCAAAAGCTATTCAGGCTGCCCACTACACACTTACCTGGGCTCTTTTGGGAATTTTATTTATGGCTATTGCCTGGCTAATACTACAGCTGATTGGAGTATTTACAGGAGTTAATGTTACTTTTTTTGATATAAGAGCTTTGTGTGGAGATCCACAAAATATGACCGATCCTACTAAGTGGTTTTGCAAATAGGGTTGATTTGTATAACTATTTTTGATAAAATCGTATAACTATGCAAATTGTAACAGTGGGTCCTAAATATCAAGTAGTCATTCCTAAAGAGATCCGAAAAAAGATTAAAAGTTTAAAACCGGGGAAAAAGGTCGGTGTGTACGCAGTGGATGAAAAATCAATCGCTATTGATCCTGACCCTCAAAGCTGGGTAGACAGAACCTATGGCATGATGAAGGATGCCTGGAAAGATATTGATCCTGTTGCAGAAGTTGAGAAAATGAAAGATGAATGGGAAGAAAGACTAACAGAACTGGATCAAATACGGCAAGGTAAAAATCCTTATGCTAAAGGCAAGCAGGTATAAATTAATTAGTCTTGATACCAATATTTTTGTCTATTATTTTCAAAAAAATCCTCAGTTTGGGCCAATTGTTAAAAATCTCTTCCAGGATTTCTCCAAATTTAAAACAGAAATTATTACAAGTTCAATCAGTTTGACTGAACTGTTATCAGTAAAGACTTCCTTCGTTCTGATTAACACCCTACAACAAGAATTTTTATCTATACCTTTTTTAGAAACTATTCCAGTAAGCAATAATATCGCTATTGAAGCTGCAAGAATTAGAAGAATTTATGAATTTAAACTTGCTGATTCTATCCAACTGGCAACAGCTATTAAGTCAAAAGCCGAGGTATTTATCACCAATGATGATAAATTAAAAAAATTTAAAGAACTGAAGGTAGTTTTACTGTCTGAGATAAAATAGCAGGGTGTTGCAAAATTTACCTAAACGCTGTACGCTTTTGTTGCCATGAAAAGTATTATGTATTATGTATTATGTATTATGCAGAAATCCTTAATACATAAGAACTTATTAGTTTTTGTTTTACCCATAATACTTGCTACATATTTCTTAATACAGACTGCTACTCCTGCATTTGCCCAGGAATCCACACCATCTACATCCACCCCGCGGGAGTCAAAGCCCACCCCCGAGGTGTTTCAAAGCTTACCAACTACTGTTTCCCCTGTCTCCCCTCTTTATACTGATCTTTTAATACACAACATCTTTCATACTTTTTCCTGTTTAGGGATAGGGCAATCAATTATTGGACAGCCTTGTTTAACTTATCAATTACAAAAGAATGCCCAAGGCATGATGCAGGGGGTACCTATGTTAGCATCAGTTGATACCTCAGGAGGCGTTTTAGGTACTACCACAGGCCTTATAGGACTGCTTTATACTAACAGACCAGTAAGGACAGTTGATTATCTGGCATCTATCGGAGAAGACCTGGGAATTGTTAAACAAGCCAATGCCCAGGTAGTAGGGTCGGGTGCCCAGGTATTAAATCCTATCAGAACCCTTTGGCAAGTTTCCAGGAATATTTCTTATGTGATTATGATAATAATATTTTTAATTATTGGTTTGATGGTAATGTTCAGAACCAAAATTAATCCTCAAACTGTTATCACAGCCCAGGCAGCCTTACCAGGTTTAGTTATAGGTTTAATAATGATTACCTTTTCTTACTTCTTAGCAGGCCTTATTTCAGACATGGCATTTGTGGGGACAAATATTGTTGGATATTATTTTCAAGCTGCACAAGACAAACCCCCTCAAGATTTAGTAGGGGCTGTAAGCCAACGAAGCATCTTAAGTCTTTTTACCCCTTTTACAAGAATACTTAATGTTGGTAATGTTAGTGAGGCTTTGAATTCAATCTGGGGTGATCTGGGAGATCCCAATATTAATTTTTTTGATATCACCCAACTTGACCCACAAAGGGTAATCAAATTGCTAACAACTTTTATAGCTTTTCAACTTTTTTCCCCTGTAGGCAGTTTAGTCCCAGGCTTTGGACAAGCAGTAATTGGGGGAGCAGCGGTAATATCGGGTCAATTTGCCACTTTAACAGTAGCCTCATTTTCTTTAGCTTTTATAGGTATGCTAGCCTTACTTTACGCCATGTTAAGACTACTATTACGCTTAATTAATAACTTTTTGACAATCATCTTTTTAACTATTACTGCTCCTTTTCAATTTTTATTTGCTTCCTTACCAGGCAGACAGGGGATAGCTACAAATTGGATTTTAAACATGCTGGCTAATATTTTGGCATTCCCAGCTGTTTTAGTAGTCCTCTATTTTGTAGCTTTTATTTTAGGACCAAATTTTAGAAGCCAATACTGTGATCGTCCTCAAAATTCTAATAATTGTCCGTTCCAAGTTTCACAAAATCAAATACCAGATAATGGTCTTACATCTACAGCATATGCTCAAGCCACAATTGTAGACTCTTCAGCATTCCCATTGTTTGGGGGGCTAAATTTAGATTTTATAAGACTTCTGTTAGCATTTGGAGCCTTAATAGCTCTTCCTGCCATTCCTGATATTATTGCCAGATCAATTGGCACATTGTCACAAACAGGACAGCTACTCGGCCAAGAAATTGGTACTGCAACTGGAGCTGGCCAAAGATATGCTGGTCAGGTCCAAGAAGGTATTAGAGGAGGAGTTGGGCAAGTTGGAAGATTAACGAATGAAAGAGGCTGGTATCTTGCACAAGAGGGCGAAAAAACTGTTTGGAAGAAAGCAGGTTCTGAATTAAATATCACAGACCAAGCACGACTAGTAAGCGCAGGTCAATTTACAAAACTCAGAGGTACTGTAGGAAGCTGGGTGGGAAAACTAAGAGGCAAGTAACTCAATAAAAAGATTACGATTTTAAATCCTCAAGATAATTTTAAGTTGGTACAAATTTTCCAAAGATAAAATCCCATATTGTTTCACCAGGAGCATGAAGCACCCTATTTTTAGGATTCTTTGGATCGGGAACCCAATAAACCATTTTATCGAAGATACGATCATAAATTAGCTGTTCACCCTTGTAAGACTCAACTCCACCTCTTGCCTCCAAATCAACCAATAAAAGACCGAATATATCATGAAAAATCTTAGCATTAATTCTACCTGTGCCTGTTTTAGGACTCTTATCCTCATCAATTTGAGCTCTATTATATCTTTCGTTAAAGTCTTTCTCACTTAATTCAACGAGATCTTTAGCCTTAGTTAAAAACTCTTTTAGCTGTGCTCTAGTTAGCGTTTCTTTATTAATATCTGGTAAAGCATCTAAGGCTTTCAGAGAGTTATTCTGCTCATCTCTAGTTTCTATGTCTATATTTTTTAAAGAAATTGCCCCATTTGCATTTCTTATAACAGTCTCCATCAAAGTAAATAATTGTAAGTATTTTTTCTCCCTACCCAAAGACTCCATTACGCCATAGGCGAATTTAATTTGAAGATCAGGAATATCTACACCGGCAGGAAGACCCGTTCGATCCCAATTTCCCTCGCCAACAGGATCTACTGTCAAAGTACCAACAGGAAACTTTTCTAAAACCTCTGGTATAAGCGCTCTTGTTTTATCTGAATTATTGGTTAGCTTTAAAAGCAACCCCTCCTCAAAATTGCCCTCTCTATCTTTACTACCCAGTAAGGCATCAGCCTGTCTGCCCCCAACTTCTGTTTGATCAGAAAACTTGTCCAAAGCCATAGTCCCTGCACCTCTATAAACTGGAGAATTCATTGTAATCAATGCAGCTAAAATACCATTTACACCTTGTCCTAAATATTCAGACCAAGGAGCAAGAGGAACATGTAAATCTGGCAGCAACCGCCTACCACGTCTGGCAAATCTTTCCGGATCCTCAGCTATTCTGGCTCTAATATGCTCTACTGTTTTTCTATAACCACCAAAATCCTGTAACCCATAATAAACACCAATAGCTTCTGTGGGTGTACCCAACCTTGGCCAAAATTTTCTATACAATTCATTGGTAATATACCAATGAGTATCATAGGAATCTTGTACTGCTGCCATTGTCAGCTTTCTTTCCCTATCCTCAAAATGCTTAGAAAATCTTCTTATTCTTTTTAGAGTTGGATCTAATACTAAACGCTGAACTGCCCACAAATCAGCCCCTAGTTCAACATCTTGAGCACGCAATTCTCCATCTCTAATCTTTTTGGCAGTTGCTAAGGCTGCATCAGAAACAATCATATGCCTATCCTCTTCTTGATAACTCCAATAAGTATGACCTGACCAATTAGCATAAATACTGTGAATCGCAGTATAAAAATCCACGCCTACTTTCTCAACTACAACATTACCGTTCTCTTTAACTACATTGCCTTGAGCATCTTCTTTTGGTCTTTTAAGAATCATCTGCTTCTTGCTGTCTAGAATCTTATTACCTTTAACATCATAATCATACCTATACAACTTAGCTTCATATCCATCTTCATATAAATTATCTATTGCATCTTGTATGGCAAGCTCAACCATTTTAGTTCTATAAGTGGCTTTAAAATTAGGAGTTTTTTTAATCATTTCAGCAAATTCTGGCTTCTTCCAAATTTCTGCATCATCTGCATATTCAATTTTGGTTAAGGAAGCAGCTGTTTGAGCAAACTTTTCTGCCTGATGAATTGGAATAAAGTATTGGTATTCTTTTCCTGCTTCTCCTCTCCAAGCTGTTTTTAAAACACCTCCGCCTCTTTTTGAATTTTCCCCAAAAGTACCGTATATTTCTAAAGCTATATCAACTGCCTTTTCAGTTTTCTTTAATTCTTTAGCATAAAATTTTGCATCTGATTCACTTTCCAATAATTGATTTATATTATTCTTTATTGGATCGTAATCCTGGTCTTTTTGCTTACCCCATTTTATTTTAAATTTCTGACCCCTGGTAATTCTTTCTGCAATTTCTTCTCTTTCTTCTTGAATTTTACCCAACCTAATCTTTCTATTGCGTAATTGAACAGGTGTTAACTTTCCATCAGTAGCTTTAGCTAATGCATCTTTATAAGCTTTAATGTTTGCATCTCCGTATGCCCGTCCTTCAGGCAATTTTCCATATTCAAATAAACCGTCAAAATTACTGACATACTTTGCATCAGATGCTAGCTTTGTTATATTTTCCAAATTCTTTTCGTTTTTAAGTTCTACCCCCAGCATCTCTTCCACTAATAACTCCTTCATCTGGAAATACAAACCACTATTGTCCCTTGCTCTTTGAGCAGGACTAAAACCTGCTAATTCTCCTCTTGGTCCATGCAGAGAAAACAAGACTTCATAGCGAGGATCCTTATCAAGCTTAAATAAAGCAGCAGCAGGAACTGCTCCTAATATCTTTAACAACTCTAAATATCTATCAGGACCTTCTCCATCTTTATTTATAAAATCCAGATATTGTTTAACAAAATCGCTATGATATAACTCATTTGAATGATCAGCACCAAAAACACCCAATCTTGCATACATTCCCCTAAATAGCTTTAGAAGAAATTCTTGGCTAACTTTACCTTGAACTGCTGCGTCTGACCTGTTGATAACATCAATGAATTGAGTAGCATCTTGCAAAATTTTAGTTGGGTCAGTGGAAGTTGCCTGCAATCTTGAAAGATAACTATCAGCTGCTATTTTGTACTCTTCCTCTGTTTGAGCAAAAACTTCGGTATACCAACCATGAGAACTTCGCCAGTATGTTTCCTCTGAATCTTCTTCTTCCCCTAATCTATATTCATGATCTAAGTAGCCCTCTTCTGCACTAGAAATATCTTGATAATTAAGAGCTGTTTCAAATCTATCTATTGCAAATTGCGCATATAAATCCCATATACCTACCCTATTAACCACCTGATTAGTTCTAGGATCTCTGAATACAGCTTCCAGTCTTGAAATACCATCTGCATCATTATCAGTTCTTCTTTTATGTCTGTAGACATCTAATAAAGCTTCTATAGCAATCTTTAATTTCTGATCTATAATTGGCTTCATTTCAGTTGAATTTAGATTACGCCCTATTCCACGTCTAATATCTCCTTCCGCAGAGCGCAAAACTACCTTTAGATCATTTATTAAACCCAACCTTTCTGCCTCGGCAAAATACGTATCAATTTCTTTCCCAAGTTCTTCTGAGAATCCTTCTTGATGATACTGGGTTACAATGTCTTCTAAACGCCTAGCATCTTTAAAAGCCTCTTTGTTAAATTTAGGAATCTCTTTAGCAGTAGTTGTATCTTCTTCAGCTTCATATACCTTCACTCTCGCCCTAACCAAACGCTGAGCCTCTATATGAACTGTTTGTTGAAAATATAAATCTTTAAGTTTTGGCCAATCTACTTTTTCTATTTTTCCTCCCCAAAGCAACCCTGTTTGCTCACTTATTCCTCTAGTAATTTGTAAGCCTCTTTCTGGACTAGATTCATACTCCAAATTCAAATCATCTGGAATTTCAGGCATTTCTTCATGACTAACCCCAAAGTGTCCATCACCTCCACCATTCCCTTCAGCAGATGACCTAGCAACTTCATCTTCTAGGTTTCTTAGTTCTTGCTCTACTCTCATCCTACTCATTTGTAAAAAACGCTCCTCATCAAGATTTGTAGCTATTTGCCTTTGAAAATGATCTCTTTCTGCTAAAAGTTCTGATTTTCTTTTTTCTCTCTCCTTAGATATCTCTTCTAAGGATAATTCTTCCTTTTTCCCGCGTAATTCAGCTAATTTTTGATCTGCTACAGCACGAAATTGTGCTGAACTAAGTTTTTGTGATGCATCTTGCATACTAACTAAACTCTCTCCGTTAGCTAATAACAACTCAACCTCCTCATAAGTAAGACCAGGGACTGGCGACGGCTCCTGAGACCTATTCTGTTCCCGATTGTTCGAAGGCGGCGTTAGTGACTCTGGGCCTTCTGGGGGCTGACCTAGTGGGCCTTCATGACCACCATTTCCTTCATCTGGAGGTTCAGTGGATGGTGCTGGGGGAAGGATGTTTTCACCGCCTCCTCCCCCTGCTGAAACCCCAGCTTCTGTCCCCTGATCATCTGAGGATTCTGATGTATCTGCTTGGGAAGCATCATCTGCAGATTGAGCAGACTGCTCTTCTTCTGGTTGCCTTGCTTGTGGTTCTACTAATTGCTGAGGCCGAGGTGTCCCTCCTGTTACTGCCCTGGATCCAGCCTTAAGTCTATCCCACAAACCTGGACGGCGTACCTCTGGGTCATCTAACCCCTGGACAATTATCACTTCTGGTTTTCCAGCGGGTGCTGGAGTATTGCCTCCAGCTTCTGCACCTTGAGGGCCTGCTGGGATTTCTGGAGTATCGGGCATATTTGGTCTTTCAGGTCCTGACATAATTAGTTATGAGTAATTAGTTCATAGTTCTTAGTGGACCTAATTCCAGTTTAGAACTTAGCCTAACTTACTGTCAACCACATTTATGTAAACTGCAACTGTGTTTACACCAGTTTGTAGTAAACTAAACGTGGTCAAATCCTTTCTAATAGCTATTAGTTATGAGTTCATAGTTCATAGAAAATAACTATTAACTACGAACTTTAAACTAAGAACTCATACGGTGCTTGATTTAATCCTAATAAAATCCTGACAGATTAGTTCATAGTTATGAGTTCGGAGTTGGTAGTAAAGAAATAAATGATCTATTTTGTGTATCTAGACTATAGTTTTTTCACGAGGTATAAAATAGTTCATAGTTATTAGTTCATAGTTATTAGAAAATTACCGTATGTCCCAGTTTAATTTTCAAAACTTAAAAGTATATTTAAAATCTACTAGTTTATGCAATCAAATTTACACCAATACCAAAAGTTGGCCAAAAGAATACTTATTCGATCTAACTGCTCAGATAAGAAGAGCTTCATTGTCTATACCGTTAAATATAGCTGAAGGAACCAGTAGAACAAAAAAAGATTTTAGTAGATTTATTGATATAGCAAAGGGTTCATGCTATGAATGCATTGCGTTATTGGAAATAGCTACTACTTTATCATTGATTCCTACAAGTATTAAAAGCCAATTTATTAATGAATTAAATGAAATATCGAAGATGTTATCTGGTTTAAAAAAATCTATAAACTCAGTACTAATAACTAATAACTAAAATGAATCCACATCCAATACCACAAAATGTCACCTCGTTCCAATTTAGGCTGATTGGAGATATGACTTTAAAACAGTTTTTATACCTGGCCTCTGGTTCTGGTATTGCTTACCTGATATTTGTTCTTTTTGCTGCCAGACATCCTTATGCAGCCTGGCCTTTAATTATAATTTCTGCTCTTTTAGGGGCAGCTTTTGCCTTTATGCCAATAGGATCCAGACCCTTGGATCATTGGTTAAAAGCATTTTTAAAATCAATTTACTCTCCTACTAAAAGAGTCTGGAAGAAAAATGGGCAAACATATAAAGACAATCCTTTATTTAACAGCAGGCTGGTGATGTATTTATCCAGTTTTCAACCAACAACCCCGGAACAACCCAGAACAACTCAGAACACCACTGTTTCAGATACTCAGAAGGTCAGAAATCCTGATTTACCCGCAACACCTGTTCCTTCCGCCTCATCCCCAGCCAAGCTTCCAACCACAGCTGATTTAGGCAAAACAGTAGACTTAGCCCGCCAGGCACAAAATTTACAAATTAGGATTATCCAAACAGAAAGGGCTTTAAGCCAGATTAAAACAGAAGCCCAGCAGCCTACTCCCATTCCTGTTGACTATTCAGGGCAAGTTAATAAAGTTATGGCTGATTTACAATCCCTGGTAAGCCAGGCTTCACAAACCAGGGAGCAGCTGGACCAGCTTACTAAAGCAGCTGAAAAAGAAAAACTAATGCCAAAAGAGAAAATTAAAGTTACCATCCCTCCCAAAACACAACAAACCCAGGTAGCTTTAACAACTTTTCCTAATGTTTTAAATGGGATTGTTAAAGCTAATACAGGAGATTATTTAGAAGCAGTGGTAGCAGTGATTTATGATAAAGAAGGCTTACCTGTCAGAGCCTTAAGAACAAATAAACTAGGACAGTTCAGCGGTTCCACCCCTCTTCCTAATGGTACTTATACCTTGGAGCTTGAAAAAGACGGCTATGCTTTTGATGTTTTACAAATAGAACTAGGCGGGGAGGTTTTACCACCCTTGATGATTACAGCAAAAGAGAATAGCTAGTAGTGAATAGCAATTAGAGATTAGAGATTAGTATTTAACTAATTGCTAATAAAAATGAATACAACACAACAACATTTATTAATATCAGACATAAAAGACGACATTTTAATCCTAAAAAATGGAGGGGGAGCTTTGGTTTTATCTGTCTCTGCTGTTAATTTTGGTCTTTTATCAGACAGGGAACAAATGGCTATCATTGCTTCATTTGCTCAAATGCTAAACTCTCTTTCTTTTGCAATCCAGATCATTATCCGTTCAGAAAGGCTTAATATCAGCTCTTATCTTAAACTCTTAGAAAAAAGGCAGCAGGCTCAAACCAACCCTCTTTTATCAAGGATGATATCAACTTACCGCCAATTTATCCAAACCACAGTTAAAGAAAATGAAGTTTTAGATAAAAAATTTTACCTGGTTATACCGCTTTTTGCTTTAGAACTGGGACTAACTGTTTCAAAACAGGCTTTACAACAAAAAATTAAAACAGTGCTTTTACCAAGAAGGGATCAGATAATCAGGCAATTATCCAGGGTAGGATTAAAAGCTGCACAGCTTAAAAACCAGGAGCTGATTGAATTATTTTATGATATTTACAATGGAGGGCTGGAGGAGAATCTAAATGCTGAAAAACAGGAAAAAGAAGAGATTGAGGTTAGTTTAAAAAATCCCCAACCTCAAGCAGCTAAAGCGCCTGAAACTCAGAATATTCCAACTCCACAAGCTGCACCAGCAGCATCCCAACAACCATCCAGAACCCACCCATTTGTGGTAGAGGAGTTAGAAGGATAATATGAAATTACCAAATTTATTTAAAACTAAAAAAATGCAGGATCAAAATACTGTGCCTCAGCTCAGTCTTGAGGATGTTATAGCTCCTTCTGAAATTGAGGTAGATTTTAATGACCTAAGAATAAACGGCCATTTTTTCAGAACCTATTTTGTTTCCAATTACCCCAGGTTTGTAGAAGCTAATTGGCTTGAACCATTAATATCTTTTGATCATTCTTTATTAATTTCTATGTTTATTTATCCTACCCAATCTGCTGGTGTGTTGGATGAGCTGAAAAGAAAGATCGCTGAGATGGAGGCCACTATTCAAACAGATGTGGAAAGAGGTAGAAATGTTGATCCTGCTGTTGAAGTTGCCTTAGAAGATGCCCAAAGCCTGCAACAACAGTTAGTTAAAGGAGTGGAAAGGTTTTTCCAGTTTTCTTTATATGTGACTATACCCACTTATTCTAAGGAAGAACTGCATAATACTTCTAAGTTAGTTGAATCTACTTTAGCCTCTCTTTCTATGACAGCCCAGCCTGCTACCTTACAAATGGAGGATGGATTCACAACCACTTTACCAGCAGGGGCGGATCTTTTAAATTTAACTCATAATATGGATACTACCTCCTTGGCCACCACCTTTCCCTTTGCTTCATCAGAGCTAACAGCCAATGAAGGCATTATGTATGGGATTAATGAACACAATGATTCTTTAATTTTGTTTGACAGGTTTAGTTTAGAGAATGGGAATAGTTGCATTTTTGCCAAAAGCGGAGCTGGAAAAAGTTACCTCGTAAAACTTGAAGCCTTAAGATCTTTGATGTTTGGCACAGAAATAATAGTTATAGACCCTGAACAGGAATATTTACCTTTATGCCAGGCTGTAGGAGGGGAGTTTATCAACTTTTCAACTTCCTCACCTGTTAAGATAAACCCCTTTGACTTAACTTCAGATTTAGTTTCTGGTGAGAATGAATTGGGAAGAAAGATCCTCTCCCTGACTGCTTTCCTGAAAATAGTTTTAGGAAATTTGTCTGCACAGGAAGCAGCTATTTTAGACCGCAGCCTAAAGCTGACTTACCAGCAAAAAGGGATCACAGATGACCCTAAAACTCAGATCAACCCTCCTGCCGGGCCTCCTTTGATGGAAGATTTATATAAAGTCCTGGTGGGCATGGAAGAAAACTCTGCCATGGAGCTGGCAGCAAGGCTTGAGAGATTCATTAAAGGATCTTTGGCTGGTATTTTTTCCTCTCAATCCAACATTGACATTAAAAATTCCTTTACTGCTTTTTCTGTGCGTGATCTGCCAGACCAGCTTAGACCTTTAGCCATTCATATGATTTTGGACTTTGTCTGGAACAGAATCAGGGGCAAGTTAAAGAAAAGGATTTTAATTGTTGATGAGGCCTGGTATCTAATGAGAAGTCCAGACTCAGCTGAGTTTTTGGTGGATATGGCCAAAAGAGCAAGAAAGTATTACCTGGGATTAACCACTATTACCCAAGATGTGGAGGATTTTTTAGCCAGTGACAGAGGCAAAGAAATCATCTCTAATTCCTCTATCCAGATTCTTTTAAAACAAGCTCCTGCTTCTATTGATCTTTTGGCTGATGTTTTTAATCTTTCTGAGGGAGAACAAAGACTGCTTCTTTCGGAAGGCATAGGCCAGGGGTTATTTTTTGCAGGAAATACCCATGCAGCTATGAGGGTAGTAGCCTCACCACAGGAACACCAGCTTATCACCTCAAACCCCAAGGAAGTATTGGCCAGACAAAATGTATAATGTATAGTGAATAGAGAATAGAGAATAGCAAATAGTTAAATACTAATCTCTAATTGCTAATCTTTAATCACTAACAAAAATGGCTGATTTGAGTTTTTACAATTTTCTTAAGGCAGCATTTAGACATAAGATATATAAAAACCCTGCTGCTTCTTCTTTTAATTACCTAGGTTATAACTTGCCATATAAAAGCATCGGGGCTGATAAAGGTATTTTTGAATATGCCAGAAGAATTTTACCTAAATTTTATACAGATGAGTTTGCTGATACAGAAGAGGGTAATTTACAGATGGCCAAAAAGGTTCTGGAAAAGCTGGAAAGAAAAGAAGACCAGGAACTGGTCCAGCAGTTTGAAGGATTTAAGGCAACCCAAGACCAGCAGATTATAGAACAAGCTAAAGCTCAATCAGAGGAAACACCAATTGCTGCAGGAGAAAGCGCTGCCACTATGTCTGGGGGAGGGTTACCCTCATCTTTCCCTCAAACTTCTGCCTCTTATGGCAGAACTGGCTATCAGAAATTTGTAAGACCGGTGGGAGGAAAGGAAGGTGGGACAGGAGAAGGTAGCGCAGCCACAAATAAAGCAGCTGGGATAGAAGCTGAAAAAGCTGCCAAAAGCCCTGCCACAATTAAAGATGCTCAGTTAAGGCAGCAATATAAACCCCCTTCTATTTCTAAATTCGAAAAAGCTGCTTCTGGGGTAAGCCTTCAGCCACCTAAAGTGCCTGGTTCTTTTATAAATACTGCCAGAAGTTTTGGTTCAAAATTAGGTGTTTTTTTCCAAAAAAATCTGGGTAAATATTTAACATTAGGAAGGGCTGCCACAGGAGTTGGGGCTGTAATAGGGGGGTTTACAGGAGCTGCTTTTGGAGGTACTGGTATTTTTGCAGGAGCAATAGGAGGAGCAATTTTACCTTCCTGGGTAAAGTCTGGTGGAGCAGGAAAGTTTTTAGGCAAAACTGGCAATGGAATTATTAATTTTGGAGCCAGATTATCTAATCAGGCAGGAAAAGGAGGGCTAAATTTAGCAGGCCCTAAAAAAAAGATTATCTGGTTATTTTTTGGGGGATTTATGTTATTTGCCTTAGGAGCAGGCTTGCTGGGAGCGCTTAATCCGGGAGGAACCCCAACTGGTCCGGGTTCTCCCACAGGCCCAATATTAACATCTGACATTTCCCAGTGTAAATTCACCAGAGGAGGAGACTCGGTTAAAGAACTTACATATAAAAGCCCTTTACTTTTAGGCTATATTCAAGAAGCATCAAATATCAGCGGTATTCCCCCTGTTATCCTAGCTGCATTTATTAGAGTAGAAACACCGAGCACAGTTACTAAAACAGATGATGAAATTAAGAATATGTCTATTTCTAATTGCCCTACAAGCTCAAATGGCGCCTTAGGGGTTATGCAACTGCAACCACAAGGCACTTATGGACATGACGCAGGAGCTATCGAAAATGGAGCTAAAATGGCTGGTCTAAACTACGATAGCCTTACTAAGACAGATTATTGTGATGTCAGAAAAAATATCATAATGGGCGCAGGGTTTATCCTCAAGAGGCTAGCTTACAAAATACCACAGTATCCTGATACGTATGGCGACGGTACATCGTGGAACCCTTCATGGACTACCAATAAAACAGTTACCGATAAATTAGTTTATGGTTATTACGGGTGCTTAAATTACCCCAGCTGCTCTACAGGTCCATATAACTATGGGGACGATGTTAGCACCAGTATTCAAAACTGTACTCCGAGCTTAGCTACTGGACCCACTACAGGAACTTCAACCAGCATCCTTGATTGGGCTCTTAGAATAAATGATAAACTAGAGAAGGGTGTTTCAAGCAGACTTTTTAATAGAATGGTCGCCGATATCAGTAATGGTAGTTATTCAGCTGTAAGAAGAGAAGGCAAAAACGAAGGATCATCTTTGTCTGGAACTTATTGGTGTACTGATATAGTTATTGATTCCTATAATTTGTCGGGCGTTAGAGGGTTAAACCTAAGCCATGAAGGGGTGGTAAATATGAGATCAGCATGGAAAAATCTTCCAGGGTTTAAATATGTTGATTATCCGGGAACAAACTCCCTGACTGCCCTAAGATCTGTTGGAGCTAGTTATGCTGCGTTCTGGGAAAGCGAGGCTGGAAAACACACAGGAAGAGAGCATACTGCAATAATTAAAGCCATAAATATTAATAATCAGGGCGATGGTCACATTGATACATACGAATCTAATAATTACTTAAAAACATTCACCTACCCAGTGGCAGGAGGACAAATTCAAAATACTTTATACCCTACAAGGGGTTTTGGAGGAACTTAAAATGTTTAATAAGTTAACGGTTATCATACTACTTATAATTCTAATTATCCTATCACTGGGAATTATTTTTCTGACAAAGCAAACATATAAGCCGACTCCGCCCGAGGCTGTTCAGATGTTCAGTCCTACACCAAAAATTAGCTCTAGACCAGAACTTACAAGGGAAGAGGTTTTAAAAAATCAAAGCGAAGCTGATAAAAATTATGCTAGCTGGCAGCAAGATGTAGTAACTAATTATCCATGGTATACAAAATTACCCATCGAAAGAAATGATTACTATGTATACTTTAATTTAAACAAAAAAGAGTTTATTGCACGCTTATATATAAACAGCAAATCGCAGATACCTATAGATCAGCAAATTACCTCCTTTAAAGATAGCGTACTAAATGATTTAATAACTATCGGCGTTGACACTAATTCCTATAAAATAAATTGGGAAAATGTTAATTCCCAATAATAAAATGAGCAAAAAAATAGCGATAAAAATATTATTGTTTATTGTGATCGTTGCAGCTGTTTTAATGTTGGTACTAAAACTCACGAATAAACCGAATATTAAGCCTTCTCCGTCTGTTAATAAACCTGTCCAAGTTTCTGAAAAAGACAAGCCTCAAATAGTTTCTACTAAACCTGATCCTTTGGAGGGGAGTATGATATCAGGCAGCGAAACAATTGAGATTACCTTTAACAGGCCTCTGGAGAATGTGGGAGAATTTAAGGTCAGGATAGACCCTGAAGCTGAATTTAAGCTGGAATTATCACCAGACAGAAAAACAGGCAAAATCATTCCTATAAAACCTTATGAGTTAGGGCAAGGTTATACAATTTTTATAGGAACAGAAACCAAATTTGATGGAGTGGGCAGGTGGGGGGAAGAGAAGATTTATCATTTTAGGACAATTAAGTATAGGGGTATTTGAGTGATTAGCAATTAGTATTTTAACTATTCACTATTGGCTATTTGCTGCCCTCTAGCTAAGCCTCACTGGCATAACTATATACTCCAGTCCTTCTTCCCCTACTGGTTTAATCATAGCAGCTGATAATGTCCCTGAAAATTCAATCATCAACTGTGAAGTGGGGATATTTGATACTGCATCAAGTAAAAACTTAGTGTTAAAAGCAATCTGAAGCTCTTCTCCTTCAAAATTTGCCTCTATCTCATTTTCCTGGCTGCCCAGTTCCTTAGCAGAAGACCTTAGGTTTATGCTTCCTTTTTTGGTAGTTAATATAACAATATTAGCCTCATTTTTGGCAAAAACAGCTGCTAGCTTAATTGCCTTTAAAAACTGCTCTTTTTCAAGCAAGCACCTTCCCGTCACCTCTTCAGGAATAATTTTTTCCCAAGAAGGGAATTGGCCCTCAATCAACCTGGAAGAAACAATTGTCTGGCCCAATGTAAATACTGCCTGGTTTTGATTTTCTGATAATGCAATGCTTACCCCGTCAACATCTTGTTCAGAAATAATCCTCAATACCTCTTCAAAAGTCCTTCTGGGAATAAGGCTTTTAAACTCAGTAGAGTTATCCGGCAAACTAACTTGCCTGTGAGCTAACCTGAACCCATCTGTTGCCACAAAATCGAGCTTAGAATCTTTAGCGCTTGTCAGTATTCCTGTTAATACAGGCCTGCCTTCATCTACAGCTGCAGCAAAAAGTATCTGAGAGGAGACTAAAAAAGTATCCTTAGGAAAACTCACTGCTTTGGAAGAAGAAAGGGGGATAACAGGAAACTCAGAAGCAGGTATCCCATTAACTGAGGCTTTTAAGCTGCCTGATTCTATTGTTAATGAAGATGTATCAGCTTCAATGCTTATTTTATTTTGTCCTAAACCGGAAATAAGCTCCAGGAAGGTTTTAGCAGGAACTGTAATCTCCCCAGGCTCACCTTCAGCTATGGGGACAAACTTGATAACACCAATTTCTAAATTAGTAGCTGCAATTTTTAATCTCTTGTCCTCAACTGACAGAAAAATATTATCCAAAACAGGTAATGTTGAGTGAACTCCAACAGATCTGGCTGCTGCCTGCAGCGGTGGCAATAGGTCTTGTTGTAAAATAGAAAACTTCATTTTCAGTTTTGAGTCCGTAGTTAGTAGTCCGTAGTATTTTTCTCTGAACTATAAACCCTGAACTAATAACTAATTGTCCTTTCTGGCAGTTACAAATTTTTGTATTTCATCCTCTGTTACCTTAATTAGCCTAAAATTAACCCTGCCTGCTGCAATCAGGTTTTTAATATGTTTCTCTTCTTCTGTCAAGAGATGACTTATGCCTGATTTAACCTCTATAAAATCTATCCTGATACCATTTTTAATACCTATAAAATCAATTGGCTGTCCTAAAGGGATAATCCGGTCATAGTCATATCTAAGCTCTGCAAAAGTAAGCAGTTCTGCCATCCTACCTTTTTGAGGGCTAATAGAGCCTTGTATAACCTGTAATACCTTAGACGGTAAGTCCTGAACTCCTTTATAAAGGTCTATTAAGTCTGTGGGTATGTCTGTTCTGCCTTTTCCATGAAGTCTGCCTATAAGATAAACAATCACCAAACCTAAAAATACTATTCCTATAATCCACCAGTTTAATTCCATAATTTAGTTATTCACATTCCCGTAGATTATACAACATATATATTAAACAATAGTCATATTAATATACTCTGTGGATATGTTGAGAAACCCCTACCTTGAACCCAGGTTTTTACTTAAATTTGGGTTGAGAGTCAGTGGATTATCTGTGGATAACTTACCCTAACTTGTGGAAAACTTGTGAATAATATCAGGTTAGTCTGCCTTTTACCTCTACCAACATCTTTTGTACTTCCCTATCCACAGTGACCAGTTTTTTCATCTTATCTCTGGCATGCATCACAGTAGTGTGGTCTCTTCCACCAAGTAAGCTGCCTATTTTCTCAACTGTTAACTTAAGATCTTCACTTAAAATATACATAGCAATATGCCTGGGTAAAACTAACCCTTTTTGTCTTTTGGGACCAGTTAAATCCTTCAGGTTTAAATTAAAATAACTGCAAATAGTAGACAGGATTATTTTAGGATCCTTAAAGCTGGATGGTTTCATGCTGTTTTGGGTGATAAGAGGACTGATATTTTCTAGTGTGGCAGGCAGGCTTTTAAGTTTTAAAACCTGCATTATCTGCATTAGTTTCCCTTCCAGTTCTCTGATATTAGAATCCCAGGACTCCGCTAAACGTTTCAAAACATCTTCCGGTAAACTCTCCCCTCTTTCAATACACTTAGCCTTAAGGATTGCTACCCTGGTGTCAAAGTCTGGAGGCTGAATATCAAGCATTAATCCTCCTATGAAACGTGATTTAAGCCGGTCTTCTAGTTTCTCAATCTCATTTGGCGACCTATCTGAAGTCATAACCATCTGGGAATTTTTACTTTGAAGCTCGTTAAAGGTATGGAAAAATTCTTCCTGCGTTCCTTCCCTGCCTGAGAAGAATTGAATATCATCAATTAATAATATATCTGTTAGCCGGTATTTATTCCTTAAATCACCCATTTTGCGTGTCTGGATAGCTTCTACATAATCGTTCATAAATTTCTCTGAAGAACAATAAATTACTTTCAGGTGCCCTTTTTTACTAAGAAGGGCGTTGCCGATACCAAGCATTAAATGGGTTTTGCCCACACCAGTCCCCCCGTAAATAAATAAAGGATTATATGATGCGCCAGGATTTTGGACTACTGCCTGGGCAGCTGCGTATGCTACATTATTTGAAGGGCCAACCACAAAATTTTCCAGGGTATACTTTGGATTTAAAACAGAGGCTTGGCTTTGAACTGGTTGAAAAAAATCCTCCTCAATATCTTTTTGAATATCTCCGTTTTCCTTGACAATAAATTCAACATCCACTTTTTTGCCCAGCAGCTGCTCAAAGATTTGTTTAATTAAATCCTTATACTTTTGCTCCAAGCTTTCTTTTATAAAAGCAGAATTTGTGCTTAAAACAATCTGGTTACCCTCAACTGATTTTAGAAGAGTTTTAATAAAGTAAGCCTTGAAATTATCATGACCTACTCTAGGTTTAATATTTTGTAAAAATTTATGCCAGAGTCTTAAATTATCCATGGTTTGGTAATCTCACAGTAGATGTGTATAACTTATCCACAATCTAATCCACAATGGCCTCACATACAAGATAGAGAAACTATTAAAAAGTAGATCAACTTATGTTATACTCACAAATATGCCAAAGAGAACATACCAACCAAAGAAAGTAAAAAGAGTTAAAAAGCATGGATTCCGTGCCAGGATGGCTACTTCCGGCGGACAAAAAGTTTTAAAAAGAAGAAGAGCAGAAGGTAGAGCCCGTTTAACAGTGTAATGCTTCCAAAATTCCAAAGACTTAATTTAAGCAAAGACTTTAAGTGGGTGGCCCTGGGGAAAAAATTGGAAACAAAATACCTTAAGCTCTTTTTAAGGGAAGGAGATAATAAAACCTCAAGAGTTGGGATTGCCGTTTCAGGTAAAGTTTTCAAAAAGGCTCACGAGAGGAATAAAGCAAGAAGGCTTGTGTCTAAAGCCTTTGGAACTATATATACCAGACTGCCAGATAATCTCTCGATAGTGGCTCTTCCCAAGGGAGTGGCAGTTAAGGTAAAATCAGATGAGATCCTTTTGGATTTAGAAGAAGTATTAAGAAAAGAAAAGATAGTAATATAACAATTTATGGCTGCAAAATTCATAACATTTTTAATAAATTTTTATCAATCTTATTTATCCTTTGATAAGGGGGTTTTATCTTTGCTTGCTCCGGGCGGAGCCTGCAGGTATCCCCTTTCCTGTTCTGAATATACTAAGCAGGCAGTATTGAAATACGGACCTTTTATGGGGATCTGGATGGGTCTTAAAAGAATTTGGAGTTGCAGATGAGTGCTATCGGCGATCTTTTTAATACTATATTTTTGGGTCCAGTCATTAACCTTCTGGTTTTGATTTTTCAGGGTTTGCAAAGTTTACATATCCCAGGGGCATTAGGTTTTTCCATAGTTATTTTAACTTTAATTATTAGGGTTTTAGTTTGGCCTTTCATGTCTTCTCAAATGAAATCCATGAAAAAAATGGCAGAGCTTAAGCCTCATCTTGATGCATTAAAACAAAAGCATAAAAATGACAAACAAGCCCTAGCTTCCGCCCAAATGAGTTTATATAAAGAACACGGAGTAAACCCTGCAGGAGGATGTTTGCCAGCCCTAATTCAAATTCCTGTTTTTATTGCCTTATACCAGTCCATAATAAATATTTTACCGGGAGCTGAAGGGCAAATAGATAAAATAAATGCTTTATTGTATTTTCCCCAGCTTAAACTTCCTTCTACTTTGGATCCTAACTTCTTTGGCATAAATTTAGGATTTAAGCCTTCTGAGTTTTCTTCTCATGGAGTTTTTCTTTTGGCAGTTCCTTTGATAACAGCAGCTTTAACATTTTTTCAATCAAAAATGGCCTTGCCAAAACCTGTTAAACACTATCCTTCTGATTCTCCTAAGGAAGCAAAAGAGAAAGAAGGCCTGGAGGAAAGTATGGGGCAAGTACAGTCCCAGATGGTATACCTTATGCCTATAATGATTGGTTATTTTGCTTTCAATTTTCCCATAGGGCTTGCAATTTACTGGAATACCTATACAATACTGGGAATAATCCAGCAGTATAAGTTAACAGGCTGGGGAGGAGCTGCTGGTATAGTCAGCAGGCTAGGGCTGAAAAACGTAAAGGCGTGAGAGGAAATTAATTATGGAAGAACAATTATCTGAAGTATTAGACAATATCTTAGGGCTGCTGCTTCTTGAAGGCAGTTACGAAATAGAAGAAAAAGATGACAGTTTTTTGGTATCTATTGATACAAAGGATGCAGGCAGGTTAATTGGAGCAAGAGGGGAATCTTTGGAGGGGTTACAGCTTTTGGTTAACCAGATAACATCCCGGAAAATGGGAGGGTTTCCTCAATCTTCCAAAGAAGGAGAGGGAAGCTCTGTTGAGGGATTTAAAAGAGTCCTTTTAGATGTTTCAGGATGGAGAAAGCAGAAAGAGGAAGAGTTAATATCACGGGCTAAAAGTCTTGGAGCTCAGGTTTTGGAATCTGGTAAGGATTTGGAGCTTGAACCTATGTCTCCCTGGCAAAGGAGAGTGGTACATATGACTATTTCAGAATTGGATGGTTTAGCGTCTGAGAGTGCAGGAGAAGGAAGAGACAGACATATCGTAATAAAAGCCAAAACTGAAAAGCAAGATGCTAAAACTGCAGAGGATTGAACAAGGTCTTCTTTTTTTGACGCTGCTTTTTCTTCCAACTCAGCTTGGTAAACACTTTTGGCCAACTTTCTCATTTGTTTATTCCTTACCTGTTGATTATCTGTCCCCTGTGGTTTATTTCTGGGATTTATTGGTTGCATTTTTGCTGGTAGTTTTTTTATTGCAAAGAAAACCTGTTAAAAAGAATGCCCTGAACCTTTATTTGATATTTTTTTTATCTCAGGTCTTATCTTTGGTGCCTTTTGTTGTTTCTGGGAATGGTTTAAATTTAGGGGCAGGATTAGTAAGAGCAGAACAGTATCTTGTGGCAGGGGTATTTGGAGTTTATCTGGCGTCAGCTAATTGGGCTTTTATAAAACAAATTGTTTTTTGGGCTTTAGGATTATCTGTTTTAGGTGAATCTTTCTTAGCTATAGCCCAGTTTCTAAAAGGCGGTACTTTAGGTCTTTGGATAATCGGAGAAAGGACTTTTTCTTTATCTACCCCCGCAATTGCCAAATTTGATTATTTTGACAGGCAATTTTTACGCCCTTATGGAACATTCCCCCATCCAAATGTTTTGGCAGCTTTTTTGGTTATAGTGAGTGGTTTGTTGTCTTTGAGGATTTTTTCTAGCTCATCTTTAATGTCTAGATTAATCCCCCTTTTTGGCAGTATTGCTGTTTTGCTTTCTGTTTCCCGGACAGCAATTGTAGCAGGTATTAGCCTATTTCTTATATTACTTAAGACTAAAGGCAGGTTAATGCTTGTTGTATTAATCTTGCTTTTGCTGCCTGTTTTATATACCAGATTTTCTGCTATTTTTAACTTTGATAGTTTATCTTTTGTTAGACGGGAGCAATTATCAGAGGCAGCTTTAAAGATCTGGTTGTCTTCTCCGGTCTTTGGAATAGGACTAAATAATTTTATTCCTGCTTCAGCAAGCCAAATATTAGTGGGTCCCAGCAGGTTTTTGCAGCCTGTCCATAATATCTTTCTTCTAACTCTGTCTGAAACAGGATTAATAGGACTATTGGGGTTAATAGCTCTGATTGGTTATCCCATGCTAAGGTTATTTAAATTAAAACCTATGCTGCTTCTTTGGGTGATGATTATTTTTTTGGGGATGTTTGATCATTACTTCCTTACTTTACCCCAAGGTTACAGGCTTCTAATTTTAATATGGGGGCTATCCCTCTCTCAGGATTAAAACAGACTCTTCACTCTTGCCTTAGTTCCTAGTATCCTAGTAATGTGGAAGCATTGGCAAAAATATTTAAACAGACCCTTTGGCAGATTTTAGGCAAAGTTGTTACGGTTATCTCCTCCTTTATTGTACTTGGTGCTGTTGCCAGGATTTATGGTGAGGCAGGAACAGGGGTTTTTACATTAACTACTACTTACCTAAGTTTATTTTATTTATTTGCTGATTTTGGGTTTAATGCCTATATTTTAAAAAAGGCCGGAGAGGAAGGCCATGATCTTAAATACTATTTAGGAAGGCTTTTAGGGGTAAGAATAATTTGGGCAATTATACTTATAATCTTTGCTGTGGGTTTATTGCCCTTTTTGCCTATTTCTACCACACTTCTTTTTAGCGCTGTGCTTTTTGGGTGTTTTGATATTTTGGCATCAGCTATTTTTACAACCAGCAATTTAATTTTTCAGGCTAAATTAAGGTATGATTTGATGTCAGTATCAATCCTTTTAGGCAGAAGCTTGGGGCTGGTTATTTTCTTATACTTTGCCTCAACCAAAACAGAGATCCCTTTTCTGGTTTTATCTTATTTATCAGGAGGGATGATTGTTTCGCTTGTTTCCCTTTACTTTGTTAAAAAACTAATTAAAGACTTAAATCCTGTATTTGATTTTTCATACATTAAAGATTTATTTAAAAAGACCTGGCCAATTGCCTTAACCCTTGTGTTAAATGTAGTTTATTTTAGAGTGGATGCTTTTATCATTGCCTATTCTAAAGGTAATACAGATGTGGGCATCTATAATATAGCTTACTCTGTTTTTCAATCAGCACTGGTTCTGCCTGCTTTTATAATGAACTCGTATTATCCTCTGATGCTTAAGTCTTTAAAAGCTGTTAAATTAATGGGGATGGGGCTTGTCGGGTTAGCCTCTCTGGGTACCATTTTTACTTTGCTTTTGGCGCCGGTTGTAATAAAAATATTAACAGGCGGTGGATTTGTGGGTTCAGCTCAAAGTTTACAAATTCTCTCCCTTGGATTTCCAGCATATTTTCTTTCAGCACTCTTAATGTGGATTATGATTACAAAAGGTCAATATAAAACAATGCTTGGAATTTATGCAGCAGGGCTTTTGATTAATCTCGTTTTAAATTTTATCTATATTCCACAATTTTCATTTCTGGCTGCTTCTTTTATTACTGTTGTTTCTGAATACCTTATTGTGCTTCTGCAGATGTTTGCTCTATACTGGTTCAGAAATATTAAAGGATGAAATTAACAATTTATACAGACGGAGCCTCGCGCGGTAATCCCGGCCCTGCCTCATACGGTTTTACTATTTCAGATGAAGCGGGAAACATAGTGCATGAAAAAGGTGAATATATAGGCATTACCACAAATAACGTAGCTGAATATTCTGCAGTGCTTAAGGCTTTGGAATTTGTGAAAAATAAACTTTTTGAAAAATTACCTATGCAAATTGAAGTTTATGCTGACTCAAAACTGGTAGCAGAGCAGTTATCTGGGCGTTATAAGGTTAGGGCTGAACATCTTAAGCCTATTATTGAAAAAATAAGAAAACTTATCCTTGAATTAGGTGGAATAACTTTTACGCATATACCCCGTTCTCAAAATAGCAGGGCAGATGCCCTGGCTAATCAAGCCCTGGACAATAGATAAATAATCCTCTCTTGATTATCCACTTAGATACCTTTTATCTCTCTTGCATTCCCAACCCTAAGTGGTACGATTTACGCGTGGATGATTTAGGTCAAAATATCAAACAAAATACGGGTATATTACTTGCGAGAAACACACCTGTGGCTTTAGTTGTGGGAGCAGATAGTTTTTTGGGCTCACACCTGGTAGACAAGCTGCTTTTAAAAGAACTACAGGTGGTTGGCAGCACTGATAAAAGATACGGGCAAAAAGAGAACTTATCAAAGGCTGTTGAAAGCCGGGATTTTCATAAGATATCTGATATTGAGGATGATTTAGATCTTAAACGTTTGGATTATATATTTGTTCTGCCAAATAAGGAACTTAAATTAAAGCCTGTTTTAGAAATATTTAAAAAAACCAAATGCAGATTATTGCTGATATCCTCTATAGATTTATATAGCCAGGATAATGCCTCCCATGAATTAAAATGGCTAAAAGATACTGAGGTTGAAGTTGCCCAGGCTGCAAAAGAAAATAATTTAAATGCGCGGATCTTAAGATTGGGACCTGTTTTTGGTCCGAGGATGAGTTTTGAGGAAATTTATGGAGAGTTAGACCCAGTAGCCCGCTTAATAGCACAGTCTTTAAATGGTAATCTGCAAAAAGAAACTGCTTTAGAATTTTCCTCCAGAGCTTTGTATATAGACGATGCGGTTAATTTAGCCATCAAGTGTATTTTTGCAGGAGCAACAGCCCAGAAAATATTTGATGGATGTTTGCCTGTGCCAATAAAAGTTTCTGAGATTAAACAAATTCTTCTGGACCCCCTTTGGTATGAAAATAGAAACTTTGAGCCATCAGAGCTTCCGCCTTGGCCTACACCAAAACTAAAAAAAACAATTCATTTTTTAAATTGGCACACAAAAACAAAATTAGTGGAGAATTTACGGAAAACTTTGCAGTTTTTCAAAGACAACGAGATTAAAGTACCAGAGCCAGAGGGCAAAAAGGCGGAAAATGCAGGGGATAATGGTTGGAGAAATGAGAAGCTGGAGGAACTGCAGGCATTAAGAGAGGGGAGTATCAAAAAAGTTGAATTCAAAAAAGATGAGGCTGGTAAAAAAGAAGTTGAAAAAGGGGGCAGCAAGCCAAAAATTTCCTTCTTTTTTTCAGCCGTTTTTCTGATTTTAGCAGTTATTCTAATAACTTACTCTTTATTTTGGCCTTTGGCAGCAATGGGGTGGGGGATATTGACCTTTAGATCTCAGCTAAGCTCAGCTATAAATAATTTAGAAAAAGGGGAGTTTGAAAAGGGTTTGGTGTCTGTGAACCGTGCCAATATGGGTGTTTCTCAGGCAAAATTAATCTATTATTCTTTTGATCCTGTTAGAAAAACAAACCTTCTTAAATCTCAATTTGAATTAGGAGATAACATGGCAAATCTGGCAACCTTGTCTGTTTCATCAGCTCAAAATACCATACTTGGTATTCAGGCGCTTTACCAGAGTCTGAGTAGTATAACAGGGGAGAATGCAGGATCTCCTATAGAATATTTTGAGGCCAGCAAGTCTTACCTTGCCTTAGCAGATGAGCAACTGCAAAAAAGTCAGGCTTTGCTTTTAAATGAAGATTTTAAATTTTCTATACCCAAACTTGTAAAAAATAGGATAGAGGATTTATCCAAGCGCCTTGATCATTATTCAACCCTGGTTAAACAAGCCCGTGCTTTAAGCATTTTGCTTGCTGAAGTGGTTGGAAAAGAGGGAAACAAAAACTATTTGGTGCTTCTGCAAAATAATAGCGAGCTCAGGCCAACAGGGGGATTTATTGGTTCAGTAGCCTTGGTGTCTTTTGAAGGAGGAAAGTTAAAAAAGCTGGAAGCTCAGGATGTCTATGCCATAGATGGTTCTTTAAAAACACATGTTGAACCGCCTAAGGAAATAGCACAAGATTTAGGCCAGAAAGATTATTTCCTAAGGGATTCTAACTGGGAGCCTGATTTTCCAACTGCAGCCAGGCAGGCAGAATGGTTTTATAACAAGGAAACAGGCCAAAGGGTAGAGGGGGTAGTAGCTTTAGATATCTCTGCTGTGGAGAATATTTTGGCAGTTCTAGGGCCTTTGGACCTTCCGGATTATAATGAAAAGGTAACAGAGGATAACTTGTTTGCCACCTCTGTTTCTCATGCAGAAGTTAATTTTTTCCCAGGAACACAGGCAAAAAAAAGTTTTTTAACGGCTTTGGTGCAGGGGTTATTTAACAAATTATTTTTTCTCCCAGATCAAAATTGGCCTGCGATTGTTACATCTTTAGGAAAATCTTTAGAAGAAAAGCATATGAGTATATATTTGGATGATCCCAAACTTTTCTCTTATCTTATTTCTCAAAATTGGGCTTCTGTAATGCCAAGGGCAGGGGATGAAAAAAATGGAGTATTGGCTGATTTCTTAGCTCCTGTTGAAGCAAATTTGGGGGCAAACAAGGCAAATTATTATTTAGACAGAAGCTATAATTTGGAAACTGTTATAGGTAAGGATGGAGAAGTGCAACATGTTTTACGCATAGCATATACCAATAGAAGCTCATCAGATGCTTTTCCTGGGGGAACATATAAAAATAGGATGAGGATATATTTGCCTTTTGGAACCAAAATAAACAAGGTTTCCTGGGGAGAAAGTAATATTTTCAGCCAGGTGCAAAATTTTGTAGATTACGGAAGATCTGGCTACTCTTTTCTTTTAGAACTCAAACCAAAAGAGCAGAAAACTCTGGTGGTGGAATATCAAAATCTTCAGAAGCTAAAATTTGAGGGTAAAACTGCTTTATATAAGTTAAATGTGATAAAACAATCAGGCACTTTAAAAGACCCTTTTGAATGGACTCTTTCTTACCCTTTAAATATGAAGTTATCAGCTAACTTACCAGAGGGCGGGTTGGCAGATCCGCAGCAGAAGATTATCACAACAGACCTATCCAAAGACCGCAAGTTTGAGGTAGAGTTTATGAAATGATAAAAAGCGTTGGTTTAGCTTGAAATTGCTGGCACGTGTTAATACTATGGGTTTTTTTGGGAGTGTATTATTCTTTGATAAGGGTGTAAGCTTTTTGGGCTTGCGAAGCAAGGCTGGATATGTTAAATTAACAGGTCATGGACAGATTAAGTTTAAAAGCTGAGGAGAGAATAATCCTTGGTAAAAAAGTTAAAAGTTTAAGAAAAAACGGCAAGTTACCAGGCCACGTTTTTGGTAAAGGTGTGGGTGGCGAGAATGTGTTGGTTTCTGTATCTGATTTTATCAAAACCTTTCACCAGGCAGGTGAAACAGGCTTGATTGATCTAAAAATTGGTGCTGAAAAAGTTAGGCCTGTTTTGGTCCGTGAAGTGCAGTATGACCCAATGAATGGTTCTCCGATCCACATTGATTTTTATCAGGTTAATTTAGCTGAGAAAGTTAAGGTGTCAGTTCCAATAGAACTGGTTGGAGAGCAGCCGGAGAAAGTACATCTTGGTGAGGTTATTGTTTTACAAACTCTAAATGAGTTAGAAGTTGAAGCATTGCCAACAGATTTAATTGAGAAATTAGAAGTGGATATTTCTACCCTCAAGGAAATTGATGATGCCATAACAGTCGGACAATTAAATTATGACCACCAAAAATTAACTGTTTCTGCAGAGCCAGAAGAAATAGTAGTTAAACTAGCTCCTGCTGTTACAGCAGAGATGGAACAGCTCTTAGAAGAGCAGGCTGCTGAAACAGCTGAGGTTGCAGCTGAGGAAGAAGTGCCTGCTGAGGGAGAAGTTAAAGAAGGTGAAGTTAAGGAAGCTGGAGAAGGCACAGAAGAGGGAGCTGAAGTTACTGAAGGCGAAGCTAAAGAAGGTGCTCCTGAGGCTAAAGAAGGTGGAGAAAAAGCCTAACTCTACGGTTAATTTGCGTCAATTGTGCGGGAATCCAATTTTAAGCAGCTTCAGAAGGTCTAAAAGTCACTATTTTTTGTGCTCCTATAAATCTTACTTCAGTTAATCTTGTTGATTCTCCTTGAGTATGATTTATAATCTCCAGCCGGCGTTTCCCAACAGGTAATTGAGCTGTAAAATTACGGCCTTCTTCATGATACATATGGTTTTCCCATTCTATGCTAAGGTCTATAATGCCAAGTTCAGTATTATGGGGCCAATGTCCTGTTACAGGCTCTTCTTTATAGCCTCTTAATTTAAAAACCTCTTCTTTTAGTCTGCTAACCAGACTTTGAAGCGCTAAAGCATCCTCTATTGCCAAAGGGTGGGGGCCTGGATCTGAAGCAGGTATTAGATCTTCTAAGAGCCTGGTTCTTGCTATTGCTTCAGCAATCAGATGCGTTTCAATCATAATGAGATGTATTCTAACACTTTAGTCAAGGCTAGTTAAGCCTGCTCTTTACTTATTATTAAGCGGCCATTTCGTGACCATGATTGATTTACCGCTGTGAGGAAGTTTTTGCCAAAGTTCCTCGGTGATAAAAGGCATTACCGGGTGAAGTAATTCAAGTGATGTTTTAAATACATATTCTAAAATTGGTTGAGCATCAACTCTTCTCATCTTTGTGATTTCAATATACTTATCTGCAAATTCATGCCAGATAAATTCATACAATGCATCTGTGGCATCATGAAATCTATATTGATCCAAAGCTTTACTGACTTTTTTGGAGGTTTCTTTAAGTTTTTCCAAAATTGCCTTGTCATCCTGAGTGAAACGAAGGATCTCTGTATTCGCTGCAAGCGAGGCTCGCCTTTGCCGGTTTGTTTCAGAATTAATCTGGAGACTATTCACTTCCTTCAGAATGACACTGTCTAAATGCTGAGCATCATCAGGAGCAAAATCAATAATAAATCTGCCAATATTCCAGAGCTTATTGGTAAAATTTCTCATAGCCTGAAGTTTTGGATGAGATAAGGCTTGGTCATGACCAAATGCAGTTCCATAAACTAAAGCCATCCTGGCTGCATCTGCCCCGTATTGATCAACAACCTCCATGGGGTCCACCACATTCCCTTTGGACTTGCTCATTTTTTTGCCCAGAGGATCTAAAACTTTACCATGTAAAACAATATCTTTAAATGGTACTTTTTTAGTTGTAAAAAGGCCCAGCATCACCATCCTGGCCACCCAGAAAAGCAAGATATCATACATGGTTTCCATGACAGAGGTGGGGTAGAATTTTTCAAAATCTCTTTCCCTGGTGGTCTGTAGAGCAGCGAAGGGCCATTGTCCTGAGGAAAACCATGTATCAAAAACATCAGAGTCTCTTTCCAGATTTTTTGAGTTGCAATTAGGGCATTTTTCCAAAGTTTCACCTTCACTAACAGCCCATTTTTGGCAATCCCGGCAATACCAGGCAGGAATTTGAATTCCCCAGACAACTTGTCTTGAGATATTCCAGTCTTTTATATTTTCCAGCCACCTAAAGTAAGTTGATTCCCAATTTTTGGGATATATTTTAATTTCTCCCTTTTTGACTACTTCAATTGCACCCTTTGCCAATTCTTTAACATTAATAAACCACTGCTCTAAAGGAAGTGGTTCAATTTCTGTTCCGCACTTATAACAAACTCCCACCCTGTTTTTATATTTTTCATCAACTTTTTCAATTAAACCTTTTTCCTGCATCTCTTTTGCTATAGCAGCCCTTGCTTCTTTGACTCTCATTCCTGAAAATTTGCCCCCTTTTTCATTTAATCTGCCGTCAAAGCCAATAACTTGTTTTATTTCCAAGTTGTGCCTTTGGCCAATTTCAAAATCAACAGATGAGTGAGCAGGGGTAACTTTAACAACTCCTGTTCCAAATTTTTCCTCAACAGCCAAATCAGCTACTACTTTTATTTTGGCAGGGCCTAAAACTGTCTCAATATCAAGCTCTTTTCCTACATATTGTTTATATCTTTCATCATCAGGGTGAACTGCTATAGCTGTATCACCAAATTTGGTTTCCAGTCTGACTGTAGCTAAAGTTAGGGGACCATATTTTATATAGTAAAGGGGTGTAGTTCTGTCTTCATATAAAACTTCCAGATCAGAAAATGAAGTGCCATGTTTTGTGCAGTAATTAACAATTCTTTGTGACCTGTAAATCAAACCCTCATCAAATAATTTTTTAAATGTTTTATAAACTACTTTGATAATATCTGGATCAAGAGTAAATTTCATTCTGGACCAGTCAACAGAAAAACCGAGTTTTCTTAATTGCCCCTCCATAGTGCCTTTATTGTTTTGAACAAAATCCCAAATCATCTGGTATAACTCTTCTCTTTTAAAATCAAACCTTGATTTTCCTTCCTCAGCCAGCTTTTTTTCAAAAACAACTTGTGTTTCAAATCCTGCATGATCTGAGCCAGGCAGCCAAAGAGTGGCAAAGCCCTTCATTCTTTTGTACCTAATTAAAATATCCTCAATTACATACATAGCATGTCCAAAATGAAGCGGGGCATTGGCATTTGGCGGGGGGAGTATGATGGTATAGGGTTTTCCATCAGGATTTACTTCAGGTTTAAAATAGCCAGATTGTTCCCAAAGTTTATACCAATTAGATTCAGTAGCTTTATGATCGTAAAGTTTGTCCATTAGCTTAGATTTAAACCTCCCACTGGTTGAATGGATATTAATAAATCATTCATTAAGCTGATAGTTGGCTTTTTATCACCAGGTGCTGTATGAGGGTGTATTTCTACAAATACTGTGCTTGGATCAACAATACATCTTACTTGTCGGCCTAGGTCTAGTGTTACTTGATTAGGTTCTTCTATATCCCCCTTTAATTCAACAAGGCCTAATGGATAAATATATCCTTTACCTAATAATAATACTGACTGTTTATTTTCTACTCCCATAAAACACGCCATCCATGTTTTGGGACGAACGTGTAAGTTAAATGTATTACAAGAACGTGGTACCACCCAAATTACTTCTTAATTAGTTTAAACTCCCTGGGCGACGTTACCTCCCAAGTACAAGTGTTTAATAAAGTATATGTTTTCAAACAAGCAAAATCAAGTTGAATTTACAAAATTCGGTTGGATAAGGGTGGAGGCTTTTGGAAATTTATAAATTCTAAGACTTTTTCTTGTCGGAAGTATAACTATGAACTTATCTTCTTGAGGGTTTTCATATAGGCCAATAGGATTTTGATATGAGATTTGTCTGCCCGCACAGGTTACTACCGCACTTTCCAGCCTGGAATTTTTTCCTCCAGCTCTTGTATAGATGGGTATTATTGGATCAGGCTTTACAGGTCTATGATATAGATTTCTGATTTCTTGACAACTTAAGATTCTTTCGCTCATAAAAATTCCTATAGGCTATAAAGTAAGTATTGTAGAGTCTAGATTTGAATTTGTCAAATATCAGCAGCAGGATTCTCTAATCTATGGATTGTTGTTAGTTTATCTCTAAAGGCTGCTCTCGCTCTATTTAATAGAGCCTTTACCGCTCCTTTTGAAGTTGCTAATATCTCAGACATTTCTTCTGCGGTTAAACCCTCAAAATAATGGGACCGGAGAGCAGAAGAGTAATTATGGGGTAAGGTGTCGAGTATTGCGCCGATAGCCTCTGTCCTTTCTTTTTCCAAAAATATTTCCTCAGGATTATTTGTGTTTTGTTGTGGAGCAAATAAGGGTAGGGTTTCACCGCTAAAAGTGGGTTGAGTATCTGTAGGATTACCAGTTGAACTAAAGGGGTTTGTCTTTTGTCGAGATGCGTTTCTTAAATCATTTTGTGTTAAAAAGACCGTAGTTCTTTTAGCATATCTTAAAATAGATTCAGCTAATGTTGGATGTTGCTGTGTAAATGGTCCAAGCATAACTTTCTCAGCAATGTTTAGAAAAACTTGCTGGGTAATATCCCAAGATCTGTCGGCTCCTCCAACCCTTCTATAGATTACTCCAAATATCTCGTATCTTTTAGTTACATATACTTCTGCTAAAGCAGCAAGGCCTTCTTCTAAAGTAAAATTTCTTACTGGATTTTCTACTAACGTCATATAGTTATTCTATAATTAATGATAAATTTGGATCTGCCTGAAGGGATAAGGGGTTTTTGATGGGTTTTATACCTGCCTTGCCTGTTTGCAGGCAAGGCAGGAAAAAGGCAGCTGAAGCAATCATGGCCCCGTTATCAGTGCAAAGCTCTTTAGATGGAACGTGTAATTTGATTTTCAATTTGGAATTTGAAATTTGGAATTTGAAATTTTGAACGAGTTTCTCGTTCGATGCTACCCCTCCTGCTATCATCAACTCCTTAACACCATTTTTTTGTATAGCTTTTAAGGTTTTTTCCACTAAAACATCAATAATTGCCTGCTGAGTCTCATATGAAAGTTGTGTGATTGCCATTTCATTAAATCTATTTTCAGCTTTTAGTTTTTCTACCTCTCTTGCTACTGCAGTTTTTAAACCACTGAAAGAAAAATCAAAACTTTTTTCATTTATAAGCGGTCTTGGTAGTTTAATTTCAAATTTTGAATCTTGAATTTTGAATTCCATTGCCCTTTGGGCAATGGCTGGTCCTCCGGGATAAGATAAGCCTAAAAGTCTGGCACATTTATCAAAACACTCACCAGCTGCATCATCCCTGGTACCGCCCAGGTATATATATTTTCCATGAGAAGTGAATAGCACCAAATCAGTATGTCCACCTGAAACAAGCAGACCAATACAGGGAAAAGATGGAACTTCTCCATTCTCCTTCGGCTCAGCCGGAGAAAATTTATTGTTCGACCGTAGTGGAGAACTACTAATAAAATTCGCATAAAAGTGTCCAAGCAGGTGATTGACTGGTATTAATGGTTTATTCCAAATAAGAGCCAATGTTTTTGTTGTCTCAACTCCCACCAAAAGAGAACCAATCAACCCTGGCCCATAAGTTACTGCAACTGCGTCTATATTTGAAATTTGACATTTGGAATTTGAAATTGCAGCATCGACCACAGGGATAATGCTGTGTAACTGCTCCCTAGCTGCTTGTTCTGGAATTACCCCGCCATATTTAGACTGTATAGGGGCTGATGAAGCCACAACATTGGATAAAATGTGTATCCTTCCTTTCTTCTCTTGTAATACAGCTGCTGCAGTTTCGTCACAGCTGGTTTCTATCCCCAAGATTAATTTCATATATTGTATTCTAGCAGATTTTGTGCGTATTCTTAATATCCATGGCTTTTGATAATGTTGACAGATTACATTGTTTCTCTTTAGGTGATTTCCGTAATTTTGAAAGGTGCTATTTTGATTTTTTAGTTAAGCACCACTTGCAAAAAAGGTACGAGATAGAAGAAGGTAATCAAAATCAGGCCATAGGTAGTTTACTGGATTTGGTTATAAAGATTATTCACAGAGCTAAAGCATACAATCAGCCCTTGGATTATATTTTAACTTCCATTTTTAAAGCTGCTGAAAATGAAATAAGGAGTAAAGCTGCGAGACAACCCTCAAAATCTTTCTATAGTGCCGCCACCCTTTTTTTAACAGAGGAAACTATAAATAAAGCCAAAGCAGTTTTTACAAGATATTACAATTTAAGAAAAGGAAAAATTAACAGAGTAGTGGTTGGGGAAAAATTTTGGGAGTGTATGCTGGAAGGTCCCGCACCAGATGGTACAGGATTGTTAAAGCTGTGGGGAGGGCCTGATGCGCTGGAAATGGGGGATGATGGAATAGTTGAGATTGTGGATTATAAGTTCTTTGAAAATCCCAAAAAGGGTAAGGAAAATTTAGATATGGATTTGATGCCTAAGCTTTACTCACTTCTTTGTGCACAAGAACTTTTAAAATCAGGTCATACCAAAGCACGCTTTAGAGTAAGATCCTGGACAGATCCTGAGGATGAGTCTTTATATGAAGAATTTGATCTGGAAAATATTTTCCTTTTAAAAGATTTTTTCAGGCAGAAAATAGAGAAAATTTTATCAGTAACTGAGCTTAATTTTTGTGAAAGAGACTATTGTAAATCCTGTAAATCAGACCAAAGAGAGGCTTGGTTAAAACAGCTGCAAACCCAATTTAACCTCAGCTAGGGTGTTGTGTTCATGAAATCCCTGATTGGGGATTGATTCAATCAGTTTTATTGAGGAAATTCTAATTGGGCTAAAGGCTTGGGCCATCAGTTTTTCCAAATTTATTTCCAAATTTTGATCTATTTTGATACGCCTGTTGAATTTAGCAATGGTAATATGGGGGATAAACCTTCTTTCATCAACAGGTAAATTTAATACCTCCAGCTGGTCTTTGAGCCTTTCCCGGATTATCAGTATTTTATCTATATCTCCTTTAACTCCTACCCAAAGAACCTGAGGATGATGAAGGTTGGGGAAACCATCAATATATGCAGGAGTTACTCCAAATTGAGAAATATTTTTAGCTGAATTTTCCATAATTTTAACTAATTTTTCCTTTAAATCATCATTTTGTTCTCCTAAAAAGGCAAGTGTGAGGTGAATTTTCTCAGCATTAGTAATTTTAGCCTGAGGAATTAATGTGTGCAATTTGTCCTGAATAGCTTGAAAATCCAGTATATTCTCACTTGGTATTTCAAGGGCAATGAAGAATCTCATATATTAGGACAATAATAAAGATTGACAATCTTTTCAAGTAGGCATATGTTAATATGTAATGGTTGACTTATTAGAACGCACAGAAGTTCTGCCAAAACTGCCACGAGCACAAGCTGAACCAGTAATTTTTGGTGAAGAGCTTTTTTTAATCCCTGCTGTTTTACCGCCCCGTCTTAGTTTGAATCCGCAAAGAGAAAGGATAGATACTAACCTAGATGATCTTGAGCATAAATCACCAGGCTTTGTAGAGATAACTATCAGAAATTCTAAAAAAAGACTTGAAACCTATTATGGACGCGTTACATACTATGATAGCAGCAAAGGAGACGTACGTGTTTCGTTTTGGAATAAACATGGTAGTTATGCCCACATCAAGCAGGAGGATGGTATAACAGAAGTTTGGTTTGACAGATCTGCTAGGGTAATAAGGAATGAGGCCAGCTTAAATGAGGAGCATCCACTTTTTGCTCATATGATAAGGGAAATAGCCCTATTTAATCTGGAATACGGTAAGAAAAATGAACCTCAGGCTTATGCCTGTCTAGGGCCAGTAGATTTTTGGGGATTTTTAAGGGGTAATAATAGGATAATTGTGGATCAGGCAATTGACAAAGCAGCTTAAGTTTTGATATAGTTAAAATATAACTTAATAATAAACAGAACTTGTAAAACAA